>JASHQA010000071.1 GCA_030037785.1 Streptosporangiaceae bacterium
GTTCGGCCTGGCGTGGCGGCTGCACCGGGGTCCGCTCGCAGGCTGGCTGGCCGGGTACGTGTTCGTCTTCGCGGCCTTCGGCGCGGCTGCCAGCGGGATCGGATCGATCCTCGGTGCCAGCGTCCCGCTACGGCGGTACCTCCTTCGGGTCGGGTATCAGGCCACAGTCGTCGACTCCTTCATGTCTGCGCTCATGCTGCTGGCGATCCTCGGCACCACCGCGTACGCGACCGCCGTGGTGCTGAGGCTGCGCACCGAGGAGACCGGGAACCTGGCTGAGCCAGTGCTGGCGACGGCCGCGAGCCGGATCAGGTGGGGGCTCAGCCACATCAGCGTCGCCGTGGTCGGCAGCGGCGTGCTCGTCGCGGCCGCAGGCCTGTCGGCTGGCGTCGGCTACGGCCTGCTCACCGGGTCGGTGAGCACTGAGGTGCCCAGGCTGCTTGTCGCCGCGCTGGCCAAGCTACCCGCCGCACTAGTGCTGGCCGGCCTCGCCGTCGCACTCGTCGGGCTGCTGCCCTGGGAGTCGGTCGCGCTGGCGTGGACCGCGGTGGCGCTGGCTGAGGTGATAGCGGTGTTCGGTGCTGCGCTCAACTGGCCAACCTGGATGACAGACATCTCGCCGCTCACGCACACGCCCAAGCTGCCCGGTGGCACGGTGTCGGCGGCGCCGCTGCTGTGGCTCGGTGGCATCGCGGTGGTACTGGGCGTGGCCGGCCTGATCGGCCTGCGCGGCCGCGACGTCGGTGACTTCGGTCCTACCCTCCGCGTCACGTTCACGCTCCGCGACCGAATTGCCGAGTACATGCGGGCGAGCAGGGAGATCTCTCAGTCAGGCGCGCCGAGTAGCTTGGCCCAGCCGCCGACGTCGCTGGATCGGCGCCCGCCGTGACGGCCAGCAACACGACGCCGGACTCGCTACGGGCTTTGCTCCCCAGACAGCTCCGCCGGAACTCCGCTCGCGGCCGTCGCGTGTGCGAGCACCCTGGCGGCCACGCGCCGTCCCGCCGGGCCGAGCACCAGCAGCGACGCCAGGCACGCCCCCGCGAGCAGCGCGTAGGGGACCAGGTCTGAGGTGGCCTGTGCGATGGCTCCGCCGCCCGCCGCCGCGACGCCCTGGCCAGCCGCCCAAGCAAGATTGTCCATCCCGAACACCAGGCCCTGGTTCAGCTGCAACCGGTCCGCGCCGGCGCTGACCAGCGTCATCGCGGGGGTGAAGAGCGTCCCGTAGGCGGGCATGCCGACAATCAGCAGCGGGATGAGCGCCGCGGCGGGGGCCACAGCCGGGGCCAGCAGGCTGACGACGATGGCGATCGCGAGCGAGATTCGCAGCGGGACCAACGGGCCCCGACGGTCGGACAGCCGACCCGTCAGCGGGGCGAAGCCCGCCTCTATCGCGGAGGACGCCAGGAACGTCACGGCGATAAGCGTGGCAGTGACGCCCAGCCGACCGAGGCGCAGCGGTGCCAGCACATCCACGACTCCGAACGAGACGCCCGCCAGCGCCGTCAGCCACAGACCGGCGACGACGTGCGGATCGCGCAGCGCAGGAAGCGCGTGTCGCAGCCGCTGGGGCTCGACCTGGCTGGGGCTGAGGACGAAGAACGACGTGACCATCAGCACCGCGCCGACCACGGCCGCGGCCGAGAACGCCGGGCCGGTGCCGACCTTGCTCGCGACCGCGCCGACGACGGGCCCGAGGAGCGCCCCGCCTACCGCAGCGGCCATCGCGCTGCCGATCAGCTCGCCGCGGCGGTCGGATGGCGCCGCGTTGGCCAGCCAGGCAAGCGCCGCAGCCCAGGTACAGGCGCCTCCGAGGCCCTGCACGAACCGGGCGGCGTCGAGGGTCGTGGCTGCCGAGGACCAGCCGAAGACCAGGGTCGACACGCTCATCAGGGTCAGGCCGAGCAGTACGACGACCCGGTCGCCGAGCCGGGCGACCAGCGTGCCGCCGGGCAGCGCGCCGATGAGGGTGCCGAGCGGATACGAGGCGACGAGGATGCCCGCGCCCGCCTTGCTGAGGTGCGCCACGCTGGCGTAGTGCGGCAGCAGCGGCGTCAGCGCTGCGAAGAAGATCGTGTCGACCAGCACGAGGCCGCAAACGAAAATGAGCAGCACACGGACTCGCGGGGACAGCTTCGGCACTCAGCCGAGGCTATCTCACGCCGCTCCGCCCTCGGGCCGCAGACGTGACGCCGTGGGCGCACGCGGAGAGCTCCTAACCCGGCGGGGCGCCGGACTCGGCTGGCTCGACGAGAGCGGATACGGCGCGGATGGGGGCGCGGCGTGCGGGAGACTTAGCCGGTGGACTCTGTCGAGGTGTGGCGTGGCGCGTTCGGTGCCGAGGACCCGCTGTTCGGGCCGCTGCCAGGGCTGCGGTCGGGCAGCGTGGTGGCCTACGAGTTCGCGCTGTCCGATCGCTTCCGACCGTGGCCTGGGCAGACGCTGCTGGAGCGGGCCTACGTGCTGACCGACGTCGGGGTCGGGCTGTCCTTCCCGCCATGGCAGTTCATGATCTCAGCCGGCGGCGAGCTGACCCCGGGCGTGGACGCCGACCGGCCACAGCGCGCCACCTGGTACGTGGACCTCCTGCACGTCACCGACAGCGGCACCGAGGTCATCGTGCGCGACCTGTACATCGACCTCATGGTGCCGCTGGACGGCAGGCATCAGCGCATGCTCGACCTCGACGAGTTCGCCGACGCGATCGAGGCGGGCGACCTCCCGGTGGACGTCGCAATCGACGGCCTGCGCCGCTGGCAGCGGTTCCTCGACACCTACGTGCATCAAGACCGCGACCCGCGGGCCGCCTGGACGAACTTTCCTCCGGCCCAGATCGCCGAGCTGGCGGCGGTCGCGACACCCCTGGGGCCGGTTGTCACGACGCCGTGAGCCGCCTGACCGGCCTCCTCCTCGCTGTTCCCGGCGGGGCGCTAGTCAGGGTCGCCGGCCGCTACCGACCCGTCGACCGTAGCGCCCCGGCCGTCGGCTGGCTCCTCGCTGACCGCGGCGGATGACCCGACTATGGCGCCAGCATCGGCGCTGATCATGTCCAGCCAGCCGCGGTAGCCGGTGTCAAACGGCTCAGCTCGGGCCTGGACCGCCGCGAGCAGCCACGCCGCCGCGTGCTCGGCCTGCCGGATCACATCGGCCGGGTATCCGTACCGCACCTGGTGCTCGGCGAACTCGTCCTCGTCGACCAGCCGCACCTGTCCGTCGCGGCGGATCCGCAGCACGTCGAGGTCCAGGTCCACCATGGTGACCTCGCCTGGGTGCAGCCAGCGAGGCGGCGAGCCAATGTCGCAGTAGATCTCCGTGGCGGCCGACTCGCCATTGAACGCAGCCGTCCACCACTGCCCGTCGGGAATGAGCTGCACAAACGGCCACTCCACCACGACCGGCGGCTCGCTGCCGCGCTGGATGGCAGTTCTGGCAGGCGCGCCCAGCCACGTCCCGTGCTCGTCCACGCCCAGGTACCGCATGGGGTGATGCCAGTGCAGGCTGCCGTCGTATTTCGTGTAGACAACGCGCACGTCGCGACTCGCCACGATCCGACCCTATCCCGGCGGGCCGGATCGCGCTTATCCTGCGCCTGTGTCCCAGCCTGCCCTGATTCCGTCCGGAACGGTCACGCTGCTGTTCACCGACATTCAGGGCTCTACCAGGTTGTGGGAAGCCGAGCCCGAGCCGATGACGGCAGCGCTGCGACGGCACGACCAGATCCTGCGGTCGGCCATCGAGGACGCGGGCGGGTATGTCTTCAAGACGGTCGGCGACGCGTTCTGCGCCGCCTTCTCGACACCGAACGCGGCGGTTTGCGCGGCGCTCACCGCGCAGCGCGCGCTGGGCGGTGAGGCCTGGCCGACGAGCCAGCCGATCCAGGTGCGGATGGGACTGCACACCGGCGCGTGCGAGGAACGCGACCGGGACTACTTCGGGCCAGTAGTGAACCGCGCCGCGCGGCTGGAAGCGGCGGCGCACGGGGGTCAGGTACTGCTGTCCGGTGCGACCGCCGAACTGCTCGCCGACTCGCTGCCCGGCGGCGTCGCCATGGCGGACCTCGGACCGCATCGGCTGAAGGACCTGGGCCGGCCCGAGCAGGTGTACCAGCTGGCGGCCGAGTTCTTGCCGGCCTCGTTCCCGCCGCTGGCGTCGCTCGACAACCCCGACCTGCCGAACAACCTCCCGACTCTGGTCAGCGCGTTCATCGGCCGCGAGACCGAGCTGGCTGACGTGCGCGAGCTGGTCACCTCGGCCAGGATGGTCACGCTCACCGGCGCAGGCGGCAGCGGCAAGACGCGACTGGCCCTGCAGGCGTCCGCCGAGCTCATCAGCACGATCCCGGACGGCGTCTGGCTGGCCGAGCTGGCACCGCTGACCGACGGCGAGCAGATCCCGGTCGCGGTCGCTGCCGCTCTCGGCGTCACCGAGCACAGCGGCGGCCCGACGCTCGCCGCCACGATCACCGACGCGCTGTCCGACCAGCACACGCTGATCATGCTGGACAACTGCGAGCACCTCATCGACGCCGCCGCCAAGTTCTGCGACGAGGTGATCCGGCACTGCTCCGGTGTCCGGTTCCTCGCCACCTCGCGGGAACCGCTGGGAATCGACGGCGAGCGCGTCTACCGCGTTCCCTCGCTCTCGTTGCCGGACGCCGATGCCGACACCGCAGCCGGCCTCGCGCACAGCGACGCGGTGCTGCTGTTCGCCGAGCGCGCCCGCGCGCTGCAGCCTGACTTCCGGCTCGACGAGCAGTCGGCACCGCTCGCGGCGACGATCTGCCGCCGACTGGACGGCATCCCGCTCGCGCTGGAGCTAGCCGCGGCGCGGCTGTCGTCGATGTCGCTGGCGCAGATAGCCGCCCGGCTCGACCAGCGGTTCCGGCTGCTGACCGGCGGCAGTCGCAACGCCATGCCCCGCCAGCAGACGCTGCAGGCGACGGTGGACTGGTCGTTCGGATTGCTCTCGCAGGCCGAACGCAGCACGCTGACTAGGCTGTCGGTGTTCGCCGGCGGGTTCGACCTCGAGGCGGCCGAGGCGGTCTGCGGGTCCGACACCGTCGACGCGCTCGACGTCATGGACCTGCTCGGCTCGCTGGTCGCCAAGAGCCTGGTGATCGCCGATCACTCGCCGCAGGCCGTCCGGTACCGCATGCTCGAGACCATCCGGCAGTACAGCGCCCAGGAACTGCTGCGAGCCGAGGGCGACGAGGAGGTGCTGCGCATCAGGGACCGGCACACCGCGTACTACCTCGCCCTCGCGGCGGCCGGCGCGCCCGCGCTGAGCGGTCACGGGCAGGGCGAGTGGCTGCACCGGCTCGACGCGGAGTGGGACAACCTGCGGGCGGTTTTCGAGCACCTCTCGGCCGAGGACCGGACCGATGACCTGATGCGGCTCGGCGTGTGGCTGTACCGGTTCACGCTGACCCGCGGGCACGCTGAAGTGCTCGGCTACCTGCGTCCTGTCCTTGACCGGAGCGACCTGCCGCCGACCCCGTTGCTGGCCGAGGCGATGGGCACGAGCGCCATGATCCTCGGCATGCTGCGACGCAGCGACGCAGCCGAGCTCGCCGCTGCGCAGACATACGGCGAGCGGGCGCTAGGACTGGCCAGGGCGGTCGGCGACCGCCACGCCGAGGCCGTGGCGCTCGGGCAGCTCATGGCGTCCTCGCTTGCCGACGGGAACACGGCCGCTGGTCACGCGTTCGCCAGGCGGGCGCTGGTCATCGCGAGGGACATCGGCGACGTCCAGTTCACCGGGCAGTGCCTGCAGTGGGTCGCCGCCACCGCGGGCAACCCGGATGAGCGGCGCCGCTTCCATGCGGAGGCGCTGGCCTGCTCCCGCGAGGCCGGCGACCTGCTGCTGGAATCCGCCGAGCTCGAGAACCTGTTCAGCATCGAGTTGCACGCCGGCCGCATTGAGGAGGGCAACCGGTACCTCGAGCAGGCCGCCGCGCTGGCCGATCAGATCGGCGGCGACTTCATCCTCCACCTCACGCGCTCCAACCTGGCCCTGCTGCGGCTGATCCAGGGCCGGACGGCGGAGGCCGCCCCGCTCATCCGCGGGGCGCTGCTGTTCGGCCGCCGGATGGGAGCCGGCCTGCTCGTCGGCGAGATGATCTTCGCCGCCGCGTGTGTCGCGTCCTGGCAAGGCGACCTGGACCGGGCGGCGTGCCTGTTCGGCGCCGGCGACGTCGACATCAACGCATCGCTCGCCATGCACACGATCTTCTGGTCGCCGGCCGAGCAGGACCTGCGCGAGCGCGAGCAGCGCCGGGTCAGGGAGTTGATGGGCGACACGGAGTACGAGGCGGCATACGCCGAAGGCGCGCGCATGCCGCCGGCTCGGGCGAGAGACCTCGCGCTCGGCCGGGAGACCGTTCCGAAGACCGAACACGGCCGGGAAGCCGGAAGCTGACCGTTCCGAGGAGGGAACGCGGCCGTATCACCCGGTCTGCGGTCACCGGAGATCCCGCGCTGGCGAGTGTCACGGCGGTCATGGCGATCCGCCGCCGCTGCGTCGGTACCCAGGGCCTGGTCACCTGGCTTAGCCACTTCGACTGACAGCGCGCGGTGCGCGACGAATGCGGACCGTCAGCCTCCGAGCGCTGGCCCGCGGTCGCCCCGAGTACCGCGCCAGGGCGCCCTGGCGAGAACGACGCCCTCGACTCTGGCCGCACCGCCCTGGTCGAGTAAGCAGTCGGCGACGGCGTCCAGCTGGCCACCCGTCGTGCAGACGTCGTCGTACACGAGGATGAAGCGGCCGACGGTACGGCCTGGGTCGGGAACGGCCAGGGCGTCGCGCACCTCCCGCGCCGTCGCGCGCTTGGACCACGCCTGCGCGTCCGCCGACTTCAGCGTCTGCCGGGTCTTGACGATAGCCGCGGGCGCCGCGGTGTCGAACGGCCACCGGTGCGCGACGTCCGCCCTGGCGGCCTCCTGCAGCACGGTCTCGGTGTGACCGAGCGGCTGACCGTCCGCCGCGGCCGGGTAGCCCGGATTGACGACGATGAGATCGGGTGGGTCCGCAGTCATGTTCTGCTCGAGCCAGCCCAGCAGTAACCGGCCTAGCGGCACGGACCAGGTGCGCACCCCGCCGTACTTGTAGCTGTGGATCGCACGCCGCAGCGGGCCGACCTGGTAACCGATCGCGCGGATCCTGCCGACGCGACGCCCTGGCTGGTGGCACAGCTCGTTCGGACAGCGCCCGTCGTTCGCGATGTGCTGCGCGCACACCGGGCACGCGCCGGGCCCCGGCCGGCTGATCTGGTCGCTGGCGCACGCCAGGCAGACGGCAGCGGGCCCGCTGCGGAATCTCGCGCAGTCATGGCAGTCAGGAAAGATCGTCGCCGGCGCCAGCTCGGTCATGGCGCGACGACGGTACCCGGGTCCGCCGACATTTCTGACCTGGCTAGGCTGCCCGGCGAACCTCGGCTTCGCCGGTGTGGATCCCCATCCGAACCGACACGCGCAGTCCGCCAACGACGCGCGCGCGCCGACGACCGTGCGACACGATGGGACGCATGCCGAAAAGGTTTGCGCCTGGCTCGGGCAAGCCTCCGCGCCACCTCGTCGCCGTGCCCGACGACTCTCAGCCGCCGCTGTGGGACACCGCGGAGCTGAGCCGGCTGGCCTACCTGCGCCGGCTGGCGAGCGAGACGGGTCAGCCGACCGAGGCGATCCGGCTGATCGAGGCCGCGCCAACCGCCGAGGACGCGCTCGAGTCGCTGCTCGCTGCGGGCCTCCTTGCGGGCGTCGAGCAGTCGCTCGACGACGTGCTGTCCTGGTTCGCGCCGCTGCTTGAGCCCGACTGCGACCAGGTCACGGCCGAGGTCGCCGCGAGCCAGTTCATCGCCGAGCTGCGCCGCTCGGCACCGGCGGGAGCCAACGTGGCCGAGCCGCTGCTCGCGCTCGTCGCAGCCGCCGCGGGTGACCGGCGGGACGAAGCCCTCGCGATGCTGCGCGCGCTCGCGGCGGTGGGACCCGCCGAAGTCAGGTTGGCAGCGTCGACCGCCGCCGCGCAGATGGTCGCCGACGGCCGGCCCGACGTGCCGTGGGGCGGCGGACTCGGGGCGCCGAAGCCGGGCCGGTGCTTCGGGTACGAGGACAGCTACGGCGAGCAGCGGTCGCTCGTCGTCACCTTCAGCTACGGGCAGCGGACGCACGCACTCGTCACGCTCATCGACTACGCGCTCGGCGGCGGGGTGAAGGACGTGTATGTGTGCGACTACTCCGGCCGGCTGCGGACGCAGTACCGCGCGATCGGCCGGGACCGGGGAGTGCGGTACCGGGACTACGACGGCGTGGTGGCCCGCGCGATCCTTGAAGACGCGCTGGCCAGGCCCGCCTGTCCGGTCGAACGGGACCAGCTCGACGGCGTCGAAGACAACACCGAACTGCTGCGCGCCCGGCTAGCACTGCTTCCGCGGGCGGGCCAGGACCAGCCCGAGCACGGTACGAGCACGGCCAGAACGCGATCCCCGCGGAACATTCACCGCATCAAGGTGACGCTCCGCGGCAGCAAGCCGCCGATCTGGCGGCGGTTCGAGGTGCCCTCGGACATCAGCCTGCAGCGCCTGCACGCGGTCATCCAGGCCGGCTTCGGCTGGCAGGACTGTCACCTGCACGTCTTCGAGACGACGGCCGGTCACTACGGAATGCGCGATCCTGAGCTGGAGTACATCCGCAGCGACGCGGGCAAGCGGCTGTCCGCGGTAGCCGACTGGCCAGGCGACCACTTCGACTACGAGTACGACTTCGGCGATAGCTGGCGGCACGCCGTTGCCGTCGAGGCGGTCCAGCCGGCCGAGCCCGGCGTCGCGTATCCGCGCTGCACGGCCGGGAAACGTGCCTGCCCGCCGGAGGGCTGCGGCGGCATCAGCGGCTATTACCGCTTGCTGGCAGTGCTATCCGACTCGGGTCACGAGGACCACCGGGCCGCGGTGGCGTGGCTCGGGCTGGCCTCGGCCGCGGATTTCGACCGGGATCAGTTCGACCTCGACGCGGTGAACCATGAGCTGTCCAGGACCGCCAGGGTCCTGGTCCGGGCTTGACGGTCAGAGCAGCGCCAGGTCGCCGGTGATCGCGTCGATCTGGTCGGCGGCGGCCGGGCCGATGGCGCAGCAAGTCGGCGTCCCCTCGGCGACCTGGGTGCGGCCAGCGTCGTGAATCATCTGCACCGGCAGGCCGGCAGCCGCGGCCTGGGCGGCGATCGCGCGCAGGTCACCCTCGCCGCCGGCCCGCAGGACCACCTTGGGTTGGCCGTCCCGCAACCAGGCCCGAAAGCCCGCCGTGCCGACGCTCGCCAGTGCCGCGGCGACGGCGCCGTGCGCCGCCTGGGCCGCGATCTTGCCGCGGCCCATGCCGAGGTCGGAGCGCACCACGAGGGTCAGCTTGGTCTCCATGACTGCTAAGGGAATCACGGCCGGGAGCCGGCCGGGGTCGCAAGGAGCACAGCCTCCCTTCGGCC
>JASHQA010000005.1 GCA_030037785.1 Streptosporangiaceae bacterium
GGATACGACCAGCATGATCCCGTCGTCAACGTGGAGCGTCAGGCGCTCAAGCTCGCCGTTCAGCGGCCGGCGCTGTGCGGGCCCGTGTTCGATGCGCTGGCGCCGGAGGTCTTCACCGTGCCCGCGCACGCGGCGGTGTGGCAGCTGATCGCGGCCAGTGGCGGGGTCGCGAGCGCGCGATCGGCGCGGGAGTGGTCGGACGAGCTGCGCGCTGCCGCGCCGGACGACAGCGTCCGGAGCTTCGTCACCAGGCTGGCGGTCGAGCCGCTCGAGGTTCCTGGTCGCACTGGGGAACCGGATGCCAGGTTCGCCGAGTCAGTGCTCGCGCGTGTCGAGGAACTGGCTGTCAGCCGCGATATCGCCGCGGCCAAGTCGCGCTTGCAGCGCCTCAATCCGGTCGTCGCGCCGGGCGACTACAACCGGATGTTCGGCGATCTGGTGGCGCTCGAACAGCGCCGCAAGGTGCTGTCCGAGCGGGCCTCGGGCGCGCTGTAGGCACATCAGGCTGCGCCAGCGCTACTGGCGTGCAGGTGACAATAATGTGACCGTAGTAGGGGCGTTTCCTGACGCAGACTGGTCTGCATGAGTAGCACGGCTGCACCCCCCGTTGACCTGGTAGCCGATCTCATTGCTCAAGCGCGTGACCGCGGCTGCGTCGCAATGACCGACCTGACGGCAGCCTTCGAGCGCTGTGACTTGTCCGCCGACGCCGTCGACGGCGTCCTCAAGCTCCTCGCCGACGAGGGCGTCGAGGTCACCGACGGGCCAGCGGAAGCGGACGGCCTGCTGCCACGCCAGTCTCAGCCGGACGCCCGGCGCGCGGTTACCAGCGACCTGGTCCGGATCTACCTGCGCGAGATCGGCAGGGTGCCGCTGCTGACCGCGCACGACGAGGTCGAGCTGGCCAAGGCCATCGAGGCCGGGCTCTTCGCCGAGGAAAAGCTGCAAGGCGGGCTGCAAGGCGTCTGCGCCGGCGCCGCGGTCGCCGACCTCATGCTGATCGCCGCCGACGGGATAGCAGCCAAGCAGCGGCTCATCGAAGCCAACCTGCGGCTCGTTGTCTCCATCGCGAAGCGATACATCGGCCGCGGCCTGGTCTTCCTCGACCTGATCCAGGAAGGCAACCTCGGCCTGATCCGCGCGGTGGAGAAGTTCGACTACACCAAGGGCTACAAGTTCTCCACGTACGCCACATGGTGGATCCGCCAGGCCATCACCCGGGCGATCGCCGACCAGGCCAGGACCATCCGGATCCCCGTGCACATGGTCGAGACCATCAACAAGATGAGCCGGATCCAGCGCCAGCTGCACCAGGATCTCGGCCGCGAGGCAACGCCGCAGGAGATCGCCGTCGAGATGGGGCTGACCGCGGACCGGGTGACCGAGATCCTGCGGATCGCCCAGGAGCCGGTGTCCCTTCAGTCGCCGATCGGCGAGGAGGACTCCGACCTCGGGGACTTCATCGAGGACGCAGACGCCGTGGTGCCGATGGAGGCCGCGGCGTTCATCATGCTGCAGGACCAGCTGGATCAGGTGCTCGACCACCTCAACGTGCGCGAGCAGCGGATCATCCAGCTTCGGTTCGGATTGGTCGACGGGCACCCGCGGACGCTCGAGGAAGTGGGCCGGGAGTTCGGGGTGACCAGGGAGCGGATCCGGCAGATCGAGTCCAAGACGCTCGCCAAGCTGCGGCATCCGAGCCGGGCGCAGCTGCTGCGGGAGTACCTGGCCTGACCTTCTCGGGCTTAACTGTCCGCCGCGGTTCGGCCGCGGCTCGGACGGGTATCTCACCTTCTGCCCGGGCGCTGCCCGGGCGCTGCCTGGGCGCGGCACGCTTGCCTGCCCGGTGCCGCTGGCCTTCGCCGGCCATCACGACGACCCGGCGGAAGCCCTTGCGGATCACAACTGTGCGGTAGCTGACAACGTTCAGCGGCGGGGAGTCGCACCATGAAGCAGCGGGTATTCCCGGCGTGCGCGGCCACGGCCGCACTGGCTGCTGTGCTCGGCGTCAGCGCCTGCGGGGCGAGCACAGCACCGAGCCAGGCGTCGAGCCAGGTGCCGAGCCACCCGTCATCTGCCCCGGCGGCGGCTCGCGCCAGCGGGTCGATCAAGGGCATCCCGTTCTACGAGCCCTCCACCGTCCGCAGCCAGACGGCCTCCGCAGCGACGCTGACCTCACCCGACTCGGTCACGAAGGTGAGCGACTACTACGTCAACGTCGCGGACACGCGAGGCTGGACGACGGTTTCCAAGAGCCTCACACCGCACAGTGGCAACCTGACCATCAAGAAATCCGGCCAGGGCGCGACCATCTCCGTCGCACCGACCGGATCCGGCAGCTTGATCACCATCAGCACGTACCCGTCCGGGTGACGGCGCCTGGCCGACCGGGCGGGAGGGGACTGCGCCCGGCCGGCCGGGGTGGGCGGCGGCTGGCCGGGTGGGAGAGGACTGCGCCCGGTCGGCTGGGGTGGGCGCGCCTGGCGCGTCAGGGCGGGAGGGGACTGCGCCCGGCCGACGGCGTGGGAGAGGACTGCGCCTGGCCC
>JASHQA010000072.1 GCA_030037785.1 Streptosporangiaceae bacterium
GCGCAGCTAGCCGTAGAAGCGCTCGACCTGGCGCATCTTGTTCGTCGCGTCGAGGGCGGCAACCTTGTACGACTCGGCCAGCGTCGGGTAGTTGAACACGGCGTTGACCAGGTAGTCGACGGTGCCGCCGCAGCCCATCACCGCCTGGCCGATGTGCACGAGCTCGGTGGCGCCGGTGCCGAATACGTGCACGCCCAGCAGGGTGCGGTCGGCTGGTGACACCAGCAGCTTGAGCACGCCATAGGAGTCACCGACGATCTGCCCGCGGGCGAGCTCGCGGTAGCGGGAGACGCCCACCTCGAACGGCACGCAGTCGCGGGTCAACTCGTCCTCGGTCTTGCCGATGAAGCTGATCTCGGGGAGGCTGTAGATCCCGATCGGCTGCAGCGAGCTGACCTCGCGCAGCGGCTCGCCGCACGCGTGGTGCGCCGCGACGCGGCCCTGCTCCATGGACGTGGCCGCCAGCGCCGGGAACCCGATGACGTCGCCGACCGCGTAGATGGACGGCACCGCCGTCTGGAAGAACTCGCCCACCTTGATCCGGCCGCGTCCGTCGGCAGTCAGCCCCGCGGCGTCGAGGTTGAGGCCGTCGGTCATCCCCTGCCGTCCGGCCGAGTACAGCACGGTCTCCGCCGGGATCCGCTTGCCGCTCGCCAGCAGCGCCATCGCACCGTCCGGGTGCCGTTCGACCGCTGCCACGGTTTCGCCGAACCGGAACGTGACGGCCAGGTCGCGCAAGTGGTACTTCAGCGCCTCGACGACCTCGACGTCGCAGAACTCCAGCATGCGCTCGCGCTGTTCGACGACCGTCACCTTGGTGCCAAGCGCGGCGAACATCGACGCGTATTCGATCCCGATTACCCCTGCCCCGGCCACGATCATGGACCTCGGTACGCGCTCCAGCAGCAGGATCCCGTCGGCGTCGATGATGGTCCGCTCGTCGAACTCGACGCTGGCTGGCCGCGCGGGCCGGGTACCGGTCGCGATGATGACCTTCGGCGCGGTGAAAACGCCGTCACTCCCCGAGGCGTCGGCAACCTCGACGGTCGTGGGGTTGAGGAAGCGCGCCGTGCCGGTAAGGATCGTGACCCGGTTGCGGCTGAGCTGGCTGCGGACGACGTCGGTCTCCCGGCTGACGACGTGGTGGGTGCGGGTGACCAGGTCGCCGACCGTGATGTCGTCCTTGAGCCGGTAGCTCTGCCCGTACATCTCGCGCTGGTCCAGGCCGGTCAGGTAGAGCACGGCCTCACGCAGCGTCTTCGACGGGATCGTGCCCGTGTTCAGGCACACGCCCCCGAGCATCTCCCGCCGATCGACGATGGCGACGCGCCGGTCCAGCTTCGCCGCCGCGATCGCTGCCTTCTGGCCACCGGGACCAGAGCCGATGACCAGCAAGTCGAAATCGGTGGCAGCCACGTCACTCAGTCTGACCAGGCGAGCGCCACGGCGCAAAGTCCTGCGTGTCCCGGGCCACGAAGGTCAGAGCCAGCTGATCCGGGCGCCGGTCAGCTGCTCGCCCGCCGGAGCCGTGCCGAGCGTGCCGGCCTTGACCTGGTCCAGCATCGCGGTCACCGCGCGCTGCACTTCGGGCACGACGGCGCGCAGGCTGCCCGCGTCGGCCGCCAGCGTCGCGTCAACCTCGACGCCAGCCCGGTCGAGCAGTCCCTCGAGGTCCGACAGTTGCCTGCCCACCCAGCCGACGGGGTCGGCGGACAGCTCGGCATCGAACGTCCGGCCGCGCGGCTCCCAGTCCTGCATCCTCGGGTGGTGATGCGCTCGGTCGAGGCTGCCGGGCGGCCCGTCGACGGTCTCCAGCAGGTCCGCCCGCCACACTGGGGCCCCGATGCTGATCGGGCGTGCGGAGTAGATCGACCCCTTCAGCTCCCCCGGCTCGAGCAGCCGTACCTCCAGGCGCACGCCATGCTCAGCGCCCTCCTGACCCTTCTTCTGCACCGGGTCCAGGAAGTAGAGATCGCCGACTACGACGCCGATCCGGTCGAACCCGAATACCTGCAGCATGACGTCCTCCACAGTGCGAATCGCCCTGGTGTCATCCTCGCTGCCACGGCGCCGTTGCACCAGATGCACCAGCCGCCGGGGCGGGACAGAGCCGCCCCGGCCCGCTGACAGCGCTGTCCGACCCTGGTCGCGGAAGCGCGACCAGGGTATTCTGAGCCAACAACGAGTTAACGTCGCGTGTCTGCTCAGCGCTGATCACGGGTTGATCAGCGCATTTTTCGCATTAAGGTCATGAATTGATACCTGGCTCGCGTGAGTACGTGCTGGATGGCGGGGCGGGAGCCGGGTCGCACGTGCTGCAAACCCTGGCGTCGGCCGGCGACGACCACCTCGGCTGGGAAAACGGCGGCACCGCCCGCACCATCCGGCGCACCTGGCTGGACACTTTCGACTGGCGGCTGTACCGGGCCGGCCTGACCCTCCAGCAGGTGCTCCGCGGCGGCCAGGCCGAGTTGGTGCTGGCGAGCCGGGACGGTGATCTCGTCGCGACCGAGCGGCTGCCCGCAGGACCCCGGCCGAAGTGGCCGGCCATGGCGGCGCAACTGCCCGCCGGGACACTCCGGGACGCCGTGGCCCGGGCCGCCGGGATCCGCGCGCTGCTGCCGGTCGCGCGCGCGGTCAGCAGCGTCGGCGAGCTGCAGGCGCTCAACGAGGACGCGAAGACCATCGCCAGGCTCGCGGTCGACCGGATGGCGGTGACGTACCCGGCGCGCGCGTCGGTGCCTGCCCGGCTGACGCTGCTGCCGGTGCGCGGCTACCACGGTCAGGCTGGCAAGGTCGGCCGCGCGATCGGCAGCCTGCCTGGCGTCAGCGCGGGCGCTGACTCGGCGCTGGAGGCCGCGCTGGCGGCGGCGGGGGCGCGGCCGGGCGAGTGCGCCGGGAAGCCGAGCCCGGTGCAGCTTGCTCCCGACCAGCCGGCGGCTCAGGCGATGGCGGCCATCCTGGCGTCCCTGCTGGCAGCGATCGACGCCAACCTGCCCGGCACCATCCGGGACATCGACACCGAGTTCCTGCACGACCTGCGCGTCGCGGTCCGCTGGACGAGGTCGGCGCTCAAGCTCTGCGGGGACGCGCTGCCCAAGGGCCTGGCGGCAGAGTTCCGGCCGGAGTTTTCCTGGCTCGGTGACCTGACGACGCCGACCAGGGATCTCGACGTGTTCCTCCTTGGCTACCCGCGCATGGCGACGAGCCTGGTCGGCGGGTCCGAGGCCGATCTCGTCCCGTTCCACGATTTCCTGGCTGACTCGCGCGCTGCCGCGTATCGCCGCCTGGTGGCCGGGCTGCGCTCGGCGCGATCTGGCCGGCTGCGCGGCACCTGGCGCGCAGCGCTCGGCGACGTCCGCCCGGCTGGCCGGCTCACGGTCGCCGGACTCGCCGACATCAAGATCGCCGCCGCGCATCACAAGGCGCTGCGCACCGGGCGCGAGATCACCCCGGCCTCACCCGCCGAGAGCTTGCACGACCTGCGGAAGCGATGCAAGGAACTGCGCTACCTTGTGGAGATGTTTGGCTCCCTGCATGACCCCGAGCGGCTGTCGCACGCGGTACGGGAGCTGAAGGCACTGCAGGACTGCCTCGGTGAGTTCCAGGACGCCGACGTGCAGCGCGCCGAGATCCGCGGCATCGCCGAGCAGATGATGGACGGTAACCGCGTTCCGGCCCAGACGCTGCTCGCCATGGGCGAGATCGTGGCGGGCCTTGCGGTGCGGCAGGCCCGCGCGCGTGCGCAGTTCGCCGGGCGGTTCGCCGACTTCGCCGGCCCGGCAAGCCGGACCAGGCTCGCCGCGCTGGCCAGGACCGCCGGGCCCGCGAGGTCGAGCCGGGCATGAAGGTCCTCGCCACTTACAACATCAAGGGCGGAGTGGGCAAGACCGCCACCGCGGTCAACCTCGGCTACCTGGCCGCCAGGGACGGGTACCGGCTGCTGCTCTGGGACCTGGACCCGCAGGGCGCGGCCAGCTTCCTGTTCCGGGTCAAGCCGCGCGTCAAGGGCGGCGGCGAGGCCCTGATCCGCGGTCGCCGGCCGCTTGACGACGCGATCAAGGGGACCGACTTCGCCGGGCTGGACCTGCTGCCCGCCGACTTCACCTACCGCAACCTGGACCTGGCGCTCGACTCAGCGAAGCAGCCGGCGAAGCGGCTCGCCAGCCTGCTCGCACCGCTGCGCGGCGAGTACGACATCGTCGTGCTGGACTGCCCGCCGAGCATCTCGCTGCTGTCGGAGAGCGTCCTGCACGCGGCCGACCTGCTGCTTGTGCCGCTGATCCCGACCACGTTGTCGGTGCGCACGCTGGACCAGCTCACCGAGTTCGTCGCCGGGTTCAACGGCCACCAGCCCGACATCCTGGCCTTCTTCTCGATGCTGGATCGCCGCAAGCGGCTGCACGCCCAGATCCTGCAGGAGCTGCCCGCGCAGCGGCCCGACATCGCCACGGCCGCTATCCCGGCGCTGTCGCTCATCGAGCAGATGTCGGTGCGCCGCGCCCCGGTGGCGGCCTTCGCGCCGCGCACCGCGGCGGCCCGGCAGTACCGCGAGCTGTGGCGTGAGGCACGCGAGCGCGCGCGCCTGCCGGACCCGCGCGCCTAGGGCACGAGCACGATCTTGCCGCGGGTATGCCCGTGCGCTAGCAGCAGGTATGCGTCGCGCACCGCTTCGAGAGGGAACGACGCCGCGATCGGCACCTCGAGCTCTCCGGCAGCGACCCGGCTAGCGAGCTCGGCGAGTACCGCCGCGCTCGCCCCGGCCGCGTTGCCCTCGGCCCGCACGCCGTGCTCCTGGACTGCGGCGAAGTTGACGATCGTGTCGACGCGGTCCGGGCTGACGCCGAGGTCGAGCGCGAGCTGAACGTAGTCGCCGCCGACGGTGTCGATGAACGCATCGGGCCGCGGCGCGACGGCTCGAATGCGGTCGGCGACGCCGTCCCCGTACGCCACCGGCCGGACGCCCTTCGATCGCAGCCAGTCGTGGTGGGCGGCCCCGGCGAGCCCGACGACCTCGGCCCCCGCGAGGCCGGCGAGCTGGACGGCGATCGAGCCGACCCCGCCGGCCGCGCCGGCTACCACGACCGTGTCGCCGGGCGTGAGCGAGACCGACCGCACCGCCGCATAGGCAGTGCACCCGGCGACGTACAGCGCTCCGGCCACCTCCCACGGCACGCCGGCCGGCTTGCTCGTCAGGTGCCCGGTCTCGGCCAGCACGTACTGCGCGTGGCTCGCCCGGCTGTCGGTGTAGCCGATGACCTCGGCACCGACCGGGAAGGCCGTCACGCCGGGACCCGCCGTCGTCACGACACCGGCGAAGTCGCTGCCCTGCCCGGACGGGAAGGTGGCCGGCCAGCGAGCGTGCAGCAGTCCGGCCCTGATCTTTGCCTCGCCCGGGTTGATGCCGGCCGCCTTGACCGCCACCAGTACCTCACCCGGCCCAGGCGCCGGCGTCGGCACCTCGACTACGTCGAGCACGTCCTCGCCGCCGTACGCCGCGAACCGCACCGCCTTCATGGCCACACCTCCGTCCTCTCAGGGACCATCTAACACGTGTGCTCGATGACGAGCTCCGAAGGTCGGCGCCGGCTAGCGCCAGTCGCGGCCAATGGCCTCGAGAAAGATCTGCGAGCACAGCGACCCGCGCCGCGCGCCGGGGACGAGCACCGCTGGATCGCTGGTGAACTCGCACGCGACGTACTGCGTCACCGAGCTGTCGGACTGGGGCACCGACGGCGTGCCAGCGCGGATCGAGGCTTCGTAGTCACAGAGGCGAAGCAGGTAGTCTCCGCGGTCCGCGGTTCGCTCGCCGAGCCTGGCGCCGACCGACAGCGCGACGCCCAGCTTCAGCGGGCCGATCCGGCTGGCGGCTGCGCGCTCGGGCTCGCCGCTGCGCCGCGTCGCGGCGGGCAGCCCCCACGCGCCCGCTAGGTGGTCGGCTGGATCATCGGGACGCCGCGTCACGAGGAACTGGCCGGCCTGGTTGCGGATGACGACCGCGACCGATTCCCGCACCCGTTTCATCATGGCTGAGGGTAGCGCTGCGCGGCAGGCACAATGGTCGGCATGGGACGGCAGCGGGATCGGGACGGTCCGCCGGTCCGCAGGCTCGGCCAGCCCGACGTGATCGAGCTGCTCGCCGACCCGGACCGGCCGCAGGCGTGGACGCTGCTGGTCGGCAGCACGCCGCAGTCCTACGTCGACCTCGATGACCCGCACTACCTCGAGTTCGAGTACGCGCGCCGGATCGGCCACGTGCTCGACGTCGCCGCACCCGCGGGTGCGCCGCTTCGCGTGCTCCACCTCGGGGGCGGTGCGCTGAGCCTCGCCCGCTACGTCGCCGCCACCCGGCCCGGATCGGCGCAGCTGGCCGTCGATGACGACGCCGACCTCGTCGCGCTGGTGCGCGAGCGGCTGCCGCTGCGGCGGCGCGGCCAGCGGGTCGCCGGCCGGATCAGGATCCGCGTTGGCGATGCGCGCGTCGTGCTGGGCAGGCTGCCAGCGGCAGCTTTCGACGTGCTCATCGCCGACGTGTTCGCCGGCGCGCGCACGCCCGCACACCTGGTATCGGTCGAGTTCACCGCGCTGGCCCGCGGGGTGCTGGTGCCGGGCGGCGTGTTCGTGGCGAACATCGGAGACGGCGCTCCGCTCGCGCACACGCGCGGCCGGGTCGCGACGGCGCGCGCGGTGTTCCGCAACGCCTGCCTGCTCGCCGACGCCGCCGTACTGCGCGGCCGCCGGTTCGGAAACCTGGTGCTCGCCGCCACCGATGCCGACCTGCCGACCGCGGACCTGACCCGCCGGGCGGCAGCGGACCCGTTCCCGGCTCGGCTGCTGCAGGGCGAGGATCTCGACAGGTTTGTCTCCGGCGCCAGCCCGATCACCGACGCGCGCGCCGAGCTGTCACCGGTGCCGCCGCCCGGGGTGTTCGCGCCCTAGCGAAGGCTGCGATATGTCGCGCCGATGCGGGCTTTCTGCTGAATTGGGGCCGCACTTGGGCCTAGTTCGGAGCATCCTGTAGAGCAGAGATCCCCGGCGGGGACACGCCCAGTTCGCTCAGAGGGGGGCAACGTGAGCCGCAGGCTGCTTCGGCTGGAGGTTCCGGTCTTCCCGGAGCGGCTGATGTTCCGGATCCACGATCCGGGTGCGGTGCTCGACGGGCCCGCGGGGCCGGCGGTGCCCGTTGACGCGCTGGTGAGCACCAGCCGGGACCAGATGATCGTGGCGTGCGCGCAAGAGCACCTTGGCGTGCAGCTCACCGTCGAGGAGTGGGACGACGCTCCGCCGCCGTTCAGCGATGGCTACGAGGATGAGGCCAAGTGCGTGCTCTATCTGCGTGGCCAGCTCAGCGTCGACATGGGTGCGGCGGGCCGGGCAGTGGACGCACTGCGGCTGTCCGGCGGGGTGGGTGACTACGGCGTGCGGCTCTACACCCGCAACCGGGCAGCCGCGGTGCAGAGTTACACCGAGCTGTACCAGCGATTCGCCGACCCGCTGAGCGACGAGTTCCAGCAGGCGCGCAAGGAACTCGAGGGCATGGAGCAGTATCTGCTCCAGTTGTGGCGCGAGTCCTGACTGCTGCGACCCCGCTAGTGGTCGAGCGCTCGCGTTGACGTGCCCGACCGGGCGGTTGCGCCCGCGGTGGCCTTCGGTTGCGGCGAAGTCGAGTGGCGGCCGTACGGGCTCAGCACGAACATCATGATCGTGACAGCGGCGATGAGTGCAGCCGCAACCACGCAGCTGATCGTGCGAGCGCGCGCCGACGTGAAGCCGCCGGGCAGTCGCTGCTGCCCGAACCTGTTAAAGCGCGACGCGAGACGCGGGTCATCGGCTGCGAGCTTGCGCTCCATCTCGTCCAGGATGCGCTGCTCTTCCATTGACAAGGCCACAGCGCCACCTCCGGCCGGTTCACAGTGAGTGACGGGCCGCCTCTTTCCAGCCGGCCCTTTCCTCTGATTCTTGACCAGCCCTTTGCCGTCGGCAAGAGGCATCGTGGTGCCGGCCGGCTTTTCCGGCCGTGCCGGTGTCGAGTGCCTGTTCGAACGCTCATGCCAGCCGAAGCTGCACACCGGGGTCTGGCGCCGCACGCTGAGCCCGCGGCGGCGCGGTCCGGCGGGCCCGGTACGGGGTGGTCCGGCCGACGCCGTAGCGGGCCGCTAGCGCGCCAACCTGGTCACAGACCTGATGCTGATACGACCTGGGCGCGTAGGCTCCGCGGCCGTAGAGCTGGCGGTAGCGCTCGACGAGGTCGGGGTGGGACTCCCCGAGCCAGCGCAGGAACCACTCTCGCGCGCCTGGCCGCAGGTGCAGCACGATCGGGCTGACACTGGCCGCCCCCGCCTCGGCGGCCAGTCGCACGGTCGCCTCGAGCTGGGCTGGCGAGTCGGTGAGGAACGGCAGCACCGGTCCCATGAGCACCCCGCACCGCAGCCCCCTGGCGGCGATCGCGGCGCACACGCCGAGCCGCCGCTCCGGACTGGGCGTACCGGGTTCGACAGCGCGGGAAATCGCTTTATCGATAAAACCCACCGACACGTTGAGCCCGACGTCGGTCACGTCCGCAGCGTCGCAGAGCAGGTCGAGGTCACGCAGGATCAGCGTCCCCTTGGTCAGGATGGAGAACGGGTTCGCCGCGTCGCGCAGCGCCGCGATGATGCCGGGCATCAGCCGATAGCGACCCTCGGCGCGCTGGTAACAGTCCACGTTGGTGCCCATCGCCACGTGCTCGCCGTGCCAGCGCGAGGCAGTGAGCTCGCGTCGCGCCAGCTCCGGGGCGTTGATCTTGACGACGATCTGGGTGTTGAAGTCGTGCCCGGCGTCCATGTCCAGGTACGTGTGCGTGTTCCGCGCAAAGCAGTAATAGCAGGCATGACTACATCCCCGGTAGGGGTTGATCGTCCAGCGGAACGGCACGCGGGACGCGTCTGGGACTCGGTTGATGATCGACTTCGCGCGCACCTCGTGGAACGTGATGCCGCGGAACTCCGGCGTGTCGATGGTCCGGGTGAGCGCGTCGAGTCCGAACAGCGCCCCGGCCTGAGGCTGGCAGCCGCTCGATGGCTGGCGCTCGTCGAGCCGCAGGCTGTCCCACCGCATGTGCGAGAGCCTAGAACATCACTGGCCCGGAATCAAACACATATTCGAGTGCCGCCCCCGCATACTGTGGATCGCGCGCCGGGGGCGGAGCACGGGGAGGGCGAGTGCCGGACATCCAGACGGTCACCAGCCGGGTCGTCCGCCGCCCGCACACCGCGTCCGGTCCCGGCGCCGCCGACCTCGCGGCGATCGCGGCCGGCGGCGGGCTCGGCACGCTGGCGCGCTACCTGCTGGCGACGGCGTTCCCGGCCGGCCAGGGATTCCCGTGGGCGATCTTCGCGGTGAACGTGTCCGGCAGCTTCGTGCTCGGCGCGCTCATGGTCTACGTGCTAGAAATCTGGCCCCCGCGCCGGTTCCTCCGCCCGTTCCTTGCGGTCGGTCTCATCGGCGGGTACACGACGTTCTCGACCTATGCGGGCGGGGTGATGACGCTGCTCACCGGCGGTGCGACGGCACTCGCCAGCGCCTACGCGCTGGGCAGCATCCTCGCGGCGCTCGCGGCCGTATGGTGTGGCGTGCAGGCCGCGCGGTTGCCCGCGCGGCTTCGGGAGCGGCGAGCCGGAGGTGCTGAGTGAGGCTGCAAGGACCGGCCAGGCGGATCACGATCTTCATCGGCGAGTCCGACCGCTACCATCACAAGCCGCTGTACGCCGAGATCGTGCACCGCGCGCACCGGCAGGGCCTCGCGGGCGCGAGCGTCTTCCGGGGCATCGAGGGCTTCGGGGCGGCCTCTCGCATCCACACCAGCAGGCTGCTGTCCCTGAGCGAGGACCTGCCGCTCGCGATCGTGATCGTGGACACCGCCGAGCGCACCGATCAGTTCCTGGCGGACGTGGCCGACCTCGTGACCGGCGGCCTTGTCATCATCGATGACGTGCACGTGCACACCTACACCGGGGGCGAGCAAGGCGGCGGCCGCAGGTGATCGTCCTCGCGGTGCTGGCGGGCGGCATGATCGGTGCGCCCGCTCGCTACCTCGTCGACCGAGCGATCCAGGCGCGCCACGACAGCGTGTTCCCGTGGGGCACGCTCGTCGTCAACGTCGCCGGGTGCGCCGTGATCGGCTTCCTCCTCGGCGCCGAGCGGCACCTGGGCCTGCCGCCAGCCGCGTTCGCGCTGCTCGGCACCGGCCTCTGCGGCGGCCTCACGACCTTCTCGACGTTCAGCTACGAGACGCTGCGGCTGCTGGAGGACGGTGCCGCCGGCGAAGCCGGCCTGAACGTCGTCGGCAGCCTGGTGGCCGGCGTACTGCTGGCCTGGCTCGGTTTCCTGCTCGCCGGGCTCGCATTAGCGGCCATCCCCTCGCTCCGCCGGGCCGGCCCGCACCCGTACAGTTGGATGCCGTGAGAGCAGCGCGCAGCAGCCCGGGACGGGCATGCCGGACGGTCTGACTGGCGGCGCGGCCCTGACCGTCACGACGACGCAGGTGCCGGATCCGGGCGATCTTCTGCACCAGCTGCCCAGCCCGGCGGCGTCCGCATGGATCCACGACGGTGACGGCCTCGTCGCCTGGGGCGACGCGGCGCGGCTGACGTTGCCTGCCGGGGTTGACCGGTTCGCCGCCGGCGAGAAGTGGCTGGCGGAGTTGTTCGAGGCCGCCGACGTCACCGACAACGTGGCGGTGCCAGGCACGGGTCCGGTTGCGTTCGGCAGCTTCACCTTCGACCCCGCGTCCGACGGCTCCGTGCTGATCGTGCCCAGGGTGATACTCGGCCGCCGGGCCGGGACTGCGTGGCGGACAACCATCACAGCCGGCGCAGCGCAGCCGGACAGCCGGCCAGCGCGCTGGGTCAGCTCGTCGGCCTTGCGCTGGAGCGACGGCAGCCTGACCGCGCCCGAATGGGAGAACGCCGTCGCCGCCGCCGTGGCCAGGATCACCGCGGGTGAGCTGCGCAAGGTCGTGCTGGCCCGCGACCTGCGCGTGCAGTCGTCCGGCGCGATCGACTCCAGGGTGCTGCTGGCCAGGCTCGCTGCCCGCTTTCCCGGCTGCTACACCTTCGCCTGCGCGGGACTGGTCGGAGCCACGCCGGAGCTGCTGATCCGCCGGGAGGGCAGCCAGGTTTCCTCGCTCGTGCTCGCCGGCACGATGGCCCGTGGCGGCAGCGAGGCAGAGGACGCGGCGCTGGCGGCCGCGCTGCTGAGCTCGGCCAAGAACGCCGAGGAGCACCGGTACTCCGTGGACTCGGTCCGGCAGTTGCTCACGCCGCTGTGTTCCGAGCTGACGGTGGACGAGTCGCCGCACCTGCTGCAGATGGCCGATTACCAGCACCTGGCGACCGCGGTCAGCGGCGTGCTCGGCCGGGACGCCTCGGCTCTCGCACTCGCCTCGTCGCTGCACCCCACGGCCGCGATCTGCGGCACGCCGACGGACGCGGCGCTGGAGCTGATCAGAGAGCTCGAGGGCATGGACCGCGGCCGCTACTCGGGTCCCGTCGGCTGGGTCGACGCGCGCGGTAACGGCGAGTGGGGAATCGCGCTGCGATGCGGCGAGATCGACGGCAGGGCCGCCCGGCTGTTCGCCGGCAACGGGATCGTCGCCGGTTCGGAGCCCGCGGAGGAACTCGCCGAGACCGAGACCAAGTTCCGGCCTATGCGGACGGCGCTGGAAGGCTGAGGCCCGCCGCCGCGGCTGCGCGAAGAAGCGACCGCACGGCCCACATGCTGACGGTTTCTGGGGGCCAAGGGTGATCACTTGGAGGGATCGACTCGTTAGCCGCGCTAACGAACGCGCTCGGCCGTGCTAGCCGATGCGCGCGGCGAAGCCGCGCGACGAATGGACCGCTGCTCGGACTCGACGGCTCGCCGCGCTAACCCAAGCGCTGCCACCGCACCAAAAGCTCCCGTGCGCTCGCGCGAGCGCGCTACCCCACCGCCTCCATCTGGCGGTGGCCCAGCGCTCCGTCGGGGTATGGCTCTTTATCGACAGACAGGTGGTCGCACCGGCATTGCGCGATTTGTCAGAGCTGACGCGGCTACGCGGCCGCGGCAAATAATGATCCTTTTCGGCCAGGTCATGATCAGTTACATTCGAACTGAGGATGCCTGCACGTATCGGCCGCTCCCCTGCGGCGCGGCGGTTCGGACCTGGGGAGAGGCATGCGGCTGCGGATCTGGCTGGCTCCGCTGCTCGGCGCGCTCGTGCTATTAGCCTGGCCCGCCGCGAGTTACGCGAGCGTTGGCGTTGGCGTCCAGGCGGGCCCGGTGCGGCTGAGCGGGGCGGCGCACCCCGGCGGCCG
>JASHQA010000073.1 GCA_030037785.1 Streptosporangiaceae bacterium
CGAGGAGGGCGTGCCCGCCGCGGTGATCACGGCCTCGCTGTACGAGCGGTTCGAGTCGCGCGGCCTCGGTGACTTTGCCGACAAGATCCTCTCCGCGATGCGCTCGGAGTTCGGCGGTCACGCCGAGAAGAAGGACTGAGACCGTGCGGCACGAGATCGAGGTGTCCGCCGACGCCGACGCGGTAGCCAGCCAGGGCGCGGCGTTTGTCGCAGCGCGCGCCCGCGCGGCGGTCGCCGCGCATGGCCGGTTCACGTTCGCGGTCAGCGGCGGGCACACGCCGTGGGCGATGTTCGCGGCCCTCGCCGGCGAGGACGTACCGTGGCCGGATGTCCGGCTATTCCAGGTGGACGAGCGGGTTGCGCCGGACGGCGACCCCGACCGCAACCTCACGCACCTGCGGCAGAGCATCGGCGACGCGCCCGCCCTGGTGCACCCCATGCCGGTGACCGACACCGACCTGGACGCCGCGGCTGGCCGGTACGCGACGGTGCTGCCGGACCGGTTCGACCTGGTGCACCTGGGCCTCGGCCCGGACGGTCACACCGCGTCGCTCGTGCCGGGCGACCCGGTGCTCGGCGTCGAGGACCGGCTGGTCGCGGTCACCGAGCCGTACCAGGAGCACCGCCGGATGACCCTCACGTATCCCGCGCTGACCCGCGCCGACCAGCTGCTCTGGCTGATCACCGGCGCCGACAAGCGGGACGCGCTGGCCAGGCTGCTGGCCGGGGACCAGTCGATCCCCGCGGGCCGCGTGCGCGCCGCCCGCTCGCTCATACTCGCCGACGACGCGGCAGCCCCAGACGACGCGGCGGCCCCGCACGGCGCGGCGGCCCGAGACGACACGGCAGCCCCAGGGGAATGAGGACGCCATGACCGCACCCTCCGTCGCGAAGCCTGTCACGCACGGCGGCATCCACCGGCCCGAGGAGCACGTGATCGTGCTCTTCGGCGCGACCGGTGACCTGGCCAAGCGCAAGCTGCTGCCCGGCCTGTTCCACCTGGCCGCGGCGGGCCTGCTGCCGCGCAGGTACCGCATCATCGGCACCTCCCCGGCGTCGTTCGCGATCAGCACGGAAGAGTTCCGTGACCACGCCAGGCAGGCTGCCGAGGACTTCTGCATCACCAAGCCTGCGCACGAGGCCGACTGCTGGGCCGAGTTCGCGCCCCGGTTGTCGTTCGCGCCCGCCGATCCCGGCGACTACGGGGCGCTGACCGACGAGGTGGCCAGGGCCGAGAAGGAGATCGGCGGCACCGTGCGCCGGCTGTTCCACCTCGCGGTCCCGCCCGCGGCGTTTACGCCGGTGGTGGGGATGCTGGGCGCGTCGGGGCTGGCGACAGACCGCTCCCGGGTCATCATCGAGAAGCCGTTCGGCACCGACCTGAAGTCGGCCATCGAGCTCGACCAAGCCGTGCACGCCGTGTTCGGCGAGTCGCAGATCTACCGGATCGACCACTTCCTCGGCAAGGAGTCGGTCGACAACATCCTGGCGTTCCGGTTCGCCAACGGCCTGTTCGAGCCGGTGTGGAATCGGTCGCACATCGCCTACGTGCAGATCGACGTGCCGGAGACGCTGTCGATTGAGGGGCGCGCCGACTTCTACGACAAGACCGGCGCCTACCGCGACATGATCGTCACGCACCTGTTCCAGGTGCTCGGCTTCGTCGCCATGGAGCCCCCCACCGCGCTGTCGGCCCAGCAGTTGCGCGGGGAGAAGACCAAGGTCTTCGACGCGATGCGGCCGATCGACGTCCGGCACGTGGTCCGCGGCCAGTACGAGGGCTACCGCAGGGAACCCGGCGTCGCGTCCGACTCGCAGACCGAGACGATGATCGCGCTGCGGGCCGAGGTCGATAACTGGCGCTGGAAGGGCGTGCCGTTCTACCTCCGGTCCGGCAAGAGCCTCGGCGCCGGCCGGCAGGTGATCACGCTCGGCTTCCACGAGCCGCCGATGCGGATGTTCAAGACCCACCGCAAGGACATCCCCGACGGCCGCCGCAACGAGATCATCATCGACTTCGCCGACCCCGGCTCGATCACCACGAAGTTCCTGGCCAAGGAGCCGGGTGCGGAGATGACGCTGGGTAGCGAGCAGATGCTGTTCACGTACGCGAACTCGTTCGCTGCCGCCAACGCGCTCGAGGGATACGAGCGGCTGATTCTCGACGCGATGCTCGGCGACCAGGCGCTGTTCACGTCCTCGGACGGCATCCTGCGGCTGTGGGAGATCTCCGAGCCGCTGCTCACCAACCCGCCGGCGGTGGAGGCTTACGCGCCGGGGTCGTGGGGGCCGGACTCGGTGAACGCGCTCATCGAGCCGCATCACTGGCATCTGCCGCAATCGGGCTTAGCGCCCGGCGGCGTTGGGGGGCGATGATGACACTCGGCTACGACAAGCCGCTCTACCTGCTGGCCTTCGATCACCGCGGGTCGTTCGAGCAGGACCTGTTCGGCGCGGCCGAGCCGGTCTCTGCAGAGGTGCGCGACGGCATCATCAGCGTCAAGGAGATCATCTTCGACGCGCACGTCCGGGCTGTGGCCGAGGGCGCGCCGCGACGCATCTGCGGCGTCCTGGTGGACGAGGAGTTCGGTGCCGGCGTCGCCCGGCGGGCGCAGGCCGACCACGTTCCCCTCGCAATGCCGGTCGAGAAGTCCGGCCAGCAGGAGTTCGAGTTCCAGTACGGCGACGACTTCGGCGCTCACATCGAGGCGTTCGACCCGTCGTTCGCCAAGGTGCTGGTGCGCTACAACCCGGACGGCGACGCGGAGGTGAACCGGCGGCAGACCGAGCGGCTCGCCCGGCTGAGCCACTGGCTCCGCGACCGCGACCGCAAGTTCCTGTTCGAGCTGCTGGTGCCGGCCACGAGCGACCAGCTCGCCAGGTTCGGCGGTGACCAGCGCGCGTACGACCGGGAGCTGCGCCCCGACCTGGTGGTGGCGACGATCGCGGCGCTGCAGCAAGGCGGCGTGGAGCCGGACATCTGGAAGATCGAGGGCCTGGATGAGGCCGCGGCGTGCGAACGGGTGGTCGCGCAGGCCCAGGCCGGTGACCGAGACGACGTGAAGTGCATCGTGCTGGGCCGCGGTGCGGACGAGCAGCAGGTCATCGACTGGGTGAAGATCGGCGCCGCGGTTGAGGGCTTCGACGGGTTCGCCGTCGGCCGGACGCTGTGGGAGGAGGCGCTGCGGAGATACCTGGCCGGGCGGTTCTCGCGTGAAGAGGCCGTCTACGAGATCTCCTCCCGGTACCGGGACGTCATCGACGCCTACCGCCACGCCGAGCCGGCGTCCTCGCGCTGGTGGTGACTGGGGTGACGACTCCGGCCGTGAAGCTGCTCCTGGCCGACGTCGACGGCACGCTCGTCACCCAGGACAAGGTGCTGACCAGCCAGGCGATCGCCGCCGTGCACCGGCTGCACGACGCCGGGGTCACCTTCGCCATCACCAGCGGCCGGCCGCCCCGCGGCATGGCCATGCTCATCGAGCCGCTGGACCTGCAGACCCCGATCGCGGCGTTCAACGGCGGACTGCTGGTGGACCGGGACATGAGCGTCATCGAGCAGCGAGTGCTGCCGGCGGACCTGGTGGTCCCGGTCGCCGACATGATGTCGTCGTTCACGCTCGACGTGTGGCTGTACAGCGGCGCCGACTGGTACGTGCCCAACGCCAACGGGCCGCACGTAGCGCGCGAGTCATGGACGGTGAAGTTCGAGCCCAAGGTGATGGCCGACGGCGTGCGGGGGCTGACCGGCAGCGTGGCCAAGCTCGTCGGCGTCAGCGACAACCACGACGCGGTGGACAAGGCTGCCACGGCCGTGCACGACGCGTTCGGCGACCACGTCAGCGCCGCTGCCTCACAGCCGTACTACCTCGACGTGACGCACCCGCAGGCCAACAAGGGCGCGGTGGCGAAGTACCTGGCGGCG
>JASHQA010000074.1 GCA_030037785.1 Streptosporangiaceae bacterium
GCCGATTGCCGCGGCCCCGGGTGCTTCGCGGCTGGGAGGTCTGCGGCTGGGAGGTCTGCGGCTGGCTGCCCGGCGAGCTGGGGGCCGGGCAGTGGCTCGGCGGTCCGCCGCGAGAGCCGTGCCACCAGCAGCCGGTACGCGGCCCGCCGCAGCCGCCACGGGACCAGCCGGTAGCTGCCTCGGACCGCCACGTTACGCAGGTAGCCGACGGGTGAGACGAACCCGCTCCGGAGGAACTCACGCTGCATCCGCAGCTCCGAGCGCAGCAGGCCGGTGCCCCCCCGTCGCTTGAACGCCGTGGCGCCAACCCGGTAGAAGACGAGTGGCTCTGCCACGTTGACGGCTCGCGCCCCAGCCTGCAGCATGCGGGTGAACAGCGCGTAGTCCTCCATCAGCGGCAGGTCACCGTAGCCGCCGGCAGCCATGACCGCCTGCCGCCGGTAGATCACCGTGGGGTGATTAAAGGGATCGTGCAGGCGCGCGTATCGGGCGATCTGCCGGGGATCGGTCGGGGGGACGCGCCGTCCGACGATGTTGTCGGTGTCGGTAACGAACTCCAGCAGGCCGGCGCCGACGATATCGGCATCCTGAATCAGCGGTAGCTGAACCTCGAAGCGGTGCGGCATGGCCACGTCGTCGGCGTCCATCCGGGCGACAATGTCATATCTGCTGGCGGCGAGGCCACTGTCCAGGGCGGGGCCAAGGCCGGCGTTGAGCTCTAGCGGGACCAGCGTCACCGGGACCGGGCTGGTCGCCACGAACTCGTCCAGGCAGGAGGCGAGCTCGTCGCGAACTGGCCCGTCCCGCACGATGATCACCTGGTCCGGCGGGACCGTCTGATCATCGACCGCACTGCGGAACGATCGCCGGAGGTAGTCGGGCCGGTCGCCGTCGTACACGGAAATGAGCAGCGAGAACGGCTCATGCACCGGGGGAAACCTCCAACCGCCGCGCCCTCAGTTCGGTGCCGCGCGGTATTTTGCCGTAGTGGGTGTGCCATGCAGTGCTGCGCACGACTCGAGCACCGGCCGTCGGCGGAGCCCAGTGTAGTGCACCGTCGCGAACTTCCCGGCTTTTCGGAACGGGCCGAGACGTGGCGAAGGCCGCGCCTCACGCTAGCCGACACGCGGGTCAGCGTGGCCCAGCAGCCCCGTGCAGTGGCTAGTGTCGTGGGCAAAGGCACGCGGTGCTGGAGGCCCGGCCTGCTGTGCCCGGAAGCTACCCTCCGAGGAGCCGGATTGTGAGCGCCGTCACAGACCAGGGCGCGCCCGGTGCCACGCCCGCCAAGGTCGGCGCGCGGACCGCGGCGGCCGGGAAGCGGTCCAGGGTCGTCCTGCATATCGGCGAGCCCAAGACCGGGACGACGTTCCTGCAGCAGGTGATCTGGCGCAGTCGCGCCGAGCTATCGGCCCAGGGCGTGGTGCTGGTCGGGCATCACCCTCAAGATCACTACCGCGCCGCTCAGGACCTGCAGGGCGCCCCGATGAGTCCGAGCGATCCGGCCGGCAGCTGGACGGGCGAGTGGGACATCCTCGCTGGCGAGGCGAGGCTCGTGCCGAGAGTGGCGGTGATCTCGCACGAGCTGTTCTCGGCCGCCGACGAGGCGGCAGTCAACCGCGCCGTGACGTCGCTGCAGCCGTGCGAATTGCACGTCGTGCTCACCGTCAGGGACATCGCCACGCTGCTGCCTGCCGAGTGGCAGGAAACCGTCAAGCACCGCAATGCCCGGCGCTACGAGGACTGGCTGTGCGATGTCATCGACACCGAGTGGCTGGCTGCTGATCGGCGCCGGTACTGGTTCTGGCGCGTGCACGACACCCTCAAGATCCTCGAGCTCTGGTCTCGGCACGTGCCGCCGGAGCGGGTGCACGTGATCACCGCGGCACCACGCGGCTCGGACCCCGGGTTGCTCTGGCGGCGGTTCGCCAGCCTGCTCGAGGTGGACCCGGCCGCAGCGGACCTGAGCGAGACGCGCGCCAACTCCTCGCTCGGCTTGCCCGAGATCGAGTTCCTGCGGCGCATGAACGAGGCGCTGTCTGCCGAGCTTCCGGACTGGTACTACCTGTCGCGGGTGAAGGAAGAGGTGGCCCACGAGGCCCTGGCAGCGCGCCCGGTCGGCGAGCGCCAGACCCTGCCGGACAATCGGCTCGGCTGGGCCCGCGAGTACGCCGGCGGGCTGATCGCGGGGCTGCAGGCGGCCGGCTACGACGTCATCGGCGATCTCGGCGAGTTGCGGCCGCCGGAAGACAGTAGTGGTGGCGTCGGCGTTGCCGAACCGCCAGCCGAGCTCGTACTGGACGCCGCTGTGCAGGCCGCCGCCGCGCTCGTGGTGAACCAGTACTGGGTGGAGTTCCCGGACGCGGCGCCCGAGCGCGAGGAGATCACCCGGAAGATCTTCGCCGACCGGGTCGTGCGGCGAGTCGCCGCTTCGCCCTGGCTGAAGCGGACCGTGCGCCAGCTCAGCAGCCGGTCCGCGCTGGTGCGCCGGCTGCGCGTGGTGGCCTGGCGGACGCTGGAGCGACCCGGATCGGGGGGCAAGTAGCGATGGCTGCCGCTTTGGTCCGGTCGCGGGCTGTCGATGACTGACGGGCACACCGCACCCGGCGACGAGAGCCAGCCGCCGCGTGCCCCCGCAGCGCCGCGCGTGGTCGCGGTCATCGTGACCTACAACCGGCGTGACCTGCTGCTTGAGTCGCTGGCTGCGGTGCAGGCGCAGCGCCGCCAGGCGGACACGGTGATCGTGGTCGACAACGCTTCGGTCGACGGGACGGCAGCCGCCGTCCGCGCCAGCTTCCCCGCGGTGCGGCTCACCGAACTCGGCGCGAACTACGGCGGCGCCGGCGGGTTCGCCTACGGCATGGCGCAGGCTCTCGGCGACGCCGCGGACCTGATCTGGGCCATGGACGATGACACCATCCCGGAACCCGGCGCCCTGGCGGCCCTGCTGGCGGCGCGCGGGTCCTACCCCGGTCGCGCGCCGGCCCTCGTGGCGAGCACCGTGCTGTGGACCGACGGCCGGCCGCACCCGATGAACACCCCACGGGCCAAGCCCATGGCGGCGGCGGCCGAGCGGACGGCCGCGGCCGGCAGCGGGTGCGTTCCCATCCGGTCGGCATCGTTTGTCTCCGTGCTCGTCGACGCGGCCGAGTGCCGGCGCCGGGGGCTGCCGCGGGCGGACTTTTTTCTGTGGAACGACGACTTCGAGTTCACCACCAGGCTGCTGCGCGGCAACATCGGCCTGCTCAGCCCGGACAGCGTCGTGGTGCACAAGACCAAGACGTTCGGCAGCACGGATGTGGACCCGGGCGAGCGGTTTTTCTACGAGGTGCGGAACAAGATCTGGACGCTCCGGGCCAACTCGCTGGGGCCGGCCGAGCGGGTGCTCTACGCCGGCGCGACGGCGCGCCGCTGGGTGCGCACGTACGCGGCGGCGGCCGACCGGCGCACGCTGCGGGCGTGCTTCGTCCGTGGCCTCGTCGCGGGCGTCCGCGCAAGTCCCCGGCCCAACGAGCAGGTGCTGCCGGGCTTGGCCGCGGGCACGGCTGCGGCGCGGCCGGTTCGCTAGCCCACCGCGCCTGCTGTCCGCGGGCCTGACTCCGCACGCGGACAAGTCAAACCTGGTCAGGCGGCCTGTTACGTGCGAATGTTGAACGGAGTCCCCCGCCCAGGTGGTAGCTGGAGGGTCAATTATGGGCAGGGATGTCCCGTCCATCCGCGTAACTCACCAGGACCGCCGCGCCTATCGCGAGAAAGTGCGCCGGTGTCTCGACGTACTCGCCCGGATGCTGCTGGAGTCCAGATTCGACACCGAGCCGTTGCAGGTGGGTGTCGAGATGGAGGTCAACCTCGTCGACGGCGCCGGGATGCCGGCGATGACGAGCACCGCGGTGCTGGCGGCGATCGCCGATCCCAGCTGGGCCAGTGAGCTTGGCCTGTTCAATCTGGAGATCAACGTGCCGCCGCGGCCGCTTTCCGGCGAGGTGTTCGGCGCCCTCGAGGACGACGTGCGCAGCACCCTCGCGCACGCCTCGAGCCGAGCCCTGGCGATCGGCACCCGGCTGGTGATGATCGGCATCCTGCCAACGCTGCGCCAGGACGACGTGACCGGCGACGCGATGTCGGCCAATCCGCGCTACCGGCTGCTGAATGAGCAGATGATCGCGGCGCGCGGCGAGGACATCCGGATCTGCATCGACGGCCCGGAGCCGCTGCTCACCCACGTCGACACGATCATGCCCGAGGCGGCGTGCACCAGCGTGCAGTTCCACTTGCAGGTGAGCCCGGAGGCGTTCGGCAGCTACTGGAATGCGGCCCAGGCCGTCGCTGGCATCCAGGTCGCGCTGGCCGCGAACTCGCCGTTCCTGTTCGGCCGCGAGCTCTGGCCGGAGACGAGGATTCCGCTGTTCGAGCAAGTCACCGACACCAGGCCGGAAGAACTCCAGCAGCAGGGGGTGCGGCCACGGGTGTGGTTCGGCGAGCGGTGGATCGGCTCGGTCTTCGATCTGTTCGAGGAGAACCTGCGCTACTTTCCCGCGCTGCTGCCGCTGCGGGAGGACGAGGATCCGGCCGCTGCGCTCGACAGCGGCGAGGCGCCGAGGCTCGCCGAGCTGACCTTGCACAACGGCACCGTGTACCGGTGGAACCGGCCGGTGTACGCGGTGGAGGATGGCCGGCCGCACCTGCGGGTCGAGAACCGGGTGCTGCCCGCCGGGCCCACGGTCGCCGACGTGGCCGCCAACGCGGCCTTCTATTACGGCCTCGTTCGCTCGCTGGCCGAGGCCGAGCGGCCGGTGTGGACCCGGATGTCCTTCAAGGCGGCGGCCGACAACCTCGTCGCCGGCTCCCGGCACGGCATCGGCGCCCAGGTGTACTGGCCAGGCGACGGCACTGCGCCGGTCACCGAAGTAGCGCTGCGCAGGCTGCTGCCGCTGGCCTGGGAGGGACTTGCCCGGTGGGGGGTCAAGACCGACGACGCAGACCGCCTGCTCGGCATCATCGAGCAGCGCTGCCTCACCGGTCGCACCGGCGCGACCTGGCAGACCCAGACGGTGCACCGGCTGGAACGCAAGCTGAGCCGGGCTGAGTCGCTGCGCCGGATGACCGAGGGCTACATCGAGCGGATGGCGTCAAACGAGCCTGTGCACGCCTGGTCGGCGCTGTAGGCCTGGAGCCCGGACGCGCTCGGGCGTTAGGGTTGGCCGGGATGACCGATCTCGGCGACGCGGCCGCGTCGGGTCAGACCGCGGGTCCGGGGCTGACGGTGTCCAGCGCGGCCGGACGCTGGGTGCTGCTGGCAACCGTGCTCGGCTCGAGCATGGCGCTGCTGGACTCGACCGTCGTCAACGTGGCGCTGCCCACGATCGGCCGGCACCTGAACGCCTCGCTGGCCGAGCTGCAGTGGACAGTCACCGGATACACGCTCAGCCTGGCGGGCCTCATCCTGCTCGGCGGCGCGCTCGGCGACCGGGCTGGACGCCGCCGGGTCTTCCTCGTCGGCGTTGTGTGGTTCGCGCTCGCCTCCGCGCTGTGCGGCGCGGCGCCCAGCGTTGGCGTGCTCATCGGCGCCCGGGTGCTGCAAGGCGTGGGCGGCGCGCTGCTCACGCCGGGCTCGCTGGCGATCATCCAGGCGAGCTTTAGCCGGGCTGAGCGGCCCCGCGCCGTCGGTGCCTGGTCCGGGCTTGGCGGCGTCGCGGCCGCGGTCGGCCCGGTGCTTGGCGGGTGGCTGGTGCAGGCGGCGGGCTGGCGCTGGGTGTTCCTGCTGAACCTGCCGCTGGCCGCCGCGGTCGTCGCGGTGACGCTGCGGCACGTGCCGGAGACGAGGGACCCCGGCTCGCACGGCCGCTTCGACGTCGCGGGCGCCGGGCTCGCGGCGCTGACGCTGGCCGGGATCACCTACGCGCTGATCGAGGCCACCGCGTCGGCCGGGACGACCGCGGTTGTCGTGGCCGCCGTCATCGGGGTCGCTGCCGCGGTCGCGTTCGTCGCCGTGGAGCGCCGCCGCAGCCGGGCACCCGACCCGACGCCGCCGATGCTGCCACTCGACATCTTCGCCGCCCGCCAGTTCAGCGTCATCAACGTGATCACGTTCGTCGTCTACGGTGCGTTCGGCGGGCTGCTGTTTCTGCTGGTGCTCCAGCTTCAGGTGGTCGACGGGTTCGCACCAGTGGCGGCCGGCGCGGCGCTGCTGCCCGTTACCGTGCTCATGCTCGCGCTGTCGGCGCGGGCGGGCAACCTGGCACAGCGCGTCGGTCCGCGCTGGCTCATGACCGTCGGCACCACCGGGCTCGCGGTCGGCATGGCGTTGATGACGCGGATCGGCGTGCACGCGAGCTACGTAGCCGACGTGCTGCCCGCGGTGGTTGTCTACGGCCTCGGCCTGTGCCTGACCGTCGCGCCGCTGACCGCGACGGTGCTGGCCAGCGCCGACGTCCGGCACGCGGGCGTGGCCAGCGGGATCAACAACGCGGTCGCGAGGGCCGCCGGGCTGGTGGCGGTTGCCGCGCTGCCGGTGGCTGTCGGGCTGACGAGTGCCAGCTATCACGAGCCCGCGCGGTTTTCCGAGGGCTTCGATCGCGCCGCGATCGTGTGCGCGGGGCTGCTGCTGATCGCCGCCGCGCTGACCGCGCTGCTGGTCGACAACGACGTGCTGCGGTCGGGTGCACCGCCGGAAGCGGGCCGGACTTGCCCCATCGGCGCGCCGCAGCTCCAGCCGGCCCCCAGTCGGGCGGCGTCCGCTCAGTAAGCCCGGGCCGGAGGCCGGCCCCGCCCGACCGTGCTGACCGTGCGGCCCGCCTGACCGTGCTGACCGCCTGACCGTGCGGCCCGCCTGACCGGCTGGCGTGCCGCTAGCCGATCGGCCGGTCCGTCGGCCTGGACGGCGTGCCGTCCGTGGCGCTCGCCGGATGAGCGGACCCGGCAGCGGTACCGGGCTCGGGGCGCTGCTGCGGCACCTGATCCACCGTGACCCTGACCTCGCGGCGGGGCTGGCTCGCTTCCGCGTAGGCCTGGTAGGCCCGCACGTCGGCGCGCGTGAGCGGGGGTGGCGCCAGCGAGCGCGGCCACAGTCGGCGGGCCCGGACGACGTCCAGTTCCACCAGGTACAGGGTGATCTGGGCCTGCAGGTAGAACCAGGCCAGCAGGGTGAGCACGATCGCGAACTGTCCGTAGGCCGAGTTGGAGTGCAGGCGCACGATTCCCTGCCCGACCAGTAGCTGCAGGATCTGCCAGGCGACCGCCGCGAGGATCGCGCCGAGCCGCAAGTCGCGGGTGCGGACCACCCTGGCGGTCGCCATCCGGAAGATCAGGTAGAACAGGCCGATGTTCAGCAGCAGCGCCACCAGAGCGGCGGCCACCTCGGCCGCGGCGCCGCCGAGGTGGCCGGCCCCGCCGGCGACGGTCGACAGCGCGATCGTGATGATCTCGCCCGGCCCGAGCACGGCGATCAGCCCGAGGCTGCGCAGCTTGTTCTTCGGGAAGCCTGGCCGCTCGTACTTCGGCACGCTCCAGGCCGTGTTCATCGCGTTCTGGATGGCGCTGGCCACGCCGAGAGAGGCGTAGAGCATCAGCAAGATCCCGACGACGAGCGCCAGGCCGGCCCCCTTGATGCCGTGGCTGAGGCCGAGGTCTCTGACAAACGGGTACTCGCTCAGCGCCTTTCTGAGCCGGGCAGCGGCGCTGGGGCTGGTCCTGGCCACCAGGTCGAGGATGGTGTAGGCCACCAGCAGCAGCGGGAAGATGGACGCGAAGGCGTAGTAAGCCACCAGCGCCGCCAGGTTACCAGCCTGGTCGTCGCCGAACTTCTTCCACGTAGCCACGCCGATGGCCAGCCACGAGTGGTCTTGCTGGGCCCTGTCGACGGCCCGGACCAGCCGGCTGACGTCCTTCGCGGGTCTGTTGCCTGCGGCCATGGCCGGAATCCCTACCCCCGCGGCCGATCCTAACGCGCGCGCGAGATCGGAGCTAGCTCGGCAGGCGGGCGAGCACCGCCGCGGCTGCCCGCTCGCCAGAGCGGACCGCGCCGTCCATGTAACCCGTCCACTGCGACGCTGTCTCGGTGCCCGCCCAGTGGATCGGGCCGACGGGCTGGCGCAGCGCGTGGCCATAGCGGGTCCACACGTTCGGGCCGAACAGCGTCCCGTAGCAGCCGCCACTCCACTTCTCCTGCTGCCAGTCGCGTTCGAGATAGCGCTCGGGTCTGGCCGCGCGCGGCCCGAAGTAGCGCACCAGCGAGTCGATGACGGTGCGGCGTCGCACCTCGAGTGGCTCGCGGCCCAGCCGGCGCGCCTCGTCGCCTTCGAGGAACGCCAGCAGAATCCCCGGTGAGCCGTCCTGCGGCGAGTTGTCGAACACGACCCGCGATCCGTCGCCGTCCCCGGTCGCCTGGCCAGCCAGGCCGTCCGGGCGCCAGAACGGCTCGTCGTAGATCACCTGGGACTTGATCACCGAGCCCATCGGCGTGCGCTGGGTCAGCTGCTCGCGCCAGTGCGGCAGCGCGGGCTCATAGTCGATCCGGCCGGCCAGCTGCGGCGGCGCGGTCACGATGATCTGGCGGCAGTCGAACCGGCCAGCGACCGTGGTCGCGGTGACCTTGTCGCCGGCGACCTCGATCCGGCTGACCGCCGCACCAAGCCGGACGATGTCGCCTAGCTGCGCCGCGAGCCGCTGCGCGATGAGCGCCGATCCGCCAGCGAACCGGTCCTGCTGAGCGCCGCCGGTGGTGTCGATGAGCCGCTGGAAGGAGCCCCCGGACCGGGAGTAGAAGAGCACATGCAGCATCGACAGGTCGCCCGGCTCTGCGGCGAACACCGCTTCCGCGCCAAGAGTGAGCAGCATCCGGGCGCTCCGGCTCGCGGTGTGATGGCGGATCCACGTCTCGAACGTCTGGCTGTCGAGTCGCTCGGCCCGCTGTGCCGTCCACGGCGCGTCCGTCGGGATCTTGCGGGCGAGCGCCTCGAGCCAGGCCTGTGCCTGACCCACGTCGGCGAGCACCAGCGGGCTGATCCGCGGGATCGTGCCGGTGTAAGTGCCGCGCCTGCCGTTGAAGTGCAGCACCTTCCGGCCCGTGTCATAGGTCGGGAACGTGGCGATGCCGAGCGCGGCGGCGACCGCGAGGATCCTGTCCTGGGTCGGGCCGGCCCACTGACCGCCCATCTCGACGATCTTGCCGTCGCCGATATCCTCGTTGACGATCCGCCCGCCGACCCGGTCCCTGGCCTCCAGCACCAGCGCAGACCGCCCGGCTGCCGTCAGGTCGCGCGCCGCCACCAGGCCGGCGAGCCCGGCGCCGACGACCACGACATCCGCGGCTGCGGTCACGTGACTGCCTCCATCCAGGCGTGGTGGGTATCCCCGGTGCCCGGCAACTGTAGTGCGCTGCCGGGTCGGCGACCGATCCGGTCAGGGCGGCAGCGGATGCTCGGTGAACTGGCCGCAGACGGCGAAGCCGAGCCGACGGTACACCGGCTCGCCCTGGGACGATGCCTGCAGCACCGCTGCGGGCGCCCCGCAGTCGCGGCCAAGCTGCAACGCGGCTGCCGTGACCGCGGTGCCGAAGCCGCGCCCCTGGTAGGCCGCCAGCGTTGAGATGTCATACAGGCCGGCCACGCCCGCGTGCAGCATGACCTCTGCGGAGCAGACCGGGCGGCCGTCGCAGTAGCCGACCAGGAACCGAGCGGGGCAGCCGGGGTCAAGCACCCGCCCGGCGGTGGCGGCGTAGAAGCGGACGACCGTTAGGGCCGGCGGATCCCAGTTCGCCGCGAGCACCCAGGACCAGTCGGTCAACTCCCGCACGGTGCGGACCACGCGCACCTCAAGGCTCGGCGACATGGCTGGCGGCTGCCAGGCTGACAGCGGCAGCCACATGGCAGGCTCGGGCCGCGCCGCCGGCCGTCCGGCGCTGACGAGCAGCGCGGACAGGCCGGCCGGGGTCGAGGCGGGCCCCACGCGCCAGGCGAAGCTCCGGCCGGTCGCGGCGACGTCGCGCAGCGTCTCGCTGATCCGGGCGGGCGCGGTCGCGTCGGTGAAGGCGGCCAGTCCGACGAAGTTGAAGGTGTCGTCGTCGAGGCCGCTGTCAGCGATCAGCAGGTCACCGGTGTCCCGCACCGACATCCCTGGCGTCACGCGGTGCAGGTGGCTCGCGTGCTCGGCCAGGTTCCGCTCCAGTTGCGCGGCGAGCTGCGCCTGCCTGAACTGTCGGATCGCTGCCATGTCTGCCCCGGTTGTCCCCTCGCGTCGGCTGCCCCAGATCATCCGACCAGGCCACGGTAGTCTTGGCCGGGAATCAAGGCTCCAGGTTTGGCGGGTCGTCGGGGAGTTCCCCCCCGACTGTCGGGGTCGAAGGGGCGGTTGTGCTGTCGCTTGTCATACCGAAGGGCTCGCTCGAACGCGCCACCCTTGACCTATTCGATGCGGCCGACCTGACCGTGCGCCGTTCGTCCGACCGCGACTATCACGCGGTGATCGACGATCCGCGGATCGACCGGGTGCGGTTCCTGCGACCGCAGGAGATCCCCTCCTACGTCGAGCAGGGCCTGTTCGACTTCGGCATCACCGGCCGGGACTGGATCACCGAGACCGGCGCGGACGTCGCCTCGCTCGGCGAGCTGCGGTACTCCAAGGCCACGTCCGACCCGGTGCGGGTGGTGCTGGCGGTGCCAGCCAGCCAGCCCTGGCAGTCGGCGGCTGACCTGCCCCAGGGCGTCCGGATCTCCACCGAGTTCCCGTCGCTCACCCGCGCGTATCTTGAGGAACACGGCGTGAAGGCCGTGGTGATTCCGTCCTACGGCGCGACCGAGGCCAAGGTGCCGGACATTGTCGACGCGATCGTGGACCTGACCGAGACCGGCGCCTCCCTGGTTCGGAACGGGCTGCGGATCCTGGACACCCTGCTGACCAGCTACACCGAGCTGATAGCCAACCACGATGCCTACTGTGATCCGGTCAGGCG
>JASHQA010000075.1 GCA_030037785.1 Streptosporangiaceae bacterium
GTCATGGACGGGCGGCTGAGCCGGCGCGAGCGGACCCTGATGCTGTCGACCAAGGCCGTGCACGAGACGCTCGAGATCGGCGTCATCTCGCCAGACCCGGTGCCATCCGACGGCCTCGCGGCCGGCGAGGTTGGCTACCTCATCACCGGGGTCAAGAACGTCCGGCAGGCCCGCGTCGGCGATACGCTCACCAACGCGTCCGATCCGGCGATCCAGGCGCTGCCTGGCTACGCCGACCCGAAGCCGATGGTGTTCTCCGGCCTGTATCCGGTGGACGGGGACGACTATCCGGAGCTGCGAGACGCCCTCGACAAGCTGCGGCTGAACGACGCGTCGCTGGTGTACGAGCCCGAGACGTCAACCGCGCTCGGATTTGGCTTCCGTTGCGGCTTCCTGGGCCTGCTGCACATGGAGATCGTCCGCGAGCGGCTGGAGCGGGAGTTCGATCTCGTGCTGATCTCGACCGCCCCGAACGTCGTCTACCGGGTGGTGACCGATGCCGGGCAGGAGTTGATCGTCACCAACCCCAGTGAGTTCCCCGATGGCAAGGTCGCTCAGGTCTTCGAGCCGGTGGTCCGGGCGACGGTGCTCGCGCCTGCCGACTACGTCGGCGCCATCATGGAACTGTGCCAGGGCCGCCGGGGCGTCCTGCTCGGCATGGAGTACCTGTCCGCGGACCGCGTCGAGATCCGGTACACGATGCCGCTCGCCGAGATCATCTTCGACTTCTTCGACCAGCTGAAGTCGCGCACGCGCGGCTACGCCTCGCTCGACTACGAGCGCGCTGGCGAGCAGGAATCCGACCTGGTCAAGGTCGACATCCTGCTGCAGGGCGTGCCGGTCGACGCTTTCAGCCAGATCGTGCACGCGGATAAGTCGCGCGAGTATGGCCTCTCCATGACGGCGAAGCTCAGGCAGCTGATCCCGCGGCAGCAGTTCGAAGTGCCGATCCAGGCGGCGGTCGGGTCGCGGATCATCGCGCGTGAGACCATCCGCGCGCTGCGCAAGGACGTGCTGGCCAAGTGTTACGGCGGCGACATCACCCGCAAGCGCAAGCTGCTGGAAAAGCAGAAGGAGGGCAAGCGCCGGATGAAGGTGATCGGCCGCGTGGAGGTGCCGCAGGAAGCGTTCGTGGCCGCGCTGTCCAGCGAGCAGGCGCCCGACAAGCGACGCTGACACCCAGGCAAATTCAGGTGGGAACGCGGAGCGCTCCGGTCGCGGCCGTGCGCCCGGTCGCGGTCGAGCTGGTCAGGTCGACCTGAGGTGCATTCCGATAATGCTCAGCACCACGATGATGATCAGGAAGTACACCACGCCGAGGATGCCGAGAACCAGGCCGGCGATCGCCATGCCGCGGCCGCCTTCGCCTCGCCGGCTGATCTGCTTGAGGCCGAGGGCGCCGCAGATGATGGCCGGGATGGCGAGCACGATGTTGCCCACGATCAGCAGGCCGAGGATGAACTGGGCGAGACCGCAGACCAGCGCGGCGATCGCGGCCCGGTTGTTGCGCGGGACCTGGCTGGCGGGCGGCGGGTAGCCGTACTGGCCGGCGGGCGGCGGGTAGCCACCAGGCGCGGTCTGGTCCGGCTGGCCTGGCCATGGCTGCGGCACAGCAGACCCGGGCTCGGAGAAGTCGGCCGGCCGCGACCACGGATCCTGTTCGGGTCCGGACGCGCCGCTGCTGCCTTCGCTCATGGAGTCGTCCTTCTCGAGCCGACGTGGCCGTTCGGCCCAGTATCGCTGACCCTAGCGTTGCCCCGCGGCAGGCGGCACGCGTTCGGAATCGGTTCGACGTCCGCGCGTCTGGTCGGCTAACTTCGGGGCATGCCAGCAGCCAGGGTCATCTCCGTCAACCGCGGCCAGGAGGCCGACCTGATGATCGGCGGCCGGCCGGCCCGGTCTGCCATCGACAAGCGGCCTGCGGGCAGTCCGGTCGAGGTGGGCCCGCTCGGCCTCGACGGCGACACCTGCGCGGACAAGGTAAACCACGGCGGGCTCGAGCAGGCCCTGTACGCCTATGGCCGGGAGGACCTGGACTGGTGGACCGAGCAGCTCGGCCGAGAGCTCCGCAACGGGATGTTCGGCGAGAACCTCACGACCGCGGGCGTCGACGTGAGCGGCGCGCTGATCGGGGAGACCTGGCGCGTGGGCAGCACGGTCCTGCAGGTCACCTCGCCCCGCATCCCGTGCAGCACCTTCAAGGCCTGGCTCGATGAAGAGCCGCACTGGGTGAAGCGATTCGCCGCGGCCGGGCGGCCGGGCGCCTACCTGCGGGTGCTCACACCGGGCGTGGTTGCCGCCGGCGACGACCTGGAGGTGGTGAGTCGTCCCAGCGTGGCCGTGACCGTGTCCGAGTCCATGCAGGCTTACTACGGCGACCTCGACCTCATGCGCAGGCTCCTTCAGGTTCCGGGCCGGGGTTCGAAGTGGGACGAGATCGCTGCGGCCGTGTTGAGCCGCGCGTGACGCGGCTGCCGCGCCCGCCGGGGCTGCTGCGCCCGCCGGGGCGGGCGCGCTGACGATGGCCGGCCAGCCACCAGCCGGCGAGCCGGTG
>JASHQA010000076.1 GCA_030037785.1 Streptosporangiaceae bacterium
TCAGGCGCCGGGCGAGGCCGGTCGGCCTGGCCCATCCGGTCGGGCACGGTGCCCGCGCTGGCCGACAATTTCCGCGCCAGGGTGGAGACCGCACCGAGCGTGACGGGCCTGCTGCCGGCCGGGGCCGCGGTCGCGCTCGTCTCCGACCGGGCCGCGGACGCGGCTGCCTTCCCCGGCTCGGCGGCCGACCCCGACGCCCAGCTCTGGCTCAGGTCGTCGGGCAAGACCCAGCTCGCCGCGGCCGTCGCGGAGTCGCTGTGGCACTCGGGCGGTGTGGACCTGCTGGTCTGGATCGACGCGACGAGCCGGGCCTCGGTGCTGTCCGGCTACGCCGCGACCACGGCAGCGGTGACCGGCCGGGGGCAGGCGAGCAGCGCTGAGTCGGTCGCCGCGCAGTTCATCAGCTGGCTCGAGGAGACCAGCCGGTCGTGGCTGGTGGTACTGGACGACCTAGCCGATACCGCGGACCTGCATGGGCTGTGGCCGGCCGGGCCGGCCGGCCGACTGCTGGTGACCTGCGCCGCTGCTGCGGCCGTGCCCAGTGGCATGCCGGTCGTGCCGGTCGGGCCGTTCAGCCTGCGGGAGGCCATCAGCTATCTCAGCGAACGCGTCTCAGCCGACCCGGACAAGCGGCACGGTGCCATCGAACTGGCTCAGGACCTGGACCTGGAGCCGGTCGCGCTCACCCAGGCCAGCGCCGTGATCGCCAGCTCCCCGCTGTCGTGCCGCGACTACCGGGTTCAATTCGTGCGCAGGCGCGCGGAGCTGGCGGAGCTGGCGGACGCGCCCGGCGCGCGGCCGCCGGCGGCCGCTGTCACGTGGACGTTCTCGTTCGAGCGGGCGGCCCAGGTGGCGCCGGGCGGATCTCCCCAGCTGCTGCTGGCCCTGGCCGCCCTGGTGGACGGGCACGGCATTCCCCAGACCGTCTTCGCCGCTCCGGCGGCGACGGAGTTCTTCGCGCCCGGCCTCGACGACCCGGCCAGCAGCGAACGCGTCCTGGCGGCGCTGGCGGCGCTGGAAGAGGTAGGCCTGCTGACCGTCGAGGGCACGACCGCGCCGCCGACGATCCGGATCAGCCCGGTGCTCCAGGCGGCGCTGCGAGCCGCGATGCCCGAGGGCCTGCCGGAGCAGGCCGCGCGTTCCGTCGCTGACGCCCTGCTGCAGGCCTGGCCGGAATCGGAGCTGCCCGGCTGGCCCGGTTCCGGCCTGCGATCCTGTGCCGCGACCCTCCGGCAGGTCACCGGCAGCCTGCTGTGGGACGGCGGCTGCCATCCCATGCTGGTGCGGGCCGGGGACAGCCTGGACCGCGCCCGGCTGACCGGACCCGCGGTGGACCACTGGCTCGACCTGGCCACGACCGCCGACCGGCTGCTCGGCAGCGGGCACCCCGACACGATGCTGGCCAGCCAGCGGCTGGCCGACGCCTACCTTGCTGCCGGGCGCGCGAGCGACGCCATTCCGTGGTTCGGGTGGGTAGTCGACAGCCTGACCGGCACGCTCGGGCCGGATCACCGTGACGTGATCGAGGCACGCCGCCGCCTGGGCCACGCCCTCGTCGCGGCGCTCGAGTTTCCCGCCGCGATCGATGTCCTTGAAGGCACGGTTCCCCAGTTCGAGCGCGTCTGCGGGCCCGCACACGTCGATACGCTCGGCGCACGGGACGAACTCGCCGCCGCCTACCTGGCCGCGGGCCAGTACTCCGACGCCATCACCCTCTACCGCCGGACGCTCGCCGACCGGGAGCGCGCCCAGGGCGAGCGGCACCCGCAGACCATGACCACCCGGCACGGCCTGGCCGACGCCTACCTGGCCAGCGGCCAGGCAAAGGAGGCGGTCGCGGTCTACAAGCGGGTGGTGGCCGACCGGGAGCGCGTTCTCGGACCTGACCACCTGGACACGCTGACCGCGCGGAGCAACCTCGGCGCCGCCTACCAGAGCACCGGCAAGACGGCGGCCGCCGAGCTGGCCTGCGAGCAGGCCTGGGCCGGGTTCGAGCGGGTGCTCGGTCCCCGCCACCCCGACACGCTGCGCAGCCGTGCCGAGCTCGCCCACGTGTACGGCCGGCTGGGGCGCTACGGCGACGCCCGCGCGCTGCTTCGCGACACGGTCGAACGCCTGCAGCGCATCGTGCCCGATGACGATCCGCTGATAGCCCGGCTGCGCCAGAGCCTGGCCGACATCGGCGACGAGTAGCCCAGCCGGGGGAAGCCGCGGGCGCTGGCGCGCTCGTGGCGTATCGCGGCCAGTTGTGGAGTTCCTACAAACGGGCGGCTCTCTAATGCGTCCTGTCCCGCATTAGTCAACCTGCTGGTAACCGAGCAGGATTGACGCGAGTGACAGCGCGCTCTGGCTGCGGACGTCGCCTGGCGTGTCGGGTTAGCAGGAAGGCTCAGCTGGTGTTCAGTCGCGTCGCCATCGTCAACCGCGGTGAGGCCGCCATGCGGCTGATCCACGCTGTCCGGGACCTGGCCGCGGAAACCGGCGCCCGGATCGAGACGGTCGCCCTCTACACCGACGCCGATGCCACCGCGATGTTCGTGCGGGAGGCCGACCTGACGTACGCCCTCGGCCCCGCGGCGGCCCGTCCCTATCTCGACCTGGCTGTGCTCGGCCGCACCCTCGTCGAGGTCGGAGCCGACGCTGCCTGGGTCGGATGGGGCTTCGTCGCCGAGGATCCGGCGTTCGCCGAGCTGTGCGCGAAGATCGGCGTCACGTTCATCGGGCCGGACCCCGAGGCGATGCGCAGGCTGGGTGACAAGATCGGCGCCAAGCTGATCGCCGAGAAGGTAGGCGTTCCGGTCGCGCCGTGGAGCGGCGGCGAGGTGGCGACCCTGGACGACGCGCTGGCCGCGGCCGAGCGCATTGGCTACCCGCTGATGCTCAAGGCCGCCGCGGGCGGCGGCGGGCGCGGAATCCGCGTCATCACCTCAGCGGGCGACCTCACTGGCGCGTTCGAGCGCACCAGCCGGGAAGCGCTGCGCGCGTTCGGCAATGGCACCGTATTCCTCGAGCAGCTCGTCACCGGTGCCCGGCACGTCGAGGTCCAGCTGATCGCCGACGGCGCGGGCACCGCCTGGGCGCTCGGTGTTCGTGACTGCTCCCTGCAGCGCCGCCATCAGAAGATCATCGAGGAGTCCGCCTCGCCCCTGCTGGCACCGGAGCAGGCCGCGGAGCTGAGGGCGTCGGCGGAGCGGCTGGCGCTCACCGTCGGCTATCGTGGCGCGGCGACTGTGGAGTTCCTCTACCACCCGGCTGCGAGGCAGTTCGCCTTCCTCGAGGTCAACACCCGGCTCCAGGTCGAGCATCCGGTCACCGAGCTGACCACCGGCACAGACCTGGTCAGGCTCCAGCTGCACGTGGCTGCGGGTGGCAAGCTCGACGGACCGCGGCCAGCCGAGTCCGGGCACGCGATAGAGGCGCGGCTGAACGCAGAGGATCCCGACCGCGACTTCGCGCCCGCTCCCGGTCGCATCGCCCGGCTGGTGCTCCCCGCTGGCCCCGGCATCCGCGTCGACACCGGCGTCAGCGAGGGCGACATGATCCCGGCCGACTTCGACTCGATGATCGCCAAGATCATCGCGTCCGGGCGCGACCGCTCCGAGGCCCTCGGCCGGCTGCGCCGTGCACTGGCCGAGACCACGGTGGTCATCGAGGGCGGCGCCGCCAACAAGAGCTTCGTGCTCGACCTGCTCGGCCAGCCCGAGGTGATCGACGCCAGCGCGGACACGGGCTGGATAGACCGGGTCAGGGCGCAAGGCCGCCTCGCCGAGCACCAGCACGCCGCCATCGCCCTGACCGCCGCCGCGATCGAGGCCTACCTGGACGAGGAGGAGATCAGCACGCAGCGGCTGCTCGCCACCGCGCACGGCGGCCGTCCCCAGGCGCGGCACGATCCCGGCCGTCCGCTTGACCTGAGACTCCGCGGCGCCGCTTACCGCGTGCGCGTCGCCCGCCTTGGCCCGCGGCGATTCCGGGTCGGGATCTCCGCTGGCGCCCGACTGCACCAGGCCGACGTCGAGCTGGAGCGGTTCGACTCGCACAGCGGCCGGATCGTGGTCAATGGCAGGCGGTTCCGGCTGATCACGGCTACGCACGGGCCGATTCACCTGGTCGAGGTGGACGGCGTCGCGCACCGGATCAGCCTGGACGAAGGCGGCGTGGTCCGCTCTCCCGCGCCCGCCCTGGTGGTCGCCACCCCGCTGTCCGCCGGGGACGACGTCGAAGCGAACGCGCCCGTCGTCGTGCTGGAGAGCATGAAGATGGAGACGGTGCTTCGGGCGCCGTTCCGCGCCAGGGTCAAGGAGTGCCTGGTCTCGGTCGGCAACCAGGTTGACGCCGGAGCGCCGCTGATGCGGCTCGAGCCGGTCGCCGCGCAGGAGGCCGCCGGGCACGCTGCGCACGAGGTCACGGCCGACGGGCAGGCCGCCGACATCGATCTGCCCGGGTCGCCGGAACTCGTGCCCCCGGCGGAGCGCGCGAGGCTGTTCCTGGCAGACCTGCGCGGCCTGCTGCTCGGCTTCGACGCCGACGCCGCCGACCGCGAACGGCTGCTGAGCGGCTGGCTGGCCGCGCGCGCCGAGCTCAGCGGGCAGCCGGTACCGGGCGAGCCGGAGCTCCTCACGGTTTTCGCTGACCTCTGCGAGCTGAGCCGCAACCGACCGGAGAGCGACCTGGAGGCCGAGCGAGGCGAGCTCGTGCACAGCCCGCGCGAGTACTTCCATAGCTACCTCCGCAGCCTCGACGTGGAGCGAGCCGGCGTGACCGAGGGCTTCCAGGCGAGGCTGAAGCGGATGCTCGGCCACTACGGGGTCGACGGACTCGACCGCACGCCTGAGCTCGAGACGGCGGTGTTCCGGGTATTCCTCGCCCAGCAGCGGATGACGAGCACCGCCGGAATCGTCGCTGAGCTGCTGCGGCAGTGGCTGCGGAGCGCCCCGCCTGCCGAGCCGGTCCGCGAGCACGCCGGGCTGGCGCTCGAGCACCTGATCGAGGCGACGCAGGTCCGATTCCCCGCGGTCTCCGACCTCGCCCGCGGCGTGGTCTTCCGCTGGTTCGCCCAGCCGCTGCTTCGCCGCAACCGGGCAAGGGTGTACGCCGAGGTCCGCAGCAACTTGCGCTACCTGGACCGCAATCCGGCCGCCCCGGACCGCGCCGAGCGGATCCAGGCGATGGTCGCAACCTCCGAACCGCTGGTGCGGCTCATCGGCCAGCGGATCGGCCGGAGCGTCGACCACGCGCCGCTGCTCGAGGTGCTGACCCGCCGCTACTACGGCAACCGCAAGCTCACCGGGGTCATCGCGCGCGACGTCGCTGGCTGCCGTTTCGTCACCGCGAACTATCCGGACACCAGCGGCGTGACCCTGGTCGCGGCCACCGCCGCCGAGGCCGAGAGCCTCCCGGACGCGATCGCCGCCGTGACCGAACTGGCGGCGCAGGCACCCGAGGGCGGCCTGGTCACCGACCTGTACGTCACCTGGGCCGAGCAGCTAGAAACCGACGCGCTCGCGGAGCGGGTCGAGGAACTGCTGGCGGCGTCGCCGCTTCCGGCCGTGATGGCCCAGATCTCCCGGATCACCGTCACAGTCGCCGCCACCGGCGGCACGCCCCTGCAGCACCACTTCACGTTCCGCGCGAGCGGCGCCGGCCTCGCCGAGGACCGGCTGATTCGCGGCCTGCACCCACAGGTCGCCGACCGGCTACAACTGGACCGGCTGCGCGAGTTCGACCTGACCCGCCTCCCCTCCGCGGACGAGGACATCTACCTGTTCAAGGCGGTGGCGAAGAGCAACCAGGCCGACGAGCGGCTGATAGCCATGGGCCAGGTACGTGACCTGACGCCGCTGCGCGAGGCGGACGGCAGGCTGGTGGCGCTGCCCGAGCTCGAGAACGTGCTCGCCGCCTGCCTCGACGCGATCCGCATCGCGCAGGCCCAGCGCCCGCAGCACCGGCGCTTCGCCAGCAACCGCGTCATGATGTACGTCTGGCCCGCGAGCGAGTTCACCGTCGAGGAACTGGCGCCGCTCGCGCACCGCATCCGGCCGACCGTGTCAGGCTCGGGACTTGAGGAAGTCCAGTTCGTGGCCCGGCTGCGCGGCGCAGCCGGAGAGCTGACCGAAATGGCCGTGCGCGTCAGCGACGACGCCAGGGGGACCGTGCAGCTGGATGTCGGGCCGCCGCCGACCGCACCGCTGCTGCCGCTCGATGACTACCAGCAGAAGGTGCTGCGTGCGACCCGTCGCGGCAACGCCTACCCGTACCAGCTGACTGACCTGCTGGCCGGGCCGGACGGCCGGTTCACCGAGCACGACCTCGACGACAGCGGAGCCCTCGTCCCGGTGGACCGCCCGAAGGGAATGAACTCGGCGGCCATCGTCGCCGGGGTCGTCAGCACCCCGACGAGCAAGCACCCGGCCGGCGTGACCAGGGTGGTGCTGCTCGGCGATCCGACAAAGTCGCTGGGCGCGCTCGCGGAGCCGGAGTGCAAGCGCGTCATCGCCGCGATCGACCTGGCCGAGCAGCGGGCCGTGCCGCTTGAGTGGTTCGCGCTGTCCTCTGGCGCCCGGATCTCGATGCGCTCTGGCACGGAGAACATGGACTGGGTGGCTGCAGCCCTCAAGCGAATCGTCGAGTTCACCCAGGCCGGCGGTGAGATCAACGTCGTGGTCGCCGGCATCAACGTCGGTGCCCAGCCCTACTGGAACGCTGAGGCCACCATGCTCATGCACGCCAGGGGGATCCTGGTGATGACGCCGGAGTCGGCAATGGTGCTGACCGGCAAGCAGGCACTGGACTTCTCTGGCGGCGTCTCGGCCGAGGACAACTTCGGGATCGGCGGCTACGACCGGGTCATGGGGCCGAACGGCCAGGCACAGTACTGGGCGCCCAGCCTGGCTGCCGCGTGCGACGTGCTGATGGCGCACTACGACCACACCTACATCGCTCCGGGCGAGGTGGCTCCGGGGCGCGCGGTCACGAGCGACCCGAGGGATCGCGACGTCTCCGCGTACCCGCACGCCGTGGCCGACAGCGACTTCAGCACGATCGGCGAGATCTTCTCGGCCACCAGCAACCCGGACCGGAAGAAGCCATTCGACATCCGCACGGTGATGCGCGCGCTGACCGACCAGGACCACCCCGTGCTCGAACGCTGGGCCGGAATGGAGGATGCCGACACCTCGGTGGTGCAGGACGCTCACATCGGCGGCTGGCCAGTCTGCCTGATCGGCATCGAGTCACACGCGGTGCCGCGCCGCGGATTCCCGCCTGCCGACGGCCCGGACTCCTACGCAGCGGGCACGCTGTTCCCCCTGTCGTCGAAGAAGGTCGCGCGCGCGATCAACGCCGCGTCCGGCAACCGGCCGCTGGTGGTGCTGGCCAACCTGTCGGGCTTCGACGGGTCGCCGGAGTCGATGCGCAAGCTGCAACTGGAGTACGGCGCCGAGATCGGCCGGGCGATCGTCAATTTTGCCGGCCCGATCGTGTTCTGCGTGATCTCCCGCTATCACGGCGGCGCGTTCGTGGTCTTCTCCAAGGCACTGAACCCGACCATGACCGTGCTGGCTCTGGAAGGCTCATTCGCCTCGGTGCTCGGCGGCGCGCCGGCCGCCGCCGTGGTGTTCGCTGCCGAGGTGACGAACCGCACGGCAGCCGACCCGAGGGTGGCCGGCCTGCAAGCCAGGGTGGCCGAGACCAGCGGCGCGGAACGGGCCACGCTGAGCGCGACGCTCGCCGAGGCCCAGGCGTCGGTGCGGGCGGAGAAGCTGGCCGAGGTGGCCGCGGAGTTCGACCGGATCCACTCCGTCCAGCGGGCGGTCGAGGTCGGCTCGGTCGACGCGATCATCAGCGTCACCCAGCTGCGACCGCGCATCATCGACGCGATCGAGCACGGCCTGGACCGCTGAGGAAGCCCTGGCTGGTCGTCCCTGGTCGGATCCTGGCGTCCGGGCGTCGGCTAGGAGCCGGGCTGCTCACCCGGCTCGGCGGGGGCAGGGCCATCGGGCGCCGCAGGCGCCTGAGCTACCTTGTTGAGCCAGCAAATCGGGCACAGCACGTGCGGACGACCATGCCGACCCTGCTCGTGCTCCCACGCAAAGTAGGCCGCGCCGGCCACGAGAACCACGTTGAGGCCGCCGCCAAAGGGCAGCCCTGGGACTCTCGGTATCCGAAGCATCGCGGTTTCACCTGCCCATCGCTAACTGCGGACGGCGCCCGCAGGACTCATGGTCGCATCCCGGGCGCTGTGCCGTGCAGCGAGCTGACTGCGATCAGCACGACGAGGACCAGGACGACGCCCACGATCACTGCCCCCCAGCCCAGCACCAGGCCCGCCGCGGCCAGGCCGGCGCCCTGCTCGCCAGTGCGCCTGATCTGGCTGCGGGCCATGTGGCCCAGCACGATCGCCGGAATGGTCGCCAGCGGACCGACAACGAACTGCGCGACCCCGCAGACAAGGCTGGCCATCGCCAGGCCGTTGGTCTCGGGCACCTCGGCCACCGCGGCGGTCTCCGCGGGTGCCACCGCGGCCTCCGGAAGAGGCAGGTCAGCCACCAGCTGGTCAAGGTCGGCGTACGTGCGCGCCGCCAGGGCGCTGTCCAGCCGGGCGTCGTACTCGTCCTTGGCGAGCCGGCCTTCGGCGTAAGCCGTGCTGAGGAGTCCCGCCACCCGGTCGCGATCGGCGTCTGCGGCCCGTAGCTGGCGCCACTCGCCGCCTGCCGCTGGATAGCCGTACCCGGCCGTCATCGGCACCCCCGGACCCTCAGGCTTGGATCGACGTCGGATTCCAGCATAGGCCCGTGGCGCGGCGATCCGCACGGCCCAGCACTAGGCGTGCACCGCGAGGTGCCTGGCCAGGAACTCCACCGCCTTCGGAACGGCGTCGAGCCGGTTCGCGCGCTTCGCCAGGCCGTGCCCTTCGTCGGCGTAGACGAGCAGGTGACATTCGCGGCCACGACCGGTCAGGGCCGCGTGGATCTGCCTGGCCTCGCTCAGCGGCACGCGCGGATCGTTGGCGCCGTGGATCAGGAACAGCGGCGCCCGGATGTCCGCCACCCTTTCCAGCGGGGACACCGACAGCAGGAACTCGCGATCCTCGGCGAGCGTTCCGTACTCGCGCTCGCGGTAAGCGCGGCGATAAGCCGAGGTGTGCTGCAGGAATGTGACGAACGACGCGATCCCGACGATGTCGACCCCAGCTGCCCACAGATCCGGCTGGAACGCCAGCCCGGCCAGCACCATGTAGCCGCCGTACGAGCCGCCCCACAGCGCCGCACGGTGCTGGTCAACTCCCAGCTCCGGCAGGTAGGCGTGCAGCGCGGCGAGGTCGGCGACCGAGTCCAGCCGGCGACTCTTGTCGTCCGCCGAATACCAGCTCTTGCCGTAGCCCGTCGAGCCGCGAACGTTCGGCACCAGGACGGTATGGCCAGCGGCAGCCAGCACCTGCACGTAGGTGTTGAAGTTCTGCTTCGCCTGGCCCTCTGGCCCGCCGTGCACCACGACGACGGCGGACCCGGCGAGCGCCGCGTCGCCGTCGGCCGCGGCGCGGTAGACCAGGCACGGCACCCGGTGGCCGCCGGGAGCCGGGACGCGGTGCTGCTCTGGCCCGGCCGCCGGGCGGCCGAGCGCCCTGGCCGAGTTCGTCAGCTGGTGCACTTCTGCCGGCGCGGCGCTCACCCCGGCGGCCAGCAGCACGTCGCCGGGCAGCTCGGCGCCGCTGACCGACATCACGACGGCCGACGAGTCGCGGCTCCACCGCGGTGCGGGCAGCCGGGCATCGGTAACGCACCCGGCGGCGGGCAGTGGCAGGCCCTGGAGCCGCGCGCCGGTTCGGGCGTCGTGCAGCGTGACCGTCGACGCGCCGTCGTCGTTGCGCTCCACGAGCAGCGTCGACCCGTCCGGTGCCAGCCAGCCGGTCAGGTCGGCCGCATCGTCGGTCAGCACCCAGGTCAGCCTGCCGTCCTGGAGGTCATACCTCGCGATGGCCAGGAACTCCCTGTCGTTGTTCGAGGAGAAGTAGCAGGCCGAGCTGTCGGGCGCCCACGCGAGCGACTCGTTCCTGGCCGGCGCGTCAGCGGGAGTCACCTCGGTCATTCGCTCCTGTCCGGCCGGCACCGTCAGGTCGACGAGCACGACGTGCTCGGAGGCGGCCGTCACCGGCGAGGCAACGGTCAGCGCCAGCCACCTGCCGTCCGGCGAGATCGCCGCGTCGTCGAACATCGCATCGGCCAGGACAAGCGCCCGTTCCGACCCATCCGCCAGCTGACGGATGACCGGATCGAAGGCAACCCCGTTCCGGCGGTTGGTGAAGTAGCAGATCTGGTCGGCCTGCACGTCGGCCAGCACGTGCATGTACCGCGGGTCGCGGACCAGAGGCTCCAGGTCCGCGAGGCCCGCAGGCCGCCCCGACGGCGCTGGCAGCCGGAGCACCGAAAGCTGGTGCAGCTCGTTCCCGCCGTCATCGTGCGACACGATCACCGCGCGCTGACCAGGCAGGTAGCGGCCGGTGCACGCGCCGGGCAGCGCGGTGAGCGGAACCGTCGTGCCATCGGGGTCGATCTCGATGAGCTGAGTCGACCCGGTGTCATCGCTGCCGGCCAGCACGCGCCCGTCAGCGTCGAGATCGAATGCCTGGTAGAGACGGACGTCAAGGATCCGGGTCAGGTCAGCTCCCACACCGGCAGATTCTCACATATCACCCGCGGCTAGCCAGCGACGCAGCACACAGGGCAGGCTGGTGTCCGTGACCGGCAAACCCGACCCGCGCCTGCGCGACCTGGCTCTGCTGCGCCGCGTCCGCGATCGGATCGACCGTGACTACGCAGAGCCGCTGGATGTGCAGGCGCTGGCGCGCGGCGCCCACGTGTCGGCCGGGCACCTCAGCCGCGAGTTCCGTGCCGTCTACGGGGAGTCGCCGTACAGCTACCTCATGACCCGGCGCATCGAGCGGGCCATGACCCTGCTTCGACGCGGCGACATGTCGGTGACCGAGGTCTGCTTCGCGGTCGGCTGCTCATCTCTCGGGACGTTCAGCACCCGGTTCTCCGAGCTGGTGGGCATGTCGCCGAGCACCTACCGTCGCCGCGCGGCAGACCAGGCCGCGGGCATCCCGAGCTGCGTCGTCAAGCAGGTCACGCGGCCGATCAGGAATCGAAGCACCCGGTAGCTCCCGCGCGTGCCCGGTACCCTGAGGGCGGGCACGCTGTACTCGGCGCTAGACCGACTCCTGGCCAACGGCACCGTCGCGGTGGACCGGGAAGAAGTCGTTGATGGCCGACTGCGCCGGTATTACCGGCTGACCTCTGACGGGTCGGGTCTGCTCGGCGCTGAGGCGGCCCGGATGGCGGCCAATGCGCGGGCGGCTCAGCGCCGGCTGAACCTGGCCGGAGGGACAGCATGAGCGACTCGAATCTGGAGCGCCGATACCGGCGACTGCTCGCCTGGTATCCGGCAGCGTTCCGCCGGGACCGAGAGGAAGAGATTCTCGCTGTGTTGCTGGCCAGTTCCCCGGACGGCCAGCGGCGGCCTCGACTGGCCGAGTCCTTCGACCTAATCCGCAGCGCGATCGGGATTCGAGCGCGGCGGATCGGCTCGTGGCTGGCGGGCCAGCGGCCGGCCGAGGGGCTCGCGGTGTTCACCGTTACCGCGCCGGTGATGCTGCTGCTGGCAACCATCCTGGAGATCGCGGTTCCGTACCGGCTGGGTTCCGCAGCCGCAGGCGTTCGGCCAATAGTTGCGCGATTCTTTGGCGCGCAGCCGGAAATCGGCGGCCTGCACCTGCTCAGCTCCCCGCAGTTCGTGATCGCGCTGGCATGCCAGGTGGTCATCGCCATCCTGGTAGTGGCTGGTCAGCGCTGGTTGGCCGTGGCCGCGATCACCGGGACGGCTGGCTGCTGGATCGCCAACGTCTATCAGGTACCGGACCTGCTGCAGGTGCTGTCGGCCAGTGTCTTCCTGCTGGCCGGCGCCGCGCTGATCGCGTCGCCGGGTCCACGGCGCGGCCGTCAACTCCTGACCTGGCGCCACGGGATCGTGCTCGCGCTGTGCCTAGCCGCCATCGCGGTCTCCACGCTGCTGTATGACACGGCCAGCCCGGTCACCAGGTTCCTTGCAGATAGCCCGCACGGCAGCGCCGTGTACCTCGCGGTCAGCGCAGCGCTCGCTGCTGTGGCCGTAGCGCTGGCGGCATCGTTCCGGCTGAACAGCTATTTCCTGCTGTTCCTCGCAGTTATGTTCTACCCGTATGTGCTGCAGCTGGTGCCGCGGAACAGCTCCAGCGACAACCTGATCGGCCTGCCCACCCCTCAGCACCTCACGGTGCTATTCCTGCCCGTGCT
>JASHQA010000077.1 GCA_030037785.1 Streptosporangiaceae bacterium
GCGCGCGGTTTCACGCGACGCTCTGCCCGTACAAGACCTCCTATCCGACCGACGCGCACTACCTGTATTACTCGGGCAACGAGAAAGCGTGGCCGTACACCGAGCACGCCGAACCCGCGCCGCGGGGCCACCGCCAGGTCGCGAAGGGCCTGTCTTCGGGTCATGCCCTGCTCGCGGCGTTGATGGAGTCGGCCATGCGCGCGGGCGTCGCGTTCCGGCCGCTCAGCCGCGTGCACGCGCTCAGCTGCGAGGACGGTGCAGTGCGTGGCGTCCGGTATCGCACCGTCGACGTCGACGACCCGGCCATAGCCGCGCGCGTCGCGACGCACCGTCGGCTCAGCGCGGTGGCTGGCAAGCTCGGCAACTGGGCCCCCGCGATCGGCAAGAGACTGGGCCGGCGCGCCGAGGCGATCTGGCAGGCCCAGGCGGTAGAGGCGGCCGAGCGTGCCGGGGCCGTCGTCGTGTCCGCGGGCGGGTTCGTCTTCAACCGCGAGATGAAGGCGAAGTATGCCGGCGGTTTCGCCGACATCGTGCCGCTCGGCACGGTCGGGGACGACGGCACCGGCATCAACCTCGGCGTGGCCGCCGGCGGCAGCACCGACCACCTCGAGCGGATGACGGCCTGGCGGTTCTTGTCGCCGCCGTCGGCGCTGCTCGAAGGCGTGACGGTCGGACCGGACGGGGACCGGATCGCCAACGAGGATCTCTACGGCGCGACCCACTCGCAGGTCATGGTGGCGAGGTACGGCGGCCGCGGGTACCTGATCGTCGACGCGGAGATCTGGCGGAAGGCACGCGCGCAGATCCGCCACCAGACCCAGGCGTTCCAGAAGATCCAGGCCGCGTACCTGTTCAGCACGGGCCACCAGAAGGCCGGCACGCTCGGCGGGCTGGCGGCGCGGATCGGCGTTCCGGCCGAGGCCCTGGTCGCGACCGTCGGCGCCTACAACGACGGCATCGCGAGCGGCGCCGGAGACCCGGCGCACAAGGCAGCGGAGCTGTGCACGCCGCTCCAGGTCGGGCCGTTCTACGCGATCGACATCTCGATCAGGAACTCGCCCGCGTTCCCGGCACCCGGACTCACCCTCGGCGGGCTGCGGGTCGACGAGGATACCGGCCAGGTGCTGACGGCCGCCGACACGCCGGTGGCCGGGCTGTACGCGGCCGGCCGGACCGCCGTCGGAATCTGCTCGAATAGCTATGTCAGCGGCCTGTCGCTCGCCGACGGCATCTTCTCCGGCCGCCGGGCCGGCGCGCACGCCGCCGGGTCGCGAGTGGCGTAATCGGGTCGCCCCGGCGCGGGGACTGCTAGCGGTCTCCACCCCCGCCGGGCTCACCCGCGCCACCATCGCGCCTTCGACCTGATCGGCGCGCCCATCCCGCTCGCCATAACCCTGAAGTAGACAGAACCGCGCGCTACCCGGCCGCGAACGCCCAGTTCAGCGCCCACATCAGTTACCCCAGCACCCGAAACTTCGGGCTAGTGGTGCGCTTGGCACGGGGTTGTCCGGCTGCTATCACTTCATATTGGTGATATCATGAACTCATGAGGCAGCTACTGCTGAGGGTGCCCGATGACGTCCACCGTCGGCTCACCGCGCGGGCCAGGCGCGAGGGCCGGAGCGTGAACGCTGTGGCGACGGACATCCTGGACGCAGCAGTCGATGCCGACGAGGGCGACCGCCGGGCGCGGCTGCGGGCCCGGGCTGGGTCGCTCGGTGTGCTGCGTGCGGTTACGGCTGCCGCCGTCGCGCCGGCTGACCGGGAGCAGATCATCGCCGCGACCAGGGGGATAGGTCCGGTCGTCGACAGCTTCATCGCGGACGAGCGCGAGCGGCCGTGATCGTCTACCTTGACTCCTCAGTGCTGGCCCGCGCTTATCTCGCTGACGAGCCGGGCCACGCCGAGGTCGGCGTGCTCCTCGAAGACCCTGACGTTGCTCTCGTGACCGGCACCTGGACGCGGGTCGAGGTCTCCGGAGCGCTTGGCCGGGCGGCCAGGGCGGGCCGGGGGGACGAGGCGGACCTGCTCATGCTGCTCGATGCCGACCTCGCTGCTGACGGTCCGGTCACAGTGGTCAGCGCGGCTCAGGCAGACGTCGAGGCGGAGGCTCTCGGCCTGGTTCGCGCGTACGCGCTGCGGGCGATGGACGCGTGGCACCTCGCGGTCGCGAAGCTCGTCCTGCCGAGCCTGGCCGAGCCGGGTGAGCAGGCGGGCTTTGCCAGCAGGGACGAGGCCCAGTCTGCAGTGGCCGCCTCCCTGGGCATGCGCGTCGTCTGACTCGCTTGCTCTCGTGACGACTGCGGCGACCGGCACGGCGCGTGCCCGGCAGGGTCACGCGAGCATCTCGACCGTGCCTGTCCTGGTGATGTCGTAGCCGCCGAGGGCCAGGACGGCGGACTGGACGCCAGGGTCGCGGAGCGCCACGATCAGCGGCTCGGCGGCGGGAAGCATGGCGCCGCTGAGGATCAGGTCGAAGTCCTCCCAGACGGAGGGGATGAACTCCAGGTCCAAGGCAGCGGCGGCGGCCCGCACGCTGAGCCCGGTGTCGGCCTGTCCCGTCGCGACTGTCATGGCGACCTCCAGGTGGGAGCCGGCCTCGGGGCCGGTTACCTGCTCGGGCGGGATGCCTGACTGGGTCAGTAGCCGGTCGAGCAGAACCCTGGTTCCGGTGCCGAACGGGCGTCTGGCGATCCGCAGCCGCCGCCGTCGCAGATCGGCTGGCCCAAAGATCCGGTCCGGGTTGCCGGGCGGGGTCAGCCAGCCCTGTTCGCGTCGCCAGAGATGGATGATGACGGGCTGCCGGTCGCGCAGCACGGTCGTGGCAAAGGGTTTGTTGGCGACGCCGGAGCGATGCGGCAGGTGGATGGCGGCGGCGTCCGCGGTTTCGCGCCACAGCCGGGTCAGGCCCTGGAAGCTGCCGCGCTCGCCAACGGTGACGACGGACGCGCCGACGGCGCGGACCGCGATGTCCAGCGCCGGGTCGTCGCTGCCTGCCAGCCGCATTGTCACCTGGCCGCTGAGCAGCCGACGGGCCGCGGCCGGGCCTCCGGCTGCCACGGTGCTCCGGGCGCGGTCGCGGCTATCGATGACGCCGGCGTCGGCCAGCTCGCGGTAGGCACGCACGACGGTCGCGGTCGTGGTGCCGTAGACACGGGCCGCGTCGCGGATGCTCGGCAGGTGAGCCCCCGGCGCCAGGCGGCCAGCTTCGACCTGCCCGGCGATCTGCTCACTGACCTGGCGGTAGATCGCCATGGCACCGGACTCTAGCGGCTGGCTGTGGATTAGCCCATCGCCTGCTGGATGCGGATCTTCCCATCTATGTCGTGCCGCGATAAGCTCCACCCGATCTGTGCTAGTACAGAAGGAGGCAGACAGTGCATCGCGGTACGAGGATAGCCGGGCTTGCTGTCGCGGCCAGCCGAGGGCGCCGGATGTCCAGGGGCGGGCAGGCGCGGCGCAGCTGGCAGGGCTTTGTTTCCGCTAGCGTGAGCAAGATCATAAATGTCCAGCATTGTTGTCATGTGCAACCTGCACTGGCTAACATCAGCCGAATGGTGCATCTACCCCAGCGCCGCGGCGCGCAGCTCGCCGCGTTTGTATCTGTTGCTTGCATAGGGCTCGCCGTGGCTGGCTGCGGCAGTTCCTCTCCGAGTTCCACCAGTTCCTCGACGCACACCGGCAACGTCGACGTGTTCTCCGCCGGGTCGCTGGACACCCTGATGACCAAGACGGTTGGGCCAGCGTTCCACAAGGCGACCGGCTACACGCTGGTCGACACCTCTGCCGGATCGTCGACTCTCGCGGCCAACATCAAGAACAAGGTCGCGGTTGCCGACGTCTTCGTGAGCGCCTCGCCGGCGGTGACTGAGACCCTCGAAGGCGCCAGCAATGGGAACTGGGTCTCGTGGTACGCAGACTTCGCCGCGTCGCCCGAGGTCCTCGCGTACTATCCGCAGAGCAAGTTCGCTCATGATCTCAAGACCATGCCGTGGTATGACGTGATCACGATGCCAGGATTCCGCCTCGGCCGGACCGACCCGTCCCAGGATCCCGGCGGCGTGCTGGCCGCCGAGGCGCTCGAGGAGACAGCGACCGCGAAGAATCTGCCGGCGCTGAAGACGCTCGCCACGGAGACCTCGGACGAGTACGCCGAGGACCCCGAAGAGGCCGACGTCCAGAGCGGGCAGCTCGACGCGTCGTTCATGTACGAGGCCGACGCCATCTCCCAGAACAGCCCGTTCGTGACGCTCACCGGCGTCAACCTGGCCGGCGACTACACGATCACGATCGTCAAGAATGCTCCGCATCTGGCTGCGGCCGAGGCCTTCATCAACTTCCTCCTCGGCCCCACCGGTCAGAAGGAAATGAAGGCCGACAAGTTCCTCGTCGTCTCGCCGGCGAAGGTGCACGGGCACGGCGTCCCGAGCGCTCTCACTAGCATCAAGTCGTGACCGCTGGCAGGGCGCCGCGCCCGCTTCGCTGGCTCGGCGCCCTGCTGGTGCTCTACCTGGCATATCCGGTCGGGGCGTTCGTCGTTCGAGTCGTCGACGGGCACAACGAGGGCTGGAACGTCCCCGGGCTCTGGTCGGCCCTGATCGTGTCGGTCGAGGGTGCCACGATCTCGCTGGCCGTTGGCGTCGTGGTCGGCATCCCGCTGGCCTATGCCCTCGCCCACCACCGAGGCTGGCTGTCCTCGGCGGTGAGCGTGGTCGTCCAGCTCCCGCTGGCAGTGCCGCCGCTCATCTGCGGCATTCTGCTGGTCTACATCGTCGGCCCGTACACATTCCTCGGTCAGCTATCGGGGGAGCGGCTGACCCAGACGATGTACGGGGTCGTCATCGCCCAGTCGTTCGTCTCCGCGCCATTCCTCGTCGTGGTGGCCCGCAGCGCCTTCCGCGCGGTCGACCCGGCCCTGGGCGATGTCGCAGCCACGCTCGGCCATGGTCCGCTCGCCCGCTTCCTCCGGGTCGACGTGCCCGCCGCGTCGGACGGCCTCCGGACCGGGATGATCCTCATGTGGCTGCGGGCCTTCGGGGAGTACGGCACGACCGTGGTCCTCGCCTACCACCCTTACAGCCTCCCGATCTACGTCGACAACCTGTTCTCCTCCGCGCCACTGTCGCAGGCCGAGGCCCCGACGATGCTCGCCTTCGGCGTGGCGGTGCTGGCGGTCGTCCTCATCCGGGTCCGGCTCCCGGCTCGCGTCCGGCGCCGTCCGGTGCCGGCGCCGCTCGCTCCCGTGCCCGCGCCGCCGAAGCCGGTCGGCTTCGACATCGACGCCACCGTCGGTACGTTCCGCCTGCGGGTGGCGCACCCTCAAGGCAGCCACCGACTCGCCGTCGTCGGACCCTCTGGGTCGGGCAAGTCGGTCACGCTGCGCGCCCTCGGCGGGCTGCTCGGGCCGGACGCCGGGACCGTCACCTACGGCGGTGTCGACGTGAGCCGCATCGCGCCGGAGCGGCGCCGGCTCGGTTACGTGCCGCAGGGCTTCGGCCTGATCCCCGGCCGAACCGTCTGGCAGCAGGCGGTCTTCGGCGTGTACGCGGATCCGGCCAGGGCCGCCTGGTGGCTGGAGACCCTCCACCTCGACGACCTGCTCGACCGGCTGCCGGAGCAGCTATCGGGCGGGCAGCGCCAGCGCGTCAGCCTGGCCAGGGCGCTCGCCGGCGACCCGCAGATGGTGCTGCTCGACGAGCCGTTCTCCGCGCTCGACGCCCCGGTGCGGGCCGAGTTGCGGCGGGAACTGCGCCGCCTCCAGCGCGACGTCAGCCTCTCCACGATCCTCGTCACCCACGACCCGGAGGAGGCGGCGATGCTGGCCGACGAAATCGTGGTCGTGAGCGACGGGCAGGTACTCCAGTCGGGAACCTGCCGCGACGTCTACCAGCGCCCCGCCTCGGCTGAGGTGGGGCGCCTGCTCGGCATCGACAATCTCTTCGAGGGCGTGGCTGGTGTCGACGGGGTGCTGCTCGCGGGCGGTGACCCCGTCCCCGTCCCGGTCAGCGTCGTCATGGGCCTGTCGGCCGGTGCTCGGCTGCTGTGGCACGTGCCACCCGAGGCGCTCCAGGTCCGCTCGGGACCGCCGACCTCGGGCGCGAACGGGTCGGCCGTCGACTTCGGTCCGGGTCTGGTGACCGACGTCGTCGACCTCGGCCGCACCCTCGAAGTGGTGGTGATGCTGGCCTCCGGTCTCGAGCTGCGCGCCCGGGCCCTCGAGGTGCCCGACCTCAGCGTCGGTGACGCCTGCCGGGTAGCGACCGACGCGGAGGCCGTGTCGGTCTGGTCGCCGCCCGAGGTCATCGAAACTCGAGGTGATCCGGCACGTCTGGGGTAACAGGCGACGACCGCGCGCAGCAGCCAGGCACCGGCGCGGCCGGCGCGCGGCTGCGGTCGGCCCGGCAGGCCAGGGGCCTCTCGCAGTATCAGCTCGCCCGGATGGCGCGGATCTCGCGGCAGGCGGTGTCGGCAATCGAGGCCGGGCTGTCCGATCCCTCGCTGCGGGTCGCGCTCACGCTGGGCCGGGCGCTCGGCCTGACGGTGGAAGAGCTGTTCGGGCCGG
>JASHQA010000078.1 GCA_030037785.1 Streptosporangiaceae bacterium
CTGCAGCGTGCGCCGGTGCCGCCGGTACGGCCCGGTCCAGTCCTGGCGGGCCAGCCAGGACGAGTAGGCCGGCAGGTGGGCCAGGCACTCGAACGCGACGGACCGCATCGTCTGCCGTAGCAGCTGCCAGCACTCTTCCACCGTGTCAGCGGCGATGTAGTGCACGCCCATGAACTCCGGATGCTCGACGTGATGCCGGGCATAGCCGGCCTGGACGCGCCGAAACACCGGGTTAGCCGCCCAGGTCTCGCGCGGCGGTCGCGGCTGCGGTACCTCGGCGAGCCACAGTTCGATGCCCTGGTGCGCGGGATCGGCGGCGAGCAGCCGGTGCAGCGCCGTGGTGCCGCTGCGCGGCAGCCCGGTCACGAAGATCGGCCGCTCGATCGGCACCGCGGCGTGGCCGGGATGCGCGGCCCAGCCGGCCTCGGCCACCAGCCGGGCGGCGAGCGCGCCGCGCAGTCCAGCCCGCGCCGCCGTCCGGCCGAGCGGGGTCAGGCCGGCGTCGCTGGCGTAGGACTCCAGCAGCACAGCCAGCCCGTCGCTGTAGTCGTCGCGGCCAAAGTCGGTCAGCCCGGTGATCCTCGTCGCGGACTCGTGCAGATCTGGGGCCGTTCCGACGCTGTCGCGCTCGCCGTGCACCATCGCGGGCTCAGTGGTGGTACTCGCCGCAGTTGACGTCCAGGCACTGGCCGGTGATCGCGCGTGCCAGCGGCGAGGCGAGGAACAGCACCGCGTCGGCGACCTCGTCCGGCGCTGGTAGCCGGCCAAGGTCGGTCGCCGCCGCGGTCTCGGTGTAGATGTCGTCGACGGTCACGCCGCGCCGCCGACCGAGATAGCCGAAGTACCACTGCAGCGACTCGCCCCAGATGTGGCCCGGCGCAACCGAGTTCACCCGGATGCCCTGCGGCCCGAGCTCGGTGGCCAGGCTGCCCGCCATGGCCAGCAGCGACGCCTTGGCCATCTTGTACGGCCCCATGGTCCGCTGGGAGAACCGCACCACCATGGAGTTGACGAGCACGACGGCCCCGGACGTGGCGGCGAGAGCCGGGATGAACAACCGGGTCAGCCGCAGCGCGGGAATCACGTTGTCGTCGAAGCCGGCGGCCACGGCGGCGAGGTCAACGGCGCCGAGGTCCCTGATCGGCGGCATCACCAGCGCGTTGTACACCAGCGCGTCCACCCGGCCGAACTCGGTGACCGCGGCCTGCGCCAGGTGCTCGGCGTCCGCGGCCACCGTGAGGTCGGTGGGCACGACCAGCGCCCGCCGGCCGAGCTCGGCGATCTGCTTGGCGACCTCCTCGAGCCGGGACGCGGTCCGCGCGGCGAGCACCACGTCGGCGCCCGCCGTCGCACCGCGCACCGCAATCTGACGGCCGAGATCCGGGCCCACGCCGGCCACGACGAGGACGCGGTCTGTCAGGAAACCCCCCATCAGCCCACCATCCGCTCGGCGACGGCAGCCTGCCGCGCGGCGATCCGCGCCGTGTACTCGGCCGGGCTGATCCGGGCTTGGGCGTAGAACGGCAGTGCCGTCGGCACGTCCGCAGCGGGCACGACGTGCACGGCCGGGCCGTCCGCCGGGCCAAGGCTCCTGGTCAGTCGCTGCCAGCGGAGCTGCACGTAGCCGCGGGTCCGCCCGGTCAGCTCCAGCCAGTTGCAGACGCCGGGGTCGCGCTCGCTGACCACGAACCGGAGCATCCCGTCCGGGTCGGTCCGTGCCTGGTCGGCCGTGAGGCTGGTCTGGTGGTTGATGTAGTCGAGCGAGACGTACCACGAGCTGCCGAGCTGGATTCCCTGATACGGCGCGACCTGTCTGCCCGCGTGGGGCACGGTCACGATCATGGCCTGGTCGGGGCTCAGCTCAAAGTGGCCGACCGCGGAGAACTGCGTCGCCAGCCCGCCCGGGGTGCGTCGCGGCGGCGTCAGCGTGTTCACCGGCTCGTGCAGGTAGAACCAGTCCGGGAAGGCGAGGAACGTCCGCAGTCGGGAGAGCAGGATCTTGCCCGCCACGCCGTAGCGCTTGGCGGCCTGCGCCTGGCCGGCCGCCGGCGGCGCGGCCCCGATCATGTCCGCGCGCTGGATGCGCACCGTGCCACGGCGTTCGGCGGCCCAGTCGCTGTAGACCTCGCGGACCGCGAGCATCGCTGCGCCAGGAGCGAGCGGCACGTAACCGCGGGGCGCGTCCCGCCGCGGCGGCCCGAACCGCAACTCGAACGTCCCGTCGGCGGCGATGTCGAGCTCTCGGTCGTCGAACGCGGTCAGGCTGTCCGGCACCTCGACCGGCGAGTAGTCGCCGTTCAGCACCTGAAAGCTCAGGTCTGTCGTCGTTCCGCGGCGGCCGGTGACCACGTACTCGGCGTTGTCCCGCAGGTAGGCGTGCAGGTAAACGGTGTCCGGGTTGTCCAGTCCGAGCTTGGTGTACGGGCCGGTCGACTGGACGAAGAACGGGAAGTCCCGCTGGTAGGCCCAGGCCATGCGCAGCGAGGCCTCGATGCTGCCGGCCAGGTAGTCGTATCCCTCGGCCAGGTCCTGGGCGGTCCGCACGTGCGGCGCCGCCCGGATGATCTGCTCGGCCTCGAGCACGGCGTCCGCGAACGACTTGGTCAGCACCGCGCGCTCAGCCGCTGTTCGCCGCCGCCGCGGCGCCAGGCGGCGCCCACATCGTGTCGAGGAATCGCAGCGAGGGGGTGTCGTCGAAGGAACTCAGGGTCTCATAGATCCGGCGGTAGCCGGTGTGGCTGATCCGCCACCGGCCGTCGGCGCCGCGCTCGTAGGAGTCCTGGTAGAAGGCGGCCCCCCTGATCCACACGCGGTGCGTCGTGGCAATGACCGTGTCCTCGAACGACCACGTTCCCCGCGCGGTGTCGCCGTTGATCGTGATCTCGGGCTGCCCGCACAGGTGCACGGTGGTGATGTCCGGGCCCAGGTTGGCACGCAGGTAGCCGACGATCTCGTCCCGGCCGTGGAGGCTGAGCTGGCCGCGCACGGCGTGCGTGCCGTACTCGGCGGTCGCATCCGCGGTGAATACCTCGGCGATCTCGTCCCACAGCTTGAGGTCGACGCAGCGCAGGTAGCGGTACTTGAGCTGGCGGATTTCCTCGAGCGCGACGGTGTCCTCCAGCGCTACCGGGTCCATCGCGTGGCCTTTCCCTCGGGCTGATTTCCAACTAGAACATGTTCTACTGCGAGGGGTCAACCAGAGCTCCAGCCGGATCGGAGGCACCGTGCGCTTCTGCTACGCCGAGTCGATGACGGATCCGTCCTTCTACGCGCCGCTGGCCCGCGCGGCCGAGGAGGCCGGCTACGACTCGATGGTGATCCCGGACAGCATCTGCTACCCGGCGCGGTCGGCCAGCGTCTACCCGTTCAACCCCGATGGCACCCGCGAGTTTCTCGAGGACAAGCCGTTCCTCGAGCCGTTCTCGCTGATCCCGGCGCTGGGCGCGGTGACGCAGCGGCTGCGGTTCATCACGTTCGTGCTCAAGCTGCCGGTCCGGCATCCGGTCCTGGTGGCCAAGCAGGTCACCTCGACGGCGGTGCTCACCGGCAACCGGCTGGCGCTCGGCGTCGGTACGAGCCCGTGGCGCGAGGACTACGACGTGCTCGGGGTGCCGTGGCAGCGGCGCGGGCAGCGCATGGACGAGGCCCTCGCGATCGTGCGCGGGCTCGTCGCCGGCGGGTACTTCGAGTTCCACGGCGAAAGCTACGACATCCCCCCGATCAAGCTCGCGCCGGTGCCGACGCAGCCGGTGCCGGTGCTGATCG
>JASHQA010000079.1 GCA_030037785.1 Streptosporangiaceae bacterium
TCCGAGGATGACCTGATGCGGGACGTCTTCGCCGACGGGCACGTGGACGTCGCGATCTTCCAGCCCACCTACCTCAAGGAGTGGTACAAGGAGGGCTTCAACACCACCGAGCGCAATGCGCGGCTGGGGGAGAGGCACCCCGGCAAGTTCGTCGCCAACACCCGCTTCGACCCGCGGGACGGCGACGCGGGGCTGGACGAACTGCGGCGCAACGTCGAACGGTACGGCTCCCGCGGGGTCAAGCTCTACACCGCGGAGTGGAACGCCGGGTCCCGTGGCTACAAGCTCACCGACCCGGCCGCCTACCGCTTCCTCGCCGCTGCGCAGGATCTCGGGATCACGAACGTTCACGTGCACAAGGGGCCCACGATCTGGCCGCTGGACAAGGACGCCTTCGACGTCTCCGACGTCGACCGCGTCGCGACCGACTTCCCCGGCCTCAACTTCATCGTTGAGCACGTCGGGCTGCCGCGGATCGAGGACTTCTGCTTCATGGCCACGCAGGAGCCCAACGTCTACGCTGGCCTCGCCGTGGTGATCGGGGGGCTGATGCACGCCAGGCCCAGGTTCTTCGCCAAGGTCATGGGCGAGCTGCTGTTCTGGCTCGGCGAGGACAAGCTGCTGTTCGGCAGCGACTACGCGATCTGGGAACCAAGGTGGCAGGTCGAGGGGTTCGCCGCGTGGGACTACCCGGACAGCGACGAGTTCTCCGACTATCCCCGCCTGTCCACGGCCGGGAGGAAGAAGATCCTCGGCCTGAACGCGGCGCGCCTGTACGGCATCGAGGTGCCAGCCGAGTTCCAGCTCCCGGCCGAAGCCGGGGCGCCGGCGGCACCAGCGGACGCGCAGCTCGTTGAGAACGCGCCTGGAACCTGACGGCATGCCAGCCACGGCGACGGTCAGCGCCGCGAGCCTGCTCGCGGCGCTCGACACGGTGCGCGACCCCGAGCTGGACGAGCCCATAACCGCTCTCGGCTTCGTGGCCGCGTGCACCGTCTCGGCTGACGGGCACGCGGAGGTCCGGCTTCGGCTGCCCACTTACTTCTGCGCCCCGAACTTCGCCTACCTCATGGTGGCGGACGCCTACGACGCGGTGGCGGCGCTGCCGGGCGTGCGCACGGCACGGGTGGTGCTGGCCGACCACTTCGCTGCCGACGCGATCAACTCCGGGGTGGCGGCCGGCGTCGGCTTTGCCGCCACCTTCGACGGCGAGGCGGTCGGCGAGCTGCACGACCTGCGCGCTGACTTTCTGCGCAAGGCCGTGCTGGCCGGCACCCATCAGGTCTGCGGGATGCTGCCTGGCGGCGACCGCGGCCGGCTCGCCGCGCTCACCCTGGGCGACGTACCGGCCTGCGCGGCGCTCGACCGGCTGCGCCGCCGGCGCGCCGAACTCGGGCTGCCGACGGGCGATGATTCGCTGCTACTCATCGACCCGGTGACCGGCGGCCCGGTCGCCGCGGAGGCGGTGCCGCTGCACCTGCGGCGGGCGCGCGTCACGTCGGTCAGCATCGAGGCAAACGCCAGCATCTGCCGCGGCATGCTGCAGCACCGGTATCACTCCCCCGGCCGCACCGCGCCGCGGCCGACCGACGCCCACCCAGTCGAGGAGAATTCATGAAGGCCGTCCGCCTGCACGCATTTCATGCCCCGCCGGTCGTGGGAGAGGTACCCGAGCCGACGATCAGCGGACCGCTCGACGTCATCGTGAAGGTCGGCGGGGCCGGCGTCTGCCGCACCGACCTGCATATCATCGAGGGTCAGTGGGATGCAGCCATGGGCACGCCGCTCCCTTATACGCTCGGCCACGAGAACGCCGGCTGGGTCCACGAAGTCGGCTCGGCGGTCACCAACGTGACGGTCGGCGACACCGTGATCCTGCACCCGACACCCACGTGCGGGTTCTGCCGGGCCTGCCGCGCCGGTGCCGACATGCACTGCGTCGCCAGTACGTTTCCCGGCCTGTCCACCGACGGCGGCATGGCCGAGTACCTGCTGACGTCCGCGCGCGCCTGCGTGAAGCTCGATCCGCGGACCGCGCCCGAAGACGTGGCCGCGCTGGCAGATGCCGGCATTACCGCCTACCACGCCGTGCGCAAGGCCATCCCGCTGCTCTACCCCGGTACGACGTGCGTCGTGATGGGGGTTGGCGGGCTCGGGCACATCGGCGTCCAGTGCCTGGCCGCGCTGACAGCTACCACCATCGTCGTGGTCGACCGCAATCCCGAGGCGCTGAAGCTGGCCGAAAGCCTCGGCGCGGACCATACCGTGGTGGCCGACGGTATCCACGTGCAGGCCGTCGCCGACCTGACCGGCGGCGCCGGCGCCGACGTGGTGCTTGACTTCGTGGCAGAGCAGGGCGCCGAGCACGACGGGTGGGCGATGACCAGGAGGGCCGGCTCCTACTTCGTCATCGGCTACGGCGGCACCGTGCGCATCCCGACGCTCGACATCATCTCCACCGAGCGCAACATCGTCGGCAACATCGTCGGCACCTACAACGAGCTCGCCGAGCTCATGGCGTTGGCCCAGGCTGGCAAGGTCACGCTGCACACCCGGACGTACCCGCTGACTGCTGCCGCTGACGCACTCGCCGATCTCGACGCCGGCCGGGTGCGCGGCCGCGCGATCCTCGTCCCCTAAATCGCCCGCGGATGTCGGCAGAGACGGCTGGACACCCCGGCCACGGTCGCGCGTCCCCGAAGGCCGCGCCCACGGCCACCGGGCCCGCGCAGCCGCCCGCCGGATCGTACTTCGTGATCGGCTACGGCGGCACGCTGCAC
>JASHQA010000080.1 GCA_030037785.1 Streptosporangiaceae bacterium
TGAGCATGGTGTCGGTGACTTTGCTCGCCCTGGCGACGATCGCACCGAGCCCGAGGCCAGGGAAGACCAGCGCATTGTTGGCCTGGCCGATGATGTACCGGATGCTGCGGTAGTCCACGGGGGGGAACGGGCTGCCGGTGGCGACCAGCGCCCGCCCGCCGGTCCACTCGATGAGGCTGGCTGGCCGGGCTTCGGCAAGTTCCGTCGGGTTGGACATGGGCAGGATCACCGGGCGGTCGGTGTGCGCGGCCATGTCCTTGACGATGTCCGCGGTGAACGCGCCGCCGCGGGCTGACGTGCCGATCAGCACCGTGGGATGTACCCGCCGCACCACCTCGGCGAGCCCGATGCCGCCCAGCGCGGGATCCCGCTGCCAGTCCGCTACCTCGGCCGGGCTGCGGGCGTACCTGAGCTGGTCGGCGGACATCCGATCATCCCCGGCCTCGACCAGGCCGAACCGGTCGAGGCTCCAGAACGCCGACCGCGCCTGTTCCGCGGACAGGCCGTCGGCCATCAAGGCGGCGGTGAGCTGGTCGGCGATGCCGGTGCCGGCCGTGCCCGCGCCCAGGATCACGATGCGATGGCCGGCCAGGCTGATGCCGGTCGCCTTGACCGCCGCGAGCACGGCGGCCAGGTTGACGGCGCCGGTGCCCTGGATGTCGTCGTTGAAGCTGGGCAGTTCGCTCCGGTACCGGGTCAGCAGCCGCCGGGCATGGGCCGGAGTCATGTCCTCCCAGTGCAGCAGCGCAAGCGGAAATACGTTCTCGACCGCGGCCACGAACGCGCCCAGGAACTCGTCGTACTGGTCTTCCGGTACCCGCGGATGCCGGTTGCCGATGTACAGCGGGTCGTCGAGCAGGCTCTGCCGGTCAGTTCCGACGTCCAGCATCACCGGCACCGTCCGCCCTGGGTGAATGCCGGCCGCCGCCGTGTAGACGGCGAGCTTGCCGACGGCGATGCCCATGCCCCCGACTCCCCAGTCACCGATGCCGAGGATGGCACCGGCGTCGGTCGCGACGATGAGGTCGACGTCGTCGGCGCCCAGCCCCAGCGCCCGCAGCGACTGCTCGATGAGCTCGGGGTGGTCGACCGACAGGTACACGCCACGCGGGCGGCGGTACTCGTGGCTGTAGTTCTCGATCGCCTCGCCGACTGTCGGGGTGTAGATGACCGGCAGCATCTCGCTGAGGTGGTCGGCCAGCAGCCGGTAGTAGAGCACCTGGTTCCGATCGTGCAGCTCGTTGAGCAGCACATTGCGCGAGAGGTTGCTGGACTGCCGCTGGAACTGGGCGTAGACGCGATCGGCCTGCTCGGTCAGCGTCAGATGCCCAGCCGGGATCAGCCCGATGAGGCCCAGGTCGGCCCGCTCGGCATCGGTGAAGGCGGTGCCCTTGTTGATCCTCGGATCGGTGAGAACCTGCCGCCCGCGCAGCGTCGTGCGCCAGGCGCCGTCCTCGTCGAGCCAGAGCGTGCGCACCGGTAGTCCCTCCCGTGCGTCAATCTGGCCAGCCCGTCAGCGCCAGCCGTCGCTCATTCTGCACCATCCGATCCGCGGCGATCCCCGCCGTCCAGCTCGTCGCCGGACCACAGGGCCCGGACGGCGTCGATGGTGTCCGCCTCGGCCGCAGTCTTGTCCGGCCGGTACCGCAGGACCCGGGCGAACCTGAGTGTCACACCGCCCGGGTACCTGGTGCTGGCCTGGACGCCATCGAATGCGATCTCCACCACCAGCTCCGGCCGCACCCGCACCACCCCGTGCCTCCTCGGGCCGGGATCCCCCTGCGGCGGATCAGCCAGCTCGAGGAGCCGCTCGGTCTGCCAGCGCAGGAGAGCGTCGGTGAGGCCCTTGAACGTCTTGCCTAGCATGACCGGGCTGCCGGTCACGGGGTCGTTGGCACCGAGGTGCAAGTTGGACAGCCAGCCCTGGCGGCGGCCGTGACCCCACTCCGCCCCGAGCACCAGCAGGTCCAGGGTGTGGCGCGGCTTGACCTTGATCCATTCGCCGCCGCGTCGGCCGACACCGTAGGAGGCGTCGAGCGACTTGACGACAACGCCCTCGTGACCGCGGTCGATTGCCGCCGCGAAGAACTCCGCCGCCGCGGTGACGCTCGCGGTGACCAGCCGGGGAACCACGAGCCCGGCGGGCGCAGCCGCTGCCAGCCGGGCGAACCGCTCGCCAGCGGGCACGTCGACGAGATCGTCGCCGTCCATGTGCAGCAGGTCGAACAGGAACAGGGTCAGCGGCACCGAGTCGGCGCCGCCAGCCTGGCTGGCGACGCGCGCTGACGTTACCTGAAAAGGCAGCGGCCGGCCGTCTGGCCGCAGCGCCACAGCCTCGCCGTCCGCCACGAAGGTCGTCGCGGCTATCGAGAGCCCGGCCGCCGCGAGCTCGGGGACCCGCTCGGTAATGTCGTCAAGGGTCCTGGTGAACACGCGGACGACGGGGCCGTCGCGGTGCAACTGGACCCGGACGCCGTCGATCTTCCACTCGACCGCAGCCGGGGACACCCGGTCCATGGCCGCGCCGACCGTGGCTGCGGCCACCGCGAGCATCGGCCGGACGGGACGACCGACGCGCAGCCTTACGGCGCGCAGTGCAGCGGTCGCCGCCTGCCCGCCGGGTGCCGTGAGAGCCGTGGCCGCGGTGGCCGCGAGCGCCCCGGTCAGCTGGTGTGCCCGGCGGACCTCGACGGCTGGCACGGCCGCCGCCCGCGCGATCGCGTCGCTCATCACGCCGTCGAGCGCGCCCTGCCGCAGCTCCCCGGCCAGCAGCCGGGCCAGGAAGCTGCGCTCGCTCTCGGTGGCGCGCGCCAGCAGGCTGCCGAGCAGCCGGCGCCGTTCCGCCTGCGAGCCCGGTCCCGCCAGCACGCCGATATCGCCGAGAACCTGGTCGGTCTCGGTGAGGGTGAGCTGTGGCTCGGCCGGCGCGTGCGGAAGCGCTGCTGGCACGGCGGCGGCGGCGCCGTACCCCCCCATCAGGTCGGTCAGCGCCGCGTAGCCCACGCCTATTTGCCGCTGGGTCAGGTCGCCGGACAAGAACGAGACGGCCACCGCGATCTCGGTTTGCGGGACGCGGGTGAGCAGGTCGGCAATCAGCGACACCTTCGCCAGCCGGGCCGGGGTCGCGGCGACGGCCGCCGACGTGCGCACGACGCTGTCCAGCAGCATCGGCTACAGCCAGCCCTTCTGCTGCGCCATCTGCACGGCCTCCGCGCGGTTGCGGGCACCGAGCTTCTGGATGGCTGCGGACAGGTGATTGCGCACGGTGCCGGGCGACAGGTGCAGCCGCGCGGCGATATCGGCGATCGAATCGTGACTGGCGGCAGCCGTCAGCACCTCGCTCTCGCGGTCGGTGAGCGGACTGTCGCCCTCGGCGAGCGCGGCGGCGGCGAGCGCCGGGTCGACCACCCGCTCGCCCGCCGCGACGCGGCGAATGGCCGCCGCCAGGTCGGCGGCGGGGGCGTCCTTCAGCAGGAATCCGCGGGCACCGGCGGCCATCGCCGCGCGCAGGTAACCGGGGCGGTCAAAGGTGGTTACGATCACGATCGCGCCGCCGAATCCCGACGAGTGGAGCTGGCTTGCGACCTGAATGCCACTGCGGCCCGGCATCTCGATGTCCAGCACGGCGACGTCTGGCTGATGCTTGCGCGTCATCGCCAGCGCCTCGTCGCCGGTGGCGGCCTGGGCCACCACCTCGAGGTCTGGCTCGAGCTCCAGCAGCGCGACGAGCGCCTGCCTGACCATCGTCTGGTCCTCGGCGATCACGATCCGCACGGCCACCTGACCATTCTCGCCCGGCCGGGCAGGCCCCTGGCCGAGATTGCGATCACGGCTGCGGGCCGAGCGGGACCACCACCCGGAGCCGGAAGCCTCGCGGCGCGACTGCTCCGGCGACCAGGTCGCCGCCCAGGCCGTGCACGCGCTCGGCGAGCCCGGCCAGGCCAGAGCCACCAAGCCTGGTTCGGCGCCGGCCGTCCGGGTCAACAGGGCGAACCTCGTCCGTGGGGAGGTGCAGCCGGGCGGCTGGCTCGTCGTCGGCGGACGGCCCGTTGTCGGTGATCTCTGCCATGGCGACGGCCGGGCCGGTGCTGATGCTGATGGCGACGCGTGTCGCCTTGGAGTGCCGGACGACGTTGGTGGTGCCCTCGCGGACGGTCCAGGCCAGTGCCGCGTCGACGGCGTGGGACAGGCCGCCGGTGTCCGCGGCGGTGATCTGACTGGCGATACCCGCGGAGTCCAGTAGCTGCCTGGCCGAGTCCAGCTCGGCGGCGAGGTCCGGCTGCCGGTAGCCCGTCACCGCGCCGCGCACGTCAGACAGCGACTGCCTGGCCACGGACTCCAGCTCGGCGATCTCCGCGGCGGCCCGGCCCGGATCCGTCTCGATGACCCGGCCAGCGAGCTCCGCCTTCAGGGTGATCAGTGACAGCGAGTGCCCGAGCAAGTCGTGCAGGTCGCGCGCGATGCGCAGCCGCTCCTCGGCCACGGCGGTCCTGGCCAGGTCTGCCCTGGCGCGGCGCAGCGCGCTCACCGCGTCGATCCGCCTGCCAGCGCTGTAGGCGAAGAAGGCGGCCATCGGCCCGATGATCGTCGCGGCGAGGGTGCCACCGAATCCGGCGTTCGCGGCGCTGGCCACGCCGAACCCGGTCGCCGCGCACGCGATCGAGCTCAGCGTGGCGGGCCAGACCGTCCGGGTGAATCGTCCCGACAGGCCGGCCGCCACCGCCAGCACGGCGAGCCAGTTCATACCGCCCACCGCGAAGAGGGCGACCGCCAGCGCGACGGTCACGGTGACTGTGACCCACGGCGGCAGCCAGGTAGCCGGCGCACCGGGTGCCAGCCAGAAGAAGCAGGTGATGATCGCGAAGACGATGCTGCCGCCGAGCAGGAACCAGCGCGCGGCCACCGGCATGCGGTGATCGCTGAGCGCTCGGATTGCGGGGTCGAACAGGACGAACAGGAGGATCACGCCGACGACCAGCCGCCGGGACAGGACGAGCCAGGCGTCGTCCGGAGGGTCCGGCACGGCCTTGGGACGACTGGTCATGCCTCCAGGCTAGGCAGCGAGCCGCGGTGGGTCATGTACCAGCGATATCGCCCCGGCCGTGACAGATGTCACGGCCGGGGCGGCACCGCTGGCCGGACCCGCTCTTAGACGACTCGGGAGGTTCCGTCCGGCCCGGTGTCGGGTCCCGGCTCGGCCTGCCCCGCGCTCGTGTCCTGCGCATCGGGAGCGAAGCCGCTGTCCTGTTTTCGCATCCGGATGGCGGCGAAGCTCGCGGCACCGGCGGCTGCCGTCAGTGCCACCGCGCCGGCCACCATGCCGCCGCGGCCGCGCTTCTTCTGCTTGGGCACATCTATCTTGCGCGCTGCGGTGATCAGCGCATCCGAGATCATCGGCGCGATGGTGTCGGTGATCGCGTGCGCCGACTGCTCAAGTTGCGGGGCAGCCCGCCGCCGCGCCGCTTCGACCGCTGGCGCCGCCTTGGCGATAGCCACGCCGGCCCCCTGCCAGACGGTCGCGCTCGCGTTCTGCGCGAGCGGTACGGTCTTGCCGGCCAGCGTGCCCACCGGCCGGCCCGCGCGGCCGACCCGATCCCCGAGTCCGTTGCTGCTCGAAACAGCCTGTTTCCTGGTAGAGACGGACACCGTGACCTCCCAGCTGTTGTTCCGTCAGGCTGAACATCTTCCCGGCTTGACCAGCGTCAATCGCGCGCCGCCGGGGTGCAGGCGCCTCCTGGCCCGAGCACTCCCCGCGCGTGGCAGGATTCGGAGTATGACGAACACGCTGACCGCGACGCTGCGGACTAGCCAGGGAGACGTCGTCGTCCGGCTGTTCCCCGATCACGCGCCCGCCACCGTGCGCAACTTCGTGGAGCTGGCCGAGGGCGGCCGGGAGTGGACCGACCCGGCTACCCGCAAGCCCAGCCAGGCACGGCTGTACGACGGGACGATCTTCCATCGGGTGATTCCGGACTTCATGATCCAGGGCGGGGACCCGCTCGGCACCGGCACCGGCGGGCCCGGCTACAAGTTCGCTGACGAGTTCCACCCGGAGTTGTCCTTCGACCGGCCGTACCTGCTGGCGATGGCGAACGCCGGACCCGGCACCAACGGCTCGCAGTTCTTCATCACCACCGTGCCCACGCCGTGGCTCAACCGCAAGCACACGATCTTCGGCGAGGTCGTCGACGGCGCCGATGTCGTCGACGAGATCAGCCGGGTGCGTACCGGCCGCGGCGACCGCCCGGTGACCGACGTCGTGCTGCAATCAGTCGAGATCGCCCGCGACGACGGTCAGTAGACCGTCCGGACCGCAGATGACCAGCCCCCCCGCCCAGGGTCAGACGCCAGCCGCTCCGCCGGTGTGCTACCGGCATCCCGGTCGCCCGACCTATGTCTCCTGCGTGCGCTGTGGTCGGCCTGCGTGTCCGGATTGCCTGCGGCCAGCAGCCGTGGGCCACCAGTGCCTGGACTGCATCCGCGGCGGCAGCCGGACCGTGCGGCGGCCGGCCGGCCGCTTCGGTGGCGCCATCCCGAGCCGAGCCAGGGTCACTCAGGCTCTGATAGCCCTGAACATCGCGCTCTACCTGATCTTGCTGGCGCACCCCAGCCTGGCGAATGACTGGTGGATGGTCGGGAACGGGGTCGCTGCGGGCCAGTGGTACCGGCTGGTCACCAGCGCGTTCCTGCCCGGCACCGGCGGCCTCGGCCTGCTCGACATCGCCTTCAACATGTGGGCGCTGCTGGTGGTAGGCCCGCCCATGGAACGCCAGCTTGGCGCCGGCCGCTACCTCGCGGTGTATCTGGCGAGCGCGATCGGCGGGTCGGTCTGCTACTACTTCCTGGCGCCGGCGAACCAGCCGGCCCTCGGTGCGTCGGGCGCGATCTTCGGCCTGTTCGGTGCCTGGTTCGTGATCGCCAGGCGGCTCGGGCTCGACGCCCGCCAGGTCGTGTTCCTGATCGTCATCAACCTGGTGATCGGCTTCGTGGTGCCCTACATCGCCTGGCAGGCGCACGTGGGCGGGCTCGTGACCGGCGGCGTGCTGACAGCGGCCTACGTGTACGCGCCGCGGCGCAGCCGCGGCGCCACTCAGGTAGCGGCCACGGTTGCCGTGCTGGCCATCCTCGCGCTCGGCGTGATCGTCCGTGACCATCAGCTGGTGGGCACGGTTCTCGGCTAGCGCGGCGGCCGGCCCCTCGTCAGCGCCACCGGGTGGCGAGCCCGAGGCCGACGATGATGAAGGCAAAGCCCACCACGAGGTTGGCCGGCCCCATGGCGCCCACCGGCCAGTTCTCGTTGCTCACGTAGAAGACCACGATCCAGACCAGGCCGACCACCAGGGTGCCGAGCATGGTCGGCGCCAGCCAGCGGGGGCTGACCTTGCCCTTCGCCGCCCTGGGCGGCGGCGTGTAGACCGCCTTGCTTCGCGTGCGGGACTTCGGCACCGTCAGTCATCTCCCCTCGCTATTACCCACCAGGCGTGAACGTGAACGTCGGCGTCGGCGTCGGGGTCGGCGTCGGGCTCGGCTCAGCCACCACGAAGATGATGATCGGCTGGCCGGCTGCCAGCTGCTGGCCGACGGCCGGGTTCGTGGCGTAGACGGTGCCAGGCAGGCCAGGGCCGGAGCCGGTTTGCTCCGACACGTTGTAGTCGTACGGCGGGCTGGACAGGAACTGCTGGGCCTGCTCTTCGGTCATCCCGATCACGCTGGACGGCACCGTCGGCGTCGACCCCGTCACGGTGATCGTCACGGTCGAGCCCTTCGGCCGCGAGGTGCCCGCGGTCGGCGACTGGTTGATCACGGTATTGGCTGGCGTGCCCGCCTGCTGGCCGGTGGTGACGTTGACCTTGAACCCCTTGGCCGTGAGGTCATTGGTAGCGGCGGCCTGGCTCTTGCCGACGACGTCCGGCACGCTGATGCTCTTGGCCGGCGCCGCGCCGCTGGAGTAGACGATGTTGACCTTGGTGTTCTTGGGCTCGGTCGCGCCGAAGCCGGGGCTGGTGCTGATGACGTTGCCCTTGGCCTGGATCGTCGACGCCTGCGGGGTCGTGGTGCCGATCTGGAAGCCCTCTTTCACCAGCGTGTTCTCCGCCTTGGTCAGCGACTGACCGACCACGTCGGGCACCGAGACGCCGCTGGTGCCGCTGCCGATGAACTTGAGCAGCACGATGACCGCGACCAGGACCACGACCACGGTAGCCAGCGCCACCCACGGCCAGATCCGGTGCTGCCGCTTCGGCTGGCCATCCGGTCCGACGCCATCCGGCCCGTAACCCGGCGGCCCGTACTGGTACGGCGGGATCGCCCCGGTCCGGCCGGCCACCTGAGTCGCGGTCCCGCCCATCCGGCGGGTACCAGGGCCGTACGCGGCGGTGGGCATTGGGGCGGCGAGCGGTGCGCCGGACAGCGCGCGCTGGATGTCATTGCGCATCTCGCCGGCCGACTGGTAGCGGTCAGCCGGATCCTTGCGCATGGCCTTGAGCACGATGGCGTCGGCCCAGGGCGGCACCTCCGGGTCGATCTGCGACGGCGGTACCGGTTCCTCCTTGACGTGCTGGTAGGCGATGGCCACCGGCGAGTCGCCGGTGAACGGCGGCCGCCCGGTCAGCAGTTCGTACAGCAGGCAGCCGGCCGAGTACAGGTCACTGCGCGCGTCCACCCGCTCGCCCCTGGCCTGCTCGGGCGACAGGTACTGGGCCGTCCCGATGACCTGGGCCGTCTGGGTCATGGTCAGCTGCGAGTCGGCCACCGCCCTGGCGATGCCGAAGTCCATCACCTTGACCTCGCCGGACCTGGTCAGCATCACGTTGCCGGGCTTGATGTCGCGGTGCACGATGCCGTTCCGGTGGCTGTAGTCCAGGGCCCGCAGCACCCCGTCGGTGATCTCGAGTGCACGCTCGGGCAGCAGCCGGCGATCGTCCCTGAGCAGGTCGCGGAGCGTCCGCCCGTCGACGAACTCCATCACGATATAGGGCACCGGGGTGCTGCCGACCATGTCCTCGCCGGTGTCGTAGACGGCGACGATCGAGGGGTGGTTCAGCGATGCGGCGGACTGTGCCTCCCGGCGGAACCTGGCCTGGAAGGTCTGATCACGGGCGAGGTCGTCGCGGAGCGTCTTGACCCCGACGACCCGGTCGAGACGGATGTCGCGAGCCCGGAACACTTCTGCCATGCCGCCGCGTCCGACGATGCCGTCGAGTTCGTAGCGGCCGCCGAGCAGCCGTGGCTGAGTCATGTCGCGCACTTTAAGTTACCGTCCTGCGTATTGAGGGCTGTGACCAGCATGACAGCCTGGGGCCGCTGTCGCACGCCCGGCTTGTCACGTTACCCGGCGCCGCGCTGTGGTGGGGCCCGCCCAAACTCGCCGGGCTCACGAGTGCGCCTGCAGGTAGGCCCGGATGACCTGGACCGCGATCGGCGCCGCGGCATCAGCCCCGAACCCGCCGCCCTGCACGATCACTCCGACGGCGATCGGCGACGGCTGACCGGCGGTGCCCGGCACGAAGCACGTGAACACGGCGTCGTTGAGGTTGCCGTTGTCGATGCCGTTCTGGGCGGTGCCGGTCTTGCCGTCGATCGTGATGCCGCCAGTGACCTGCGGTCCGGCGGTCTGGTAGGCGGTGCCGCCGGTGTTGTGGGTGACCTCGTACATCATGCTCTGCAGATCGCTGGCCACGGCCGGGGACACCGCCTGGCTCAGCACCGACGGCTTGGCCCCCTGGATGACCGCCAGGCCGGGGCCGACGACCTGCTGGACCAGGTACGGGTACATGAGCTTGCCGCCGTTTGCGATCGCGGCCGAGAACATGGCCTCCTGCAGCGGGGTGACGGCGTCGTTGTACTGGCCGATGGCCGAGAACGCGGTCAGCGACGGGTCGGTCCAGCCGCTGCCCTCCGGCAGGACGCTGGGCACCACGTGCAGCGGGATGAACAGCGACCGGTTCATGCCGAACTGGCTCGAGTACCGCCGCAGCGTCGGCGCGCCCATCGTGCTGCCGAGGTGGCCGAACGCGGTGTTGCAGGACATCCAGAACGCCTGGATCATGGGCGGCATGCCGTCCCCGCAGATCTCGCCGCCGTCGTTGACCAGGAGGTTTCCGTTGGGCAGCGTGAGCGGCGACGGTGCGTAGACCGGCGTGTTCGGACTCGCGACCGCGCCCGTGGAGAGCGCGGCCGAGCTGGTGACGATCTTGAACGACGAGCCCGGCGGATACGTCTCCGAGATGGCGCGGTTCAGCAGCGGCTGCGACGGGTTCGTCAGCAGTTGCTGGTCGACCTTGTCTAGCTTGGCGCCGTCCTGCGTGGCGAGCTGATTGGGGTCGAAGGTCGGGTAGGACGCGAGCGCCAGGATGGCCCCGGTGCTCGGACTGATCGCCACCAGGGCAGCGGGGTGGCCGCCGTCGCCCGCGAGCGCGGTGTAGGCGGCCTGCTGGGCGGCCGGGCTGATGGTCAGCTCGACGGTGGCGCCCTGCTTCTGCTTGCCGGTCAGCAGCGCGCCGAGATTATGCACTGCCAGCTTGGGGTTGGTGCCGGACAGATAGCTGTTCTCGGCCTGCTCGATGCCAGACGTGCTGTAGATCGTGTCGTAGCCGGTCACCGGGGCGTAGACGGGGCCATCCGGGTAGTAGCGCTGGTAGGTGTCGGTCCCCTTCACCGGCACCGACTCGGCGATCTTGAGGTCGGTGCCGTCACCATTGGCGATGATCGAGCCGCGCTGATAGGTGAACTGCTCGTCGAAGACCCGGATGTTACCCGGCTCGGCGGCCAGCTTGCCGGTCTCGAACGCCTGGACGTAGTTCATGTTGATCAGCAGCAGCACGAACATGACCAGGCAGGCCAGCGAGATGCGAAGCAGCGCACGGTTCATCCGGCCCGCACCACCTGGGTCATGCCCTCGTCCTGGATCGGCTGCGGCGCCGGCCCGCGGGCGGTGTCGCTGACCCTGACGAGCAGGGCCACCAGGATCCAGCTCGCCACGAGCGACGAGCCGCCCTGGGACAGGAACGGGGTCGTGATGCCGGTGAGCGGAATGAGCCCGCTCACCCCGCCCACGATGACAAAGATCTGCAGGGCCAGCACGAACGAGAGGCCACCGATCAGCAACTTCGAGAACGGGTCGGGCACCGCGACGGCCGCCCGCAGCCCACGCTGCACCAGCAGCCCGAAGACCAGCAGCAGCGCCATGACGCCGACGAGGCCGAGTTCCTCGCCGAACGCGCTGAAGATGAAGTCACTCTGCACCAGCGGGGTGTGATACGGCTGGCCCTGGCCGAGGCCGGTACCGAACAGGCCGCCGAACGCAAGACCCTCGAGGGCCTGCACCGGCTGATAGGCGATGCCGGTCGCGTTGCTGCCCGCGAACGGGTGCAGCCAGACCGTGAACCGCTCCATCACGTGGGGGACTGCCAGCGCGGTCAGCCAGGAGCCGGCCACGAACAGTGTCACGCCGATCAGCAGCCAGGATGTCCGCTGGGTGGCGATGTAGAGCATGACCACGAACATGCCGAAGAACAGCGCGGACGTGCCGATGTCGGTCTCGAAGATCAGGATGAGCAGGCTGGCGGCCCAGGCGATGAGCACCGGCCCGAGGTCACGCGCCCGCGGCAGCACGACGCCGAGCACGCGCCGCCCCGCCAGCGCCAGCACGTCACGCTTGCTGACCAGGTACCCGGCGAAGAACACGGCCAGCGCGAGGCGGGCGAACTCGCCGGGCTCGACGGAGAAGCCACTGCCGAAGATGATCCAGACCTTGGCACCGTTGACGACGCTGTGGCTCGCCGGAAGCATCGCCGGGATGGCCAGCAGCACCAGGCCGACCGCGCCGAGTGTGTACGTGTACCGCTGCAGGACGCGCACCTCGCGGATGAGTACCAGGACGGCCACCAGCACGGCCACGCCGACGCCCGTGTACAACAGCTGGGTAGTCGTCGCCGAGGTGGACATGTCGGTGACCTGCAGGCCCGGATTGCCGTTCCGGCCCGACTCCTGCAGCCGGTAGATCATCACGATGCCGAGACCGTTCAGCAGCGCGGCCAGCGGCAGCAGCAGCGGATCGGCGTGCGGCGCGAACCGCCGGATCGCCAGGTGGGCGACGACCATGAGCGCCGCGAAGGCGACCAGGTCGGCAGGCAGTCCGGGCAGCTTGCCACGCAGGCCGAGCCCGACCGCGGCGTAGGCAAGCAGCACCACGGCGACGGCGAAGGCAAGCATGACCAGTTCAGTCCGGCGTCGGCCACGCGGCATCGCGACCGGCCGGTTGGCGTCCGCGGCTACGGTCACCCTGCCCCCTGTGCCTGGCAGTACGCCGGCACGCGAGGCTCTGGCGGGGGCGATGCCTTGGTGGCGCTGCCGGGGCTAGGCGCCGCCGCGGCCTGGCCGTACTTGGCCTTCCACGTGTCCTGCGCGGCCTCGGCCTGCCTGCACGTGTAGGAGCGGGTGATGGACGTGACGGTCGCCTGCGACTTGGCCAGGGTGGTCGGGTTCGTCGGCAGCGTGAGGTCGCCGGGCACATGCGAGAGCGGGATGTCCGTCCGCCGGTACACGCTGGACAGGCTGATGAAGGCGATCTTCTCGTTGATGCCGCGGTAGATGCTGACCCGTCCGCCGTCCGCGCCCACGTAGTACTGGCCCTGGGTGACGCGGTAGCCGACGTATAGCCCGGCGACCACCACCGCCAACAGGACGACGAGGATCGTCGTCACCACCGGCCAGCGTCGCCGTGGCTCGTCCTGCGCGTCGTCTGTCTCGTCGGCCTGGTCAGCCGAGCGGCCGGTGCGCCCGTTGAGGCTGGCTCTGCTCGTCAGGCCCGTCGGGCCGTCCGCGGTGTCGTGTCCGGTGGCTGCCCGCAGCAGCGTCCGGGCGTCGCCGTTCGCCGCCGCCCCGGCTAGCTGGGTCTTCCGGGTCGGAGACAGCGGGCTCGACTCGTCGATGACATCGGCCACAATGCACGTGATGTTGTCCGGGCCGCCGCCGCGGATGGCGAGCGTGATCAGGTGACCGACCGCCTCGTCGGCGTCCGCCATGGTCGTCAGCACCTCGTGCACGTCCTCGTCACTGACGACATCCGTGAGGCCGTCGGAGCACAGCAGGTAGCGATCCCCCAGCTTCGCCTCGTGGATAGCCAGATCGGGTTCGGCCTCCGTGCTGCCCTGCAGCGCGCGCATGATCAGCGACCGCTGGGGGTGGTTCGCGGCCGCGGCCGGACTGAGCCTGCCCTCGTCCACTAGCGACTGGATCAGCGTGTGATCACGGGTGATCTGGTAGAGATCGTTGTCCCGCAGCAGGTAAGCCCGTGAGTCGCCGATGTGGCACACGGCGACCTGGGCACCGGCCCACAGCATGGCGGTCAGGGTCGTGCCCATGCCCTCGACGGCGGGGTCGGAGACGCTCATGTCGTGCAGCGTGTCGCGGGCAGCGGCGACCGCGGCTGCGAGCGCGTCGAGCATCTCCTCGCCGCGGCTGAGATTCCGCTTGTCCAGGGGGGCGAGCGCGAAGATCGCGACCGCGCTCGCGACCTCGCCGGCGGCGTGCCCGCCCATTCCGTCGGCGATCGCCAGCAGCCGCGGACCGGCATAGGCAGAGTCTTCGTTGCCCTCCCGGAGCAAGCCCACGTCCGAGCGGAGCGCGAAGTGCAGGGCGAACGTCATCTGCGCAGCTCCAAAACGGTCTTGCCAATCCGGATGGGCACGCCTATCGGCACCGGCGTGGGCGCGGTCACCTTCTGCCGGTCCAGGTACGTGCCGTTAGTCGAGCCGAGATCCTCAACCAGCCATTGGCCATCTTGCGGGAACAGTCGGGCGTGTCGGGTCGAAGCGTAGTCGTCGTCAAGTACCAACGTGGCGTCATCCGCCCGGCCGATCGTGATCTGCTGCTCGGTCAGGCCGAGCGACGTGCCTGCTAGCGCACCCGCTGTCACGAGCAAGTGCTGGGGAGTGGCCCTGGCTGACCGCGGCGGTCGGCTCGCAGCCGGGGTCGGCTCCGGCGCGGGCCGCCGCGCTGGCGCGCCGGCCCGCCGCCGGTGACTGACCTGGCCAAACAGGTCCGTTCGCACCACGCCCACGGCCGCGATGACGAAAAGCCAGAGCACGGCGAGGAAGCCGATCCTGATGAGAGTGAGCTCAAGCGCGTTCATCGAGCCTGCGGGGGTCCTGTCGTCAGTAGCTGGCGTCCCGGCGGAACACCAGCGTGGTCCGGCCAAGAGTGACACGGGTGCCGTCGCTGAGCGCGATCCGCCGGACCGGCTGGCCGTTGACGAACGTGCCGTTGGTCGAGCCGAGATCGACGAGCACCACCTCGCCGTCCTCGACTCGGATCTCGGCGTGGTGCCGCGACACACCGGGATCGACGAGCCGCAGATCGCAGTCGGTGCCACGGCCCAGGATGACGAGCGGCGTGGTGATCTCATAGGTGCGCTGGTGGCCGCCGTCCGGGCCGCCATCTGGACCAGAGACCAGCAGCCGCGGGTTCCCTCGGAACCCGCCGGCGGGCTGGGGCAGGTCGGTGGCTGGCCGCCGGATCTCCCCGTCCTCGACGGTGGTGCCGCGAATGACACCGGACAGGATGCGGAACGTGCCGGTGGTGAGGTCGCGGACGCCCTCGAAGCGCATCCGGACCGGGCCCACGAACGAGTAGCCCTGCTCCTTGGCGTACTCGCGGGCGAGCGTGGCAAGCTCGATGCCCAGGCTGTCGGCATACATGTCGAGGCGCGCATAGTCGTCTTCGGCCACCTCGACAACGAAGTCGTTCGGCACCAGGGTGCGGCCCTGGGCCACGATAGCCGCCCGGTCGTCCATTTCTCGCTGGATCGCGCTGGCCACCTCGACCGGCTGAAGCTCGGATTTGAACGCCCGCGCAAAGGCACCCTCGACCATACCTTCGAGCCTGTGCTCAAATCGTTGCAAGACTCCCACCGTGGCGCCCTCCTCTCCCTGCCGTATCCGATCGTATCGGCGATGTGGGATAGCTTGCGGACGTGCTAACCTGACTGCTGCTCCCGGGGCGGGTGGCGGAACGGCAGACGCGCACGGTTCAGGTCCGTGTGTCCGAAAGGACGTGAGGGTTCAAATCCCTCCTCGCCCACTGCCACTTCACCTGACTCACCGGTCGCTGACTGGGCTAGCTGGCCGCAGCATAGGCGCCGGACGTGGTCCCTGTCACCGGATCGGTGCTGCTGGCCAGGGCATTTTGCGGTCCCGGCCGGCCCCGGCCCCGTCGCGCATCGGGCGATGCGCGACTATGTGGCGCACATCATGACGGCTCGCCCGGGCCGGCTGCAGCCAGCTTCCGCGGCGTCCGGCTCGCCGGGCCTGAGCGCCGGTCGGGATCAGGCAGAATCGAGGTGTGCCGGAACTGCCTGAGGTCGAGGCGCTCGCCGCTGACCTTCGTGACCGCGCTGCGGGCCGCGAGATCGACCGTGCCGACGTGGCAGAGTTCTCGGTCCTGAAGACCTACGATCCGCCCCTGTCCGCCTTGTCCGGGGGCGTGCTGCGCGGCGCGGCGCGGCGCGGCAAGTTTCTTGACCTGGTGGTGACGCCGGCCGGTGCGGGGCCAGCCCTGCACCTCGTCACGCACCTGGCCAGAGCCGGGTGGCTGCGCTGGCGGGAGTCGCTGCCGCCGACGCCACCGCGGCCGGGCAAGGGCCCGCTGGCCTTTCGGCTGCGGTTCACCGACGGGGCAGGCTTCGACCTGACCGAGGCGGGGACGCGCAAGCGGCTGGCCGTGTACCTGGTCACCGACGTTGCCCAGATTCCCGGTGTTGCCGCGCTCGGGCCCGAGCCGCTCGACCCCGCGTTCACACCCGGGGTGCTGGCGGCGATCCTCGCTGGGCGGCGGACCCAGGTCAAGGGCGTGCTGCGGGACCAGAAGCTGATCGCCGGCATCGGCAACGCGTATTCCGATGAGGTGCTGCACGCGGCGAGGATGTCGCCGTTCCGGCTGGCGTCCAGCCTCACCGCGGACGACGTCGCCCACTTGCACGGGGTGATCGTCAGCACGCTGCGCGAGGCGATCGAGCGCTCCGACGGGCTCACCGCGAGCGACCTGAAGCAAGAGAAAAAGGCGGGCCTGCGCGTCCACGGCCGCGCTGGCCAGCCGTGCCCCGTCTGCGGCGACGCGGTGCGCGAGGTGTCGTTCGCGGACTCGGCGCTGCAGTACTGCGCGACCTGCCAGACCGGGGGCAAGCCGCTGGCGGACCGGCGGCTCTCCCGGCTGCTGAAGTGACGGACCTAGCCGCGCCCCGGCACCAGCGGATAGCCGGGAATCACCGGCGCCGGGCTCGAGCCGCGGGTGGGAAATATCTTCATGAGCTCGGCCCAGCGCTGGAGGTCGCAGCCGCCGTCATTGATGGTCTCGTCCACGTGCCTGCCTAGGTACGTCCCGTAGACAACGGCGCGGGCGCTGCTGGCCAGGATCATCGGGCATATCACCACCCGGCCGGGCCGCGGCGGCTCGAGCAGGCTCCGGTCAGCGAGCAGCTCAGCGCACGTCCTGCCCGGGTCCGGCGCCGTTCCGCCGGTCGGCTCGCAGCGCAGCGTGAAGTAGCTGGGTACGCCGTGGTCCGCGGGGTAGATCGTCACGGCCAGGGATACCCGGGAAGCGGGCGCGGCAGCAGCACTCCCGCAGACGGCGAGCAGCACGCAGGCGGCTGCGCACGACGACAAGACGGCCAGCCGCCGGGCCTGGCCCGCGGCCGGGGCGGCACCGGCACACCATGGCCGGCGAGCACGCCTCAACTGAGTCGGAGCTTGCACGGCCGTTAGACGCAGCCGGCGCCCGCGGTGGTTCCACCCCGTCGGGAGGTTTGCGCAGTTTGGCGGCCGGCATTCGGACCAGAGTGGGACGATGAGGCGGTGAGCTGGAAGCGGGCGGCCAGGCGCGGTGACCCCGCCGCCGCCGCCCGCTCGGCCATCGATAGCGTCGCCGACGCCATCATCGCGCTCGGACCGGATCGTCGAGTGACGCTCTGGAATCCTGCTGCAGAGCGGTTGTTCGGCTGGTCGGCGGCCGAGGTCCTCGGCCGGGAGCCGCCGTTTGTGCCCGAGGAACTGCGGGCTGAGCACAACGCCGTCCTCGAGCGCGTCGCCAGCGGCGGTCAGGTATCGTTTGCGACCCGCCGGGCCTGCCAGGACGGCTCCGTTGTGGACGTGCGGATCGACGCGAGCAGCATCCCGGCCGCGGCCGGCGCGCCACCGGGCTGGGTCTTCGTCTGTCACCAGACCAGAGACGACGAGGCTATCCGGCATCACATGGGCGAGCGTGCCCGGCTGGTGCGGCGCCTCGGCGACGTGGTCGCGGACATGAACGCGCAACTGGACCTGGAGTCGGTACTGGACCGGATCGCTGCGAGCCTGCGCGAGCTCACGCGAGCTGACGCGGGCGGTTTTGTGCTGATCGAGAAGGACCGGCTGCGGCTCGTGAGCCTGGACGGGCTGCCCGCGGAACTGCGCGGCCGTACCGCCGACCTGCAGAGCAGCACGCTCGGCGAGCTGATGCGGTCCGGCAAGACCGTGCTGATGGCCACCAGCGACTCCCATGGCTTCGAAGACCTGATCTGGGCGGCACTGCCGGGCCTGCACACGATCGCGCTCAGCCTTTCCCACGTGGCGGGCCGTCCGTACGGGGCGCTGTACGCGCTGTACAGCGGGCGTCGCGTGGGCCACGTCGAGCTCGAGTTGCTGGAGCTACTCGCGGGGCACGCGAGCGTCGCGCTGTCCAACGTCACCGCGTTCGAGGAGGTGGTCAGGCAGCGTGCGCACGAGCGGGCGGTCATCGACGCCAGCGCCGACGGCATCGCCGTGCTGGACGTTGACGGCCTGGTACGGCAGTGGAACCCGGCCGCGCACCGCCTGACAGGCCTGTCGCCGGAGGCCGCGACCGGCCGCCGGCCGCCGTTCCCGCTGCCGGAGCCCGGCGGCAAGCTCACGCACCGGCTGCCCAACGGCCGCTGGATCGACCTGCTGTGCACCGGCCTGTCGGGTCGTGGCGAGCGGGTGCTGGATTTCCGCGACGTCACCGCCGCGAAAGAGCTCGAGGAGGCCAAGGATCTGTTCCTGGCCACCACGAGCCACGAGCTGCGCACGCCGATCACCGTGGTCCAGGGGTTTGCCAGCACGCTCGCGAGCCGCTGGGACAAGATGGCCGACGCCGACCGGAGGTCGGCCGTGCAGACCATAGCGGAGCGGGCTGGTGCACTGGCCAGGCTGGTGGAGCAGCTGCTGCTCGGTTCGCGCGCCGGGGCCGAGCAGCTGCAGGTCAGCAACGGCGCCTTCGACCTCGCTGGGCTGCTCCGGGGCGCCGTGTCGGCGTTCCGGCCGCTGTCGGACCGGCACACGCTCGACATCGACGTACCGGATGACCTGCCGGAGGCGAACGGCGACGCACTGGCTACCGACATCATCATCGGCCAGCTGCTGGAGAACGCCTTCAAGTACTCGCCGGCCGGCGGCACCGTCACCGTCCGGGCCCGAGCCAGCGACGACGCAGTCGAAGTCACGGTGTCGGACGAGGGGATCGGCATCCCGCTGCCGGACCGGGAGCGGGTCTTCGAGCGATTCGTCCAGGGCGAGACGGGCGACCGGCGCCGGTTCGGCGGCATCGGGCTCGGACTGTACATCGTCCGGCAGCTAGCCAGGGCGCAGGACGGTGAGGTGACTGCGCACGGCCGGGATGGCGACGGGACCGTGATGCGGCTGGTGCTGTCGCGCGCGAGCCACGGGGGTGCCCGCCCGGCCGCTGACGAGCTGCCCGCCGTCGAACTGCCCGCGGGCGAGTCGCCTGGCGCCTGACCCAGGCCGGCTCGCCCGCGGCCAGGGCGCAGGGTGCAGGGCTACCAGGTGGTGGCGGCCGTGCGGACCTGGTCCTTGATCCGCCGCCTCGTCACCGGGTCGCGCAGAACTGGCTGCCCGCCCGAGGCGTCGATGTAGCGGTCGACGATGCTGATCACATCCTCGCCCTGCTCCACGATCTGGCCCCGCTCCAGCCAGATGACCCGGTTGCAGGTGAGCTCGATCTCCTCGAGGTTGTGCGCCACCAGGAAAACCGTGCCGGCCTCGCTTCGTAGCTCCTGGATCCGGGCGTGGCTCTTGGCCTGGAACTCTGCGTCGCCGGTGGCCAGCGCCTCGTCGATGAGCAGCACCTCGTGGCTCTTGGCAGCCGCGATGGCGAACCGCAGCCTCGAGCCCATGCCGGATGAGTAGGTCTTCATGGTCAGGTCGATAAAGTCGCCGACGCCGGAGAAGTCGACGATGCTCTGATACTTCTCCTTCGTCTGCTGCTTGGTCATGCCCATGGCCAGACAGCCGAGGATCACGTTGCGCTCGCCGGTCAGGTCTTCCAGGAGCGCGGCGTTGACGCCGAGTAGCGCCGCCCCTCCGGTGGTGTAGACGTTGCCCTGCTCGGCTGGCAGCAGGCCGGCGATCGCGCGGAGCAGCGTGGACTTGCCCGAGCCGTTGCGGCCGATCACGCCGACGGCGTCGCCCCGGTTGGCCACGAATGACATGCCGCGGAGGGCGTGCACCTCGCGGATCGACGCCCGCCGCTTGCGGCCGAGGATGCGCAGCAGCGAGGCCGCCGCGGTACCCCGGTCGTGCCCGCGGCCGTAGATCTTGTACACGACGTGCAGGTCATCGACGACCACCATCGGGTCAGCCACGGCCGTACCCCGTCTCTGCGCGCCAGAAAAAGTAGAAGCCCACGACCAGGGCGACGCCGGCCCAGCCGACCGCGTAGTACCAGAGGTGGTCAGGGTTGATAGCGCTGTGACAGTACGCGCTGTCATACATATAGCGGGCCGGCTCGCCCGGCTTCTCGCCGAGCGTCTGCCACGCCTGGCAGAGGGCTTTGTTGTAGGGCTTGGAGCCGGGGGCGCTCAGTCGCTGGCTGGTCATCAGCGCGTTTCGTTCTAGCGTGATGTACAGCGCGGCCGGATTGACCTGCAGGATCGATCTGCCCAAGCCGCCCAGGTCGAGTGTCGAGATGCTGAAGATCACGCCGGACACGTACAGCCAGGTCCGGGTGATGAACGGCAGTAGCTGGCTGACATCGTTCACGTGCGCGCTCATCCTGGCTACGAGCAGGCCGCAGCCGAGGTTGAACAGCGTCTGCAGCGCCAGCGCGGGGATAGCGAGCAGCCAGTACCAGCTCGCCGGCTCGCCGGTCGCCAGCAGGATCGGGACCAGCACCGCCAGCGACAGCGCCATTTGCTGTAGTTCGATGACCACGTAGCCGAGCGGCAGCGCGGCGCGCGGGAACTGCAGCGCCCGGATGAGGTCGATGTTGTCCTGCATCACCTCGGAGGTGGAGATGAACGCCCGCTGGGTGAAGTTGAAGACGAAGACGCCGGTCACCACGAAGCCGAGGTAATTCGGGATGCCCCGGTTGATGTGCAGCAGCTCCCCGAAGACCAGGAAGTAGACGCCCGCGTTGAGCAGCGGTGTCAGCACCTGCCACAGCTGGCCGAGCCTGGCCTCGGTGTACAACGCGATGTTGCGTGCCGTGGCGAAGGCGAAGATGAAGTGCCTGCGCAGCCATAGCTGGCCCAGGTACTCCGGGATCGGCGGGCGCCTGGCGCTCGGCCGCAGCCCGTACTGCCGCGCTAGCTCAATCAGCGACTCACCCGTGCTGGGGGCCGCCGCGCCGAGGTCCTCCAGGTTGAGTTGACCGGGGCCGGCCACGCGGCCCGCGACGGGACCGCCGATGGCGCCGCGCCCCGCGCGCAGCGGCGTCTTCTGGTTCGTCACGCGGTCCCCTTGCCGGAGAGTGAGTTGTGCGGTGCAACTATCACGCCCGCGACTGTACCATCACAACGGTTGTGCGGTACAACTGTTGGTATGGACAACGTCCCGCCCGAGGATGCTGAGCTGGAGCTTCTGCTTACCCGGCTGTTGCGGATGGTATCGCCTGCGGCCACCGCGCACGGCGGCATGCTGCCTGTCCAGTCCGGGTCGGCGTACGACGGGCATCCGGATTCCCGTGCTGACGGGCCCGAGGAGGCTAGTACCGGCCAGGCCACTACCGCTGAGCCGGTCATGCCCATCCAGCCGGACGGCAACCTAGCCGCGCCGCCGGTCTCGGCGTCCGAGGCACGGGCCCTGATCGAGCTGGGCGCGGCGCGCGGCATCGCCCAGGGCGAGCTGGCAAGCGTGCTGCAGCTGGACAAGAGCACGGTCAGCAGGCTCGCGGCGAGCCTCGAGCGCAAGGGCTGGGTCCGGCGCGGCCGGGACGAGGACAACCAGCGTTATGTCCGCCTCTACCTCACACCGCAGGGTGTCGACGTGGCCGCGCGGGTATGGCAGACCTGGCTGTCGCGGCAGGCCCGGATACTGGCCGGCCTGTCTGCTGACGAGCGCGCCGGGCTGACGGCGGGTCTGCGCGGGCTGATCCGCGGGCTCGCCGCCGAGGGCCTGCTGGGCGAGCGCGCGGGAGGCCGGTTTCCGGTCGCATAGGGCCGGGCATCTCCGCCGCAACGGGTCGCACGCTGACGCGGGCGCGAGGGACGGGCTGCGCTAGGGGGTGAGGGCGGCGGGGACGGTACTCCTGCCCTGGGGGCCGGCGAGCGTCGCGGTCGCCCGCCAGCGACTGGCCGCTGACCTGACCCGGGCCGGGATCTTCGACGCTGCCGTCGGCGATGCGGTCCTCGTCGTGAGCGAGCTGCTCAGCAACGCAATCCGGCACGCCAGACCACTGCCCGGCGCGAACGTGCAGGTCGCATGGGCGGTTGGCACCGACGCCGTCGAGGTGGCTGTCAGCGACGGCGGCGCGCCCACCACGCCAGTGCGGGCGCACGCCACCGTGTCCTCGCTCGGTGGCCGCGGCCTGGACATCGTCGACTACCTCGCCAGGAGGTGGGGGGTCAGGTCGGACGACTTCGGACAGACCGTCTGGGCCGTGCTGGCCGCGCCGGCCGCTGCGCTGCGGGATCCGGAGTCGGCCGCCGCAGCCGGCCCGCGCTGACCGCGAGCAGGCGTAATCCCGCTCGCTGACGGCAATACCTTCCTCCAGGGGAGCTACCAGCCCGGCGAACAACCGCGCGGTCGTGCGCGGTGGCGGCACCGCGGGGGGATTCGTGACTGAAGTCCAGGGTGAAGTCCAGGGTGTAGACAGCGAAGTGGGCCAGCTCAACACCGTGCTGGTGCATAGACCGGGCCTGGAGCTTCAGCGGATGACGCCGCGGCACGTCGGCAGGCTGCTCTTCGGCACGCTGCCGTGGGTGAGCAAAGCGCGGGAGGAGCACGACCTCCTCTGTGCGCAGCTTCGCGACCAGGGCGTGCGCGTGCTGTACGTCACCGCGCTGCTGCAGGAGACGCTCGAGTACGCGGGCGCCAGGGACGAGGCGGTCCGGCTGGCGGTTGCCGATACCCGCCTCGGCGACGAGCTGAGGATGCAGCTTCGCACGTACCTGGAGGATCTGGACTCTGAGCAGCTCGCCTTGGTGCTGGTCGCAGGCTTGACCCCGGAGGAGCTGCGGCTCGGGCACGGCGTCGTGTTCGAACTGCTCGACCGGCACGACTTCGTCCTGGACCCGCTGCCGAACCTGACGTTCACGCGGGATTCGAGTTTCTGGGTCGGCGACCGGGTGGGGGTCGCCAGCCTGGCCACCGACCGGCGCCGGGAAGCCGACCTGATGGGGGTCGTGTACCGCCATCACCCCCGGTTCGCCCGGACCAGGTGGCTCTACCAGCCCGATCTGGAGAACGTCTACGGGGGCGACGTGCTGCTGTTCGGGCCGGGCGTGGTCGCTGTCGGGGTCGGCCAGCGGACGACACCCGCAGGCACGGAGCGGCTCGCGGGCCGGCTCTTCGGCGCCGGGCTGGCGCAGACGATTCTCGCGGTGCCCGTCGGCCGCCAGCTCGGCTCCGGCCTGCCGAGCCCCGTCGTGGCCGAGGGCGGCGGCCATCTCGACACTATTTGCACGGTTATCGACCATGATGCACTGCTGATGCATCCGGCTGCCGCCTACACGCTGATCGCGCACACGATCTCGCCGCAGCCCGATGGCATGCGGGTTTCGAGGCCGCAGCCTTTCCTGGAGGCGGCGGCGCAGGCGATGGGCGTCGACCGCGTGCACGTGATCGATTCCGGCACCGAACCGGTCTGGGGCCCGACCGGACGCTGGGACGACGGCAGCAACGTGCTCGCCATCGGACGCCGGGTAGTGGTGAGTCACGAGCGGAACTCCGAGACGAACGCGCGGCTGGAAGCCGCCGGGGTCCGGGTGATCAGGGTGCCCAGCAGCGAGCTGGGCAGCATCCGCGGCGGCCCGCGGTGCATGACGTGCACCATCAGCCGCGACCCGGTGCGTCGGTCCGAGCCAGCTTCGGAGCCAGCGGTCCTTTCCGCCCGCCTGGCAGGGGCACCCGCGCCGGTGGCTGCCGCCGTGCCCGGCACGCGGGAGCCTGCCTACTCGGGCGCGATCCCGGCGGTACCGCAGCGGCGATCTCGGTTAGTGCCGGCGCGCCCGCCGGTCAGACCTGCTGACCTGGGCAGACCCGCGGACCCTGCGCACACCGACCAGCAGGGCGCCCGCCGCCAGCACGATCAGCGCGATCAAGGCGAGCCAGATCAGCGTCCTGACGACCGCCGCAGCCACGAACACGACGAAGATCGCGGCCAGGACGAGCAGCACGATGCGAAGCATGTGTCTACCGTACGTCCGGCCGGCTCCGGCCGGTGCGCCGCGGCCGGCGCCGGCGCGACGCGGCGTGATCCGGGCTCGCGCCAGGTCCCGGACGCTCGCACCACAGTTTCCGGCTAAATGGGTTCTAGCCGGTCTCGCCGAGATGCCCATCTAGCCGGCCCCGTAGCCCACCCGGTAGTCTGCGGCACGTGGAGCTAAAGGTCACGACCAGATCGCAAGGCGATCACACCGTTGTCTCTGTGCTGGGCGAGATCGATCTCTACACCGCGCCCAGGCTGCAGTCCGAGCTGATGAGCGCGCTGAGCGGCAGCCCGGCCCGGCTGATCGTGGATATGTCGGGTGTGGAGTTCTGCGACTCGACTGGCATCAACGTGCTGCTGGCTGCGCACCGGCAGGCTCGTGAGCGGGGCGGCGAGCTGCAGCTCGCCGGTCCCGGCTCGGCGACGAGGAAGGTGCTCCAGGTGACCGGCCTCGAGTCGGTCTTCACCGTGCTCGACCGCCCGGCAGAGGTGACCGGGCAGTAGCGCTTCAGCGTCCGGGACGGCGAGCCCGCAGCACTAGGATCTGTTGGCGTGTCCCAGGGCGACGTCGCCGTCATCATTCCGGCCTGGAACGAGGCCGACCGGATCACCGCCACCGTCCAGGCGGCCAGCAAGCTGACCGGGGCCGACGTCGTCGTGGTCGTCGACGACGGATCGACCGACGACACCGCAGCCCGAGCCGCGGCGGCGGGCGCCACCGTCGTCCGGCACGCCCGAAACCGCGGCAAGGCCGCCGCGATGGAGACCGGCGCCGAGGCGGTGCGACTCATCGAGGCGGACCGCCTCGCCGGCGGGGCCGCGGATCCTGCCCTCAGTGCACCCCGTCACCTGTTGTTCCTGGACGCCGACCTAGCGGACAGCGCGGCCGACGCCGGCCCGCTGGTTGACCCGGTCCGGCTGGGCAACGCGGAGATGACCATCGCGATCTTCGCCACCAGGGTGCGCAAGGGCGGCTTCGGCGTCGTCGTCGGCACGGCCGGGGCGGGTACCGAACGCGCCATCGGCTGGCGCCCGGTCCAGCCGCTCAACGGCATGCGCTGCCTGACCCGAGCCGCGTTCACCGCGGCGCTTCCGCTCGCACCCGGCTGGGGAGCCGAGACCGGCATGACCATCGATCTGGCCCGCCAGGAGATGCGGATCACCGAGGTTGAGGTGCCGCTGTCGCACCGGGCGACCGGAACCGACTGGCGAGCGCAGCTGCACCGGCTGCAGCAGCTCGTGGACGTCACCAGGGCACTGGCCGTTCGGGAGCCCGCGGTGCTCCGGCTGCGCGGTCGGCTGAGCAGGCCGGCCGGTCGGTGAGCGGCCGAGCGGCGGCGATGGGATCATGATGCGGTGACGTACCGGTACTCCTACCTGGGCCCGCCGGGCACGTTCACCGAGGCCGC
>JASHQA010000081.1 GCA_030037785.1 Streptosporangiaceae bacterium
TCGCTGACCCATCGCGTGGCCCTGGCGCCCGGCTTCCCGGTGGTGTCGCTGTCACTCGGCTACGCCGCTCCGGTCGCCGCGCCCGACGAGCTGCTCGCCGAGGCAGCGGCGGTCGCGAGCGCCGCGGACGTCGCGGTGGTCGTCGTCGGCACCACCGAGGAGGTGGAGTCCGAGGGCTTCGACCGCACGACTCTCCAGCTGCCCGGCAGGCAAGACGAGCTGGTGCGCAGGGTAGCGGCAGCCAACCCGCGCACGGTCGTCGTGGTAACCGCGGGATCGCCCGTCGAGCTGCCGTGGGCGCAAGACGTCGGCGCCGTGCTGCTCGCCTGGTTCGGCGGCCAGGAGGCCGGTCACGCGATAGCCGACGTGCTGCTCGGCGCCGCTGAGCCGGGCGGTCGGCTGCCGACGACGTGGCCAGCCAGCCAGGCCGACTGCCCGGTCCTGGACACGACGCCGGACGCGGGCGTGCTGCGCTACGACGAGGGCGTGTTCATCGGCTACCGGGGCTACGAGCGCGCGGGCGTCGCGCCGCGGTACCCGTTCGGTCACGGACTCGGGTACACGACCTGGGCGTACGAGCAGATCCGCGCCGACGCGCGCCAGGTGACCGTCACCGTTCGCAACAGCGGGCCACGGCCAGGTCACGAGGTCGTGCAGGTCTACGCTGGGCCCGTCGATCCCGACCCGGACCGGCCCGCCCGGTGGCTGGCCGGCTTCGCCGGCGTGACCGCCGCGCCGGGAGAAGCCCGCACGGTCACCATCGAGCTGCCGGAGCGCACCTTCCAGCGGTGGGTCCTGCGGTCGGCGGGAGACGGCTGGCAGACGATCCCCGGCGACTACGTCATCGAGGCCGCTCGCGGCCGCGGGGACGTGCGGCTGACGGCCGTTGTCCGGGTCGGCTGAGCCCCGTCGGCCGCGATGCCCGAGATGAACGTGGCAGAGCCCGCGCCGGCGGTGGCGGCGACGCCCCGGCGCGCCGGGTTCCGGCGGCTCATGATCAATCTGGGCATCGCCGTCGGCGGGTTGTCCGCCCTGTACACCGGGGCCGGATCCGTGCTGCTGCCACAGCAGATCGAGGACATCGACCGGCCGCACAAGGTCGCGGTGCTCGGCCTCGTCGGTGGCGTGAGCGCCGCCTTCGCGCTCGTCTTCAACCCGATCGGCGGCGCGTTGTCGGACCGGACCAGGTCGCGGCTCGGCCGGCGGGCGCCGTGGCTGCTCGGCGTTCCGCTGGCGTTGCTGGTCGTGCTGGCGTGGGTTGGCCAGATCCGGACCGTGCCGGTGCTGCTGGCCGGCTGGTGCGCTGCCCAGGCGGTGGCGAACCTGTACCAGGCGCCGCTGACCGCGGTCATCCCGGACCGGGTCGCGCGGCGGCGGCGCGGCGGTGCCGCCGCGGTGACCGGCGTGGCGATGGTGCTCGGCGGGGTGGCCGGGGTGGGCATCGCGAGCCTGTTCACGGCCCACGTCGCCTGGGGTTACCTGGCACTCGGCCTGCTGATGGCCGCGGCCGCGATGTCCTTCGTCCGCAACACGGCCGACGCCTCGTCGGCACACACGCCGAGGCCGCCGCGGGACACCCGCAAGGTGTCCGCCCGACTTGCCGACTTCCTGTCCGCGCTCCGGCACTGGGACTTCGCGTGCGTGTTCGCCAGCAGGGCCGCGTCGATCATGGGTTACTTCCTGATAGTGGGATACGAGCTGTACATCCTCACGGACTACATCGCGCTGCCTGGCGGCATGCGGCCCGCGCAGGGCATCACGGTGCTCGCCGCGATCGCGGCGGTCGGCTCGCTGCTCGCCGCGGCGATCGCGGGCCCGCTATCGGACCGGCTCAACCGCCGCAAGCCGTTCGTCTTCATCTCCTCCGCCGTCGCAGGCGCTGGCTGCGTGCTGCCGGTGCTGTCACCCACGTTCGGGGCGGTGGAGCTGTACGCGGCGTTCGCCGGGCTGGCGTTCGGCACCTACCTGTCCGTCGACGCCGCTCTGGTGACGCTGGTGCTGCCGCGACAGGAGGACGCCGCCCGCGACCTCGGCGTGCTCAACATGGCGAACGCCGGACCGCAGGTGCTCGCGCCGCTGTTCGCCGCGCTGATCATCGGGCACCTGGGCGGCTACCGGATGCTGTTCATTCTCGGCGGCTGCTGCGGCATCGCCGGCGCGATCGCCGTGCTGCCGGTCCGCTCGGTCCGCTGACCCGCCGGCCCGCCGGTCGGAGCCGACCTGCGTCGATAGGCTGGCCCGGTGATGGACGACCGCACCGACGCCTGGCTCACCCGTCGCAGGTCACGCTGGCAGGACTGGCCGCAGGATCAGCTGCTCGCGGCCAAGCAGCGGCTCGGCGTCACGATCAGCGTCGTCATCCCGGCCAGGAACGAGCAGCGAACGATCTCCGGCGTGGTCGGCTCGATCGCCACCGCGCTGGTGGCGAGGGTTCCGCTCGTAGACGAGCTCATCGTGATGGACTCCGACTCGACGGACGACACCGGCGACGTCGCCGCCCAGGCGGGCGCCGTGGTGTACCGGACCGCCGAGGTGGCGCCGCAGGCGGGCAGCTTCGCCGGCAAGGGCGAGGCGCTCTGGAAGTCGCTGCTGGTCAGCACCGGTGACCTGATGGTGTTCATCGACGCTGACCTGACCCGCTGGGGTCCGCACTTCGTCACCGGGCTGCTCGGCCCGCTGCTGACCGATGACCACGTGCGGCTGGTGAAGGGCTTCTACACGAGACTATGGACGGACAACGACGGATCGGTCTCGACCGAGGGTGGCCGGGTGACCGAGCTCGTCGCCCGGCCGCTCATCAGCCTGTGGTGGCCCGAGCTGGCAGGCGTCGTGCAGCCGCTGGCGGGGGAGTGGGCCGCCAGGCGCGACCTGATGGAGTCGCTGTCCATCCCGGTCGGCTACGGCGTCGAGCTTGCGACGCTGATGGACACGGTGTCGGCCCACGGCCTGGACGCGGTCGCCCAGGTCGACCTCGGTTCTCGCGGGCACCGCCATCGGGCGAACCACGACCTGGCGCTGATGGCCGCCGAGTTGCTGCTCGTCGCCGAGCGGCGGCGGCGGCTCGGGCCGGCCGGTCCGGATGAGCCAGCCGGACACCGGCCAGCGGCGACGTGGCTGCGGCAGTTCGCGCGGGATTCCGACGGCCAGGTCCGGCCGGTAACCAGGCCAGTCCCGGTCACTGAGCGACCGCCAGCCGTCTCGGTCCAGGTCCGGTGAGCGCGGGCGGACCCCACCCGGCTGGCCGGTCAGCCAGCCACGGCGTGCTGCGGCTGGGCCGCCGCGCCTTCCCGCCGGGGCAGCCGCTGGTCATGGCGATCGTGAACCGCACCCCGGACTCCTTCTTCCAGCCGGGCGCGACCTGGGCCGAGCCAGCCGCGATCGAGCGCGTGCACCAGGCCGTCGCCGAGGGTGCGGACGTGATCGACGTGGGTGGCATTCCGGCCGCGCCGGGTGCCGAGGTGGACGTCGCTGAGGAGATCCGCCGCACCGCCGGTTTCATCGCCGCCGTCCGGTCGAGCTACCCAGACGTGGTGATCAGCGTCGACACCTGGCGGCACGAGACCGGTCGCGCGGCGTGCGAGTCCGGCGCCGACCTGCTCAACGACAGCTGGGGAGGCTTTGACGGCCAGCTAGCCGAGGTCGCTGCCGAGTTCGGCGCCGGTCTCGTCTGCGCGCACGTCGGGCGGCAGCAGCCCCGCACCCGCCCGTTCCGGGTTAGCTACCCCGACGTCGTGGCGGACGTCCTGGCGCAAACCCAGGCGCTGGCCCGGCGCGCGCTGCAGGCCGGCGTCCAGCCTGACCGGATCGTCCTCGACCCCGCCCACGACTTCGGCAAGAACACCTGGCACTCGCTCGAGGTCACCCGACGGCTGGCCGAGCTGACCGACACAGGCTGGCCGGTGCTGGTGTCACTGTCCAACAAGGACTTCGTGGGCGAGACCCTGGACCTGCCGCCAGAGCACCGGCTGCCGGGCACTCTCGCAGCGACCGCGGTGTGCGCGTGGCACGGCGCCCGGATCTTCCGCGTCCACCAGGTGCGCGAGACGCGCCAGGTCGTGGACATGGTGGCGACGATCCGCGGTGACCGCCCGCCGGCGAGGGCGGTGCGGGGGCTTGCCTAGCTGATGCTCATCGCAGCCGCCCTGTGCCCGGCGCCACCGTTGCTCGCGCGCGAGCTGACCGGCGCGGACCCGGTGCTGCCCGAGTTGCGCGAGGCCTGCCGGGAGGCGGTCGACGAGCTAGCCCTGGCCGGTGCGGACGTGATTGTCGTCGTCGGGGTCGCGGCCGAGCAACGGACCTTCGATCCGCGTGCGCGCCTGGACCTGAGTGCCTACGCGCCCGCGCTGGGCGACCGTGCTGCCGGTGGGTCCCCGGTGGACTCGCCGCTTCCGCTGTCGGTCGGCCTCGGCGCTCGCCTGCTGGACGACGCTGGCTACGATGGCCGCCGACGACTGCAGTCTGTCGGGGCGGGCACGCCGCCGATGGCGTGTGCCGCGCTCGGCGCGCGGGTTGCCGCGGCGGCTCCGGAGGTAGCGCTGCTCGTGATGGCTGACGGCAGCGCGCGCCGAAGCCGGCGGGCGCCCGGTTACCTGGACGTGCGAGCCGAGCCGTTCGACGCCGAGGTCGGCCGTGCCATCCTGGCCGGCGACATGCCGGCGCTGCTCGCGCTCGACGACACGCTCGCCGCGGAACTGCTGGCCACCGGGCGCCCGGCCTGGCAGGTGCTGGCCGGCGCGACGGCCGGGCGGCGCCCGTCGTGCGTGGTCCGCTACTCCGACGATCCGTTCGGGGTTGCGTACCTGGTCGCGTCGCTCTCCCTTGGCTGACTGCTGCGGAAACTGGAGGGAACGTGGTCGATAGTGGCCTAGCCGGCCGGCACGTGCTCGTATTCGGGGCTGCAGGCGCCCTGGGCGCCGGGGTGGCTGCCGCGTTCGCCGACGTCGCCGCCCTGGTGCTGGGCGCCGACCGGGTGAGCCCGGCAGTCGAGCACCGGCTCGCCGGAGTCAGCTACCAGGCCGTCGACGTGCTCGATGACGCCGCGGTCAGCGCGCTGTTCGACGCCGCCCCGGCGCCATGGGCCGTGCTCAACACCATCGGCGGGTTCGCGCCCCGGCGACCGCTGGCCGAGCTCGACGCAGCGGAGCTGACCGGACAGCTCGAGCTGAACCTGGTGTCGGCGGCGATCGTCACGCGGCACGCCCTGCGCGTCATGCAGGACACCGGGCAGGGCCGGATCGTGCACACGGCGAGCCGGGCTGGCCTGGTCAGCGCGGGCTCGGGCTTCGCGTACTCGGTGAGCAAGCTCGGCGTGCTGCACCTGGTGGCCATGGCCGCCGACGAGGTGCGCGGCACCGGGATCACGGTGAATTGCGTGGTGCCGAGCATCATCGACACGCCGGCTAACCGCACCGCGATGCCCGCGGCTGACCACGCAGCCTGGCCGAAGGTGCCCGACGTCGCCCGCAGCTACGTCTACCTTGCCAGCCCTGACTCGGGCCTGGTGAATGGCGCCGCGATACCGGTCTAGCCGACCGGCCCCGTCGACGATGGCCCACGTTTTAGTATTTTCGTGGCAACGGTGCGCGTGTTCTAATAAAAACGTGGTTGACACCCCGGTGTGTCTCTCGTGTGGCCGCGTGCTGCCGCCGCAGCGCCCTCGCGGTCGCCGCCGGCGCTACTGCGACGCGCGGTGCCGGGACGCGGCGCGGCGCCGCCGCGGCGGTGCCAGCCAGGGCGGTGCCAGCCAGGGCGGTGCCGAGAGCCAAGCCGATGTAAACGAACGCTTGACGGTACGGGAGCGTCAGGGTTATCTTGACGACGTCGATGGCGCGTCGGGTTTGCCCGACCCCGTGGCGGCGGTGGCTGCGACGGCTCGGCGCCTGATCGAGGAGTTCACCCGCCGCCCCCCGGCACCGCGGGCCGGCGTGGCGGCGGCACGAGACCTGTCGGCGGCGGCGGACGCGGCCTTGCAGGCCGCGATCGACCGGGCGCGGGCTGCGGGCTGCAGCTGGAGGGATATCGGTGCGGTGCTCGGCACGAGCAGGCAGGCGGCGTTTCAGCGGTTCGGGCATCCGGTCGACCCGCGGACCGGCGCGCTCATGAGCCGCGAGGTCCCGCCGGAGGCGGCGGGCGCGGCTGTGGCGATCTTCTGCTGGCACGACGAGAGCCGCTGGGAGCAGATCCGGGACGAGTTCGACGAGAACCTGCGGCAGCGGCTCGGCGCTGATCGGCTGGCCGCCGGCTGGGCCAGCGTCATCGGGATGTTCGGGCAGCTAGAGCGGATCGGCGCGCCGTTCGCCCGGCAGACGGGGGACGTCACGCTGGTGGACGTGCCGCTGCACTTCGAGGCGGGCGACGCCCGCGGAATCGTCCGGTTCGACGCCGCCGGGAAGGTCGCCGGACTCGCCATCCGACCCTGAGCTGAGGAGTGCCCGTGAATCTGGCGACGTTGCTCATCGACACCGCGCTGCTGCTCGGCATCGTCGGCGTGACCCTCTACGGCGCCGCGACGCTGCCCGCCGGTGCGCGGCTGCCCCTGCACTTTGGCCTCGGCGGCTACACCAACTGGCAGCAGAAGGGCATCGCGCTGGTGACGTGGCCGGTCATCGCCGTCGTGATCTACGTGATCCTGATCGTCGCTGACCGGAACCAGCAGGGCAGCGGAAGTCACGGACTGCCCCTGCCCGTCGGCCTGACCATCGCGCTCGCTCTCATGCTCGTCAACGAGGTGGGCGCGGTGCGGGCCGCGCTCGGCCGCGGCGGCCGGGGTTAGGCAGCCGGTAGAGTACGAGTTCTGCTACGTCGTCAGAGGGTCGCGCGTGCTCATCGATAGCCGGCCGGTCGGCCAGCACCTGCGGCAGGTCAAGACCGGCGAGATGATCGCCGCGTATCTGCGCGCCAGGATCGTGCGGGGCGAGCTGGCTGCGGGCGACAGCCTGCCCGCCGAGGTAGAGCTGATGCGGCAGTTCGAGGTGTCCAGGCCTACCCTGCGCGAGGCGTTCCGGATCCTGGAAACCGAGTCCCTGATCGAACTGCGTCGCGGGGCCCGCGGCGCGCGCATTACCGCACCGAGCGTGGAAGTCGCGGCGAGGTACGTCGGCTTGCTGATGCAGACCCTGGGTACCACGGTCAGCGACGTCTACGAGGCCAGGTCGCTGCTGGAGCCGGTGGCGGCCGGCCTGCTCGCCCGGCGGCGGACCGCCGCGGACGTAGCCGAGCTATCCGCGTGCGCCGACGAGCTCGACGCCGTGCTCCCCGCCGGCCGGCCGCCCGCCGATGTGGGCTCGTGGACGCGCTGCTCGCAGCGCTTTCACGATGCCCTGGTGCAGCGCGCCGGGAACAAGACGCTGGCCGTCCAGTACCAGGTGCTCCGCGAGGTCGTCGACACCCACCTGCTGCTCGCCAGCAGCAGCCCCGCGATAGCGGCGGCGCCGGCCGGCGCGTTCCGGAAGGTCGTCCGGTCCTACCGCAAACTGGTCGCGCTCGTGGCGGCCGGCGATGCGACGGGCGCGGAGGCGCACTGGCGGCGGCACATGGACGTGGCGGCCCGGGCGCTGCTACCAGACGAACTGAAGTCGGCGACGCTGCTGGACATCTTCAGCTGACCGGTCATCGACATAGTTTTCGTAGTTAACTACGTTGGACATCATGAACCGGGCGGCCGGGCGGGCCGGCGGTCACCGAGGGAGGGACTAATGCGGGACGCAGTCATCGTCGAGGCGGTCAGGACGCCGGTCGGCAAGCGCAACGGCGGGCTGGCGGAGATCCAGCCGGCCGACCTGTCGGCGCACGTGCTGACGGCGCTGGCCGAGCGGTCCGGCGTCAGCCCGGCTGTGGTCGAGGACGTCATCTGGGGCTGCGTGATGCAGGTGGGGGAGCAGACCGCCGACATCGCGAGGACCGCTGTGCTCGGGGCGGGGTGGCCGGAGGCGGTTCCCGGCGTCACGGTGGACCGCCAGTGCGGCTCGTCGCAGCAGGCGGTGAGCTTCGCCGCCGCTAGCGTCATCGCCGGGCATTATGACGTGGTGGTGGCCGGCGGGGTGGAATCGATGAGCCGGGTTCCGATGGGCTCCTCGGCGGCGGGCAAGTGGCCGTTCGGGGAGCGGTTCAAGGCCCGGTATGCGGGCAAGCTGCCGCATCAGGGCCTGGGCGCGGAGGTCATCGCGGAGCGGTGGGGGCTCAGCAGGACCCAGCTCGACGAGTTCAGCCTGGGCTCGCACGCCAAGGCCGCCGCCGCGCAGGACGAGGGCCGGTTTGCCGCGGAGATCGCCCCCATCACGAACCCGGCTGGCGTCGAGGTCGCCGCCGACGAGGGCGTGCGGCGGGGCAGCACGCTGGCGGCGCTGGGCGCGCTGAAGCCCGCCTTCAAGCCCGAGGGCGGCACGATCACGGCGGGCAACAGCTCGCAGATCTCCGACGGAGCCGCGGCGCTGCTGATCACCACCAGCGAGAAGGCGGCCGAGCTTGGCCTCCGGCCGCTGGCCCGGATTCACACCGCCGTGGTCACTGGCGACGACCCGATCGTGATGCTGACCGGCCCGATCCCGGCGACTGCGCTCGCGCTGAAGCGCAGCGGCCTGTCGATCGACGACATCGGCGCGTTCGAGGTCAACGAGGCCTTCGCGCCCGTGCCGCTGGCCTGGCTCGCCGAGACGGGGGCCGATCCGGCCCGGCTGAACCCGAACGGCGGCGCGATCGCGATCGGTCACCCGCTCGGCGGCAGCGGCGCCCGGATCATGAGCACCCTGGTGCACCACATGGCCGCGACCGGCACCCGGTACGGGCTGCAGACCATGTGCGAGGGCGGCGGCCAGGCCAACGCCACCATCCTCGAGCTGCTCTGAGCGCCGTGCACCTGTCGGAGATCGCGGCCGCCGCGCCGGATAAGCCTGCGGTCGTGACCGCGGACGGCGGTCAGGTGCTGACCTACGGCGACCTGGACCGCCGCAGCCGCCAGGTGTCGCGGCTGCTCGCCAGGCTCGGGGTGCAGACCGGTGATCACGTCGCGCTGCTGGTGACGAACCAGCCTGAGTACTTCGAGATCGCCTGGGGCGCGCAGCGCCGCGGCACCTACTGGACGCCGGTCAACTGGCACCTGACCGCCGACGAGGTGCGCTACGTCGTCGATGACTGCGGCGCGCGTGTGCTCTTCGCCTCGGCGGAGACCGCACCCGTGGCCGCGCTCATCGCGGCCGACCAGCCCGGCCTCGCGGTGTTCGTGACCGGTGGCACGCCGGAGCCGGGCCTTCTTGACTACCAGGCGGCGATTCGCGCGCAGTCCGCCGACCCGATCGACGACGAGGTCGACGGCGCAGTGCTGTTTTACTCCTCGGGCACGACCGGCCGACCCAAGGGCATCAAGCCGAAGCACGCGTTCCCCCCGTTCGGATCCCCGGTGACGCTCCCGCTGCTGCTGAGCGCCGCGTTCGGCTTCGGGCCCGACTCGGTCTACCTGTGCCCGGCGCCGCTGTACCACGCCGCGCCGAACAACTTCTCGCTGGGCACGCATCGGCTCGGCGGCACCGTGGTGCTGATGGACCGGTTCGACCCGGCCGGCTGCCTGCGCGCGGTCGAGGCGCATCGGGTCAGCCACGTCCAGTTCGTGCCGACGCACTTCGTGCGCCTGCTCAGACTGCCCGACGAGCAGCGGCTGGAGTTCGACGTGTCCAGCCTGCGGACGGTCGTGCACGCCGCCGCGCCGTGCCCGGCGGACGTCAAGCGGCAGATGATCGACTGGCTCGGTCCGTGCCTGATGGAGTACTACGCGGGCAGCGAGGCGAACGGGATCACGATCATCGACTCGGCCGACTGGCTGGCTCATCCCGGATCGGTGGGTCGCGCGCTCGGCGCCGCCGTGCACATCGTCGGGGAGGATGGCGCGGAACTGCCAGCCGGGCAGGACGGGCTGGTCTACTTCGAGGGCCAGTCGTTCGAGTATCTGGGCGACCCGGCCAAGACCGCGAGCGCGCTCGACGACCGCGGCTGGTCGACCCTCGGCGACGTCGGCCACGTGGACGACGAGGGGTATCTGTACCTCAGCGACCGACGCACCGACTTGATCATCTCCGGCGGTGTCAACATCTACCCGGCGGAGATCGAGGAAGCGCTCATCAGCCATCCCGCGGTCGATGACGCGGCGGTGATCGGCGTACCGGATCCGGAGATGGGTCAGAAGGTGCTGGCAGTCGTCCAGCTGGCGGGGCAGGAAACGGGGTCGGCTGAGCTCGGCGCCGAGTTGATCGAGCACTGCCGGGCGCTGCTCGCGGCCTTCAAGTGCCCGCGATCGGTCGAGTTCGTCGCCGAGCTGCCGCGGCTGCCGACCGGTAAGCTGCTGCGCCGCCAGCTACGCGCCGAGCGGGCCGGTCAGGCCTGCTGAGCGGCAGCCTCGGCAGCGGCAGCGAGCGCACCGAGCCAGCCGGCAAAGCCCGGCGTGCCCTGGTACACCTCGTCGGCGACGGTGAGCAGCCGGGGGTCGGTCTCGGCGCCGTGCTCGACGACCAGGGCGTAGCCGCCGGCCGCACGAACCACGCGCAGCGCGGGCAGGTCGCCGACGTCGTCGCCGGCGTATGCGACGGCAGCGGGCTGGGCCGCCGCGATCAGCCCGGCTACCGCCGATCCCTTGTCGATGTCGACCGGCGGCCGCAGTTCCTCGACCAGTTTGCCCGGCGCCAGTCGCAGGCTCGTCTGGCTGGCGGCCCGGCTGGTGGCGGCGCGCACCCGGTCGGCCGCGGCCGCTCGATCCGGCGCTTGCCGCCAGTGCACCGCCACCGAGGCCGGCTTGTCCTCGATGCGGATCCCCGGCTGGCCGCCCAGCTCGGCAGCCAGCGCGCGGCGCGCGGCGGCCACGGCTGGCAGCCAGGCCTGTGCCTGCGGGACCAGCGTCAGCCGGCCGTCGGTCACGTGCTCCATCCCGTAGGAGCCGAGTAGCTGCACGCCCGGTACCCGCACCCGGTCGATCAGGAAACCGGCCGGCCGGCCGGAGATCACCGCGACCGTGCCGAGAAACTTGGCCAGCCGCACCAGGCTCGCCGCGGACCCGGCCGGCATCGCGCTGGTCTTCGGATTCGCGACAATCGGCGCCAGCACGCCGTCGAAGTCGAGCACGAGCGCCGCTCGTCGCGGGGCCGCAGCGAGCGCGTCGATCGCGGTCGGCCGGGTAGTCACGCCGCTCCCTCCCGAGTGACACAGGTCATACTATTTCCTACCTAAACCGGCTGCGTGCGTGTTACAACTGACTAGCAAAGCGCCCAGCTTGTGATGGTTGCCCAGCAACGCGTCGCCCTGACCCGCGGCACATCCGCGCGCTACGGCCGGGGCGAGCGGACCCAGCCGCCAGGCCGCAGCGCCGCTGGGCCACCGCTGCGCGCAGCCCGCGCCCCACCGAAGGCTCATCGTGCCCCGCCGTTCCGCCCCTCGCCACGCGGCCCGTCGCCACGCTGCGGTTCGCCAGCACGACGCGGCCCGCCGCCACGACCAGTATCCGCCCCTCGCGGCCTCCGGTCCCGCCGCGGACCGGATCCCGGCGCGGCCGCGCGGCACCGGTCGGCCGTCGGTTCTCAGCTACGGCGTAGCCGCGGCGCTGCTCACCGGTGCGGCGCTAGCCGTTGGCGTGACGGCCGGGCCGACCGCGGCTGCGGGCGGCATCGGCGGCCACTCGAGACTGGCCAGCGCTGTCGGCGCCGACCTGGCGGCCGGGCGCCGCTCGGGCGCGTCGAAGCGGCCACCGCGCGCCGGGTCGGCGCGGCGCCAGCGGACCGCGTCACCGTCACCGTCACCGTCACCGTCACCAGCGCGGTCCGCCGCGGCCGAACAGCCCTTCGAGATCTATGACTCGGCCACGCCCGCGGCGATCCCGGCGGGTGTGCTGTGCGCCACGTACGCCACCGGCGACTACGCAGTTCCCGCGGCGGAGATGGCCGGCCGGCCGACCATCTGGATCGACGCGTGGGGCACCGACCCGGCGGCGTCGGTGCTCGACGTCGAGCCGGGCGACGCGACGCCGAGTATGGTGGCGGGCTGGGTCACCGAGCACCTGGCTCTGGAGCCCGCGGACAACGCCCGGATCTATACCATGCTGAACGAGTGGCCGGCGGTGAAGCAGGCCGTCGCCACGCTCCCGGCCTGGATGCAGGCGCGTGTCCGGTGGTGGATCGCCGATCCGACCGGCGTGCCGCACATGGTGCCCGGTGCCAGCGCGACCCAGTGGTACTGGGGACCGAGCTACGACATCTCTACCGCGGAACCCGGCTTCTAGGCGACGTGCGCCTGGCCGTAGTGGACCGCCAGGATGTCGTCGCCGAAGTCGCTGCGCGGTCTCCGCAGCACCGTGTGCGCGTGGTTGCCGTCCGGCTGGGTGTTGTCGTACTCGATGAGCAGGTCGTCGCCCTGGACGCGATAGTAGTGCCGGGTGCCCGGCGTGCCGGGACCCTCCCAGGCGAAGTAGAGCTCACCGGCCGCGATTCGGTCCGCCTCCCGGCCGGCCAACTCGGGTACCAGCCGGTCGAGGTAGAGGGCCACCAGCTCGCCGAGCAGCGCTCGCGGGGTCGGACCGAGGCTCGCTGCCGCGACGCCAAGGGGCTGCAGGGCCGGCTGCGCCCGCGGGCGGGTAGCGGTCCGGATGTCAGCCGGGGCCTCGTCGGCCACGATGGCTGACGCGCGGCCGCGCGGGTCCAGCGCGTCTAGCAGCGCTCGGCCGAGATCCTCTTCGGGCGCGAGCGGGCGCGACACGGTGCGGCCGGCGTAGCTCACCTGGGCCGGGTTGGCGCCGAGGAAGACCGGAGCCGGCGACACGACGTCGCCGAGCACGGTCATCGTCACCGACACGTGGTGTCCCTCGAACCGCCACGACCACGGCTCGTCCGTGGCCGGCTCGCCGAACACGGCCACCCAGTAGTCGCCGATGTGGCGATGCAGCGCGCCCTGCTCCCGGCGGTCGAGCACCTCCTCCAGCGCCACGATGGCCATGGCCTGAGCGAACGCCCGATCGCTCAGCGCGGTGGCGAGCAGCCGGTGCGCCGCCTTACGGCCGTCTAGGGTCAGCGTCGCCAGACACGCCCCCGGCCGCGACTCCGGCCGGTACTCGAGCCAGCGCCGCGCCCCGTCGTCGGCGAACGGGAGGTGCGCGAGTGCGCGCTGGTCGTCGTCGAACTGCTGGAGCAGGGTGGTTGCGACCCGGCGCATCTGGCCGGCGATACCGTCATCGCTCATAACCCCGGTATAGCAAGATGTCGCCTGCTGGCATACCCGGCCGAGCGTCACCCGGTGCGGGCCGACACCAGCAGCGCTCGCTGGTACAGCGCGGCGACGTGGTTGGCGAACCGAGCGGCGTAGGACACCGACGCCGTGTAGCCGCCCTGCTCGTACCCGCCGATCACGCCGATCACCATGTCGACGCCAGCCGCCGCCGCTTGCCCGGTGGCGCCGGCGGGGACGGCCTCGGCCAGCAGCGGACTACCGCTCGTGCCGTCGGTGAAGCCATCGCAGTCAAACTGGAACTGGGTGGGACTGAAGGCAACGACCGTGTTCTCACAGCTCACCATCGTCTGTCGGGTGTCCGGGTAGCCGGCCACCTTGACCAGTCGTCCTGCGGTGGCGCTGATGCCCAGCGTCTCGCCGCCGGTCAGGTCCTGGACCGGAACGGCGCTGCCCGCCTGAGCGACTAGCAGGAACGCGAAGTCGTCGTCCGCGTCGCTGGACTCCTGCCACTGCGGGTCCTCGATGATGCTGGTCACGGTCCACGTCCCGTAGGGCGCGTGCCCGGCCGAGTAGTCCGGCACGAATACCACCTCGCCGGCAACCTTGCCCCGCATGCAATGGGCGGCGGTCACGGCCAGGTCACCGGCCGGGCTGTCGACGACGCTCGCGGTGCAGAAGTGGCGCGCCAGCCGGCCGGTCGGGGAGCGGGTGAACAGCGCCCCGACGGTGGTCGTCTGGCCGAACGGGGCGAGGTGCGCCGAGCTGGTGGCCGAGCTGTGCGCGGGCGGGCTGAGCACGACGCCGGCTGCGACCGCGGATGCCACGGCGAGTCCGACGAGAGCGGGC
>JASHQA010000082.1 GCA_030037785.1 Streptosporangiaceae bacterium
TCTGCGGCGCAGGCCATTCCGATGCGTTACGTCACGGAAATCCTGAGCGACCTCCGCCGTCACGGTCTGGTCGGCAGCCGACGAGGACCGAACGGTGGCTGGTGGCTGGCAAAGCCAGCCGCCCAAGTCACCATCGCCGACGTCATTGACGCAGTTCAAGGCCCGCTCGCCCAGGTGGCGGGCCAGGCACCAGAGGAGCTCCGCCATCAAGAGTCTGCACGCGCAATTCAGCAGCTCTGGATCGACCTGCACCACGGAATCCGGCAGATCCTCGACTCGGTGACCCTGGCGGACCTCGTGGGCAAGGACATGCCAATTCGGACTGCCGAAAGCCAGGCTCGCGGTGGTTGCCCGGCGCTTCCAGCCACTTACCGACCAGTTAGCTCGACTTAACTCGTCCACTTGCTCCCACAGCAGGCGCCCACAACACGGAACGGCGCGCTGACCAGCGAAGCGCAGCCACCGGCCTTATCTGCCTAGCGTTCTGTTCTTCTTGGCAGGCAGCGACTTGAAACTGGCCCGCCTCGTCCCCTGTCGGTTGTCTAAAGGTCCAGGGTGCTCGGGCCGGGGCCCTGCGCGAGAACATTGCCTACCCCCCATGCTGCCGATGGCTGAGCTGACAGGCACCGACAGGCAGCGACAGGCAGCGCCGCTCAGGCCCGCTCAGGGTCTTGCGGACGCGTGACAACCGGCAGGCCAGCTGCCTGCCAGGCACGGAACCCGCCAGCCATGTCGGTGGCCCGGTGCAGGCCGAGATCCAGCAGCGATGCGGCGGCCAGGCTGGAGGTGTAGCCCTCGGAGCAGAACACGACGATCCGCAGGTCATAATCGGCTGCTGGCAGCCTGGCAGCCGAGAGCGGGTCGAACCGCCACTCCAGGACGTTCCGCTCGACGATGAATGCGCCTGGGATCTCGCCCTCGGCGAGCCGCTGTGCGTCCGGGCGGATGTCGACCAGGACAGCGCCGGCGGCAGCGGCGTCCCGAGCCTGCCACGGACTCAGCCGGGAAAGCCGCGCCCGCGCGCGGGCCAGCACTTCATCGACCGTCTGCGCGCCGGGTGGCCGGGTCACCAATCTAGCTCCGCGCGGTCGGCCCCCACGAGCACGATCCCGGCCTTGGCGGCGCGCACCGCGGACCTGGGGCGATGTCCATGCGGCGCCGCGAGCGACGGATCTGGTGCGGTGATGTTCATTCCTATTAATCCAATCAAGTCAATAGGATTCACCGCGACTCTAACACGTTCGGCTGCGCTGGGTGGGACGACACTGCGGCTGACCGGTGCGGGCTTGCCAGACAGCTGCCAACGGCGGGTCAGGGTCTCGTCTGGAAGGTTCTGGCATGATGCCGTTATGGCTTGGACAGCGCCGGACATCAGCCGTGTCGACGAGCATTTCACTGCCGACGAGCGGACCACGCTGGAGGAGTTTCTTGACTGGTACCGCGCTACCTTGCTGCACAAGTGCGCGGGGCTCACCGCCGACCAGCTTGCCCAGCGGGCTGTCCCGCCGTCGAACCTGTCGCTGCTCGGCCTGATCAGGCACATGACGGACGTCGAACGGGGCTGGTTCCGGATCAGGTTCGGCGGCGAAGAAGTCCCGCGCCTGTACGATCGCGACGGCCAGGATCCCGACTTCGACGACGCGACGCCGGCTTCCGCGGGGGCGGACTACGCGGCTTTCGTCAGTGAGCTTGAGCTATGCCGGGCAGCCACAGCTGGTCACGATCTCGATGAGACTTTCCTGCATGCCCGCATCGGCAAGCAGATCAGCTTGCGCTGGGTCTACGTGCACATGATCGAGGAATACGCCCGCCATGCAGGTCACGCCGACCTGCTGCGCGAGCGTATCGACGGCAGCAAAGGATCGTGACCGCGGGCGGGCAACAGCGGCAAGTCATCGGCGCCCTTGCCCGTCTTCGTCGGCCGTCGGCTCTGGTACCGTCAGCGATCGCCGGCAACTACGCAGAAGTCGTTGCCCTCGGGATCCCGCATCCAGACCCGACCCTCAAACCAGTCCTTGACGGTGGCTCCCAAGCCGGTCAGGCGCTCGATCTCCGCAAGCCAGTCGGCCGACTCGATGTCGAAATGGACGGGTGTCTTCGATCGCGGCTCCCGGTCCACCTTCTGGAAGCAGATTTCGAAGTGGGGCCCATCGACGATCACGCCCGGGTCGGTCTCCGGCGTATAGCCGAGCGCCGCAAGCCGAGCGACTTCCTCGTCGTCGTAGGGCCGGACATCGAAGTCGTCCAGCACGGCAGCCCAGAACCGGGCAAGAGCAGACGGCTTCTCGCAATCGATCACGACCTGCCTTAGACGTCCCACTCTCTGCTTCTCCCACTTTGCGACTCAACCGCCCGCTGAGGGCTGCGTGACACGTGGTGCAGGATCGCCTCGGTTACCAGCTGCGGCGCGCGCACCGTGGGGTAGTGGTCGACGCCCGGCATACGGATCAGCTCGCAGCCGGGCACGCGCTGTGCAGCGGCCTCGTTGCTGGCGATGAGACCTGGGTTGTCGCGGTCACCCACCATCAGCACGACCGGGACGCCAAGCTCGCCAAGCCGGTCGTAGACCGGAGCGCCCTGCTGCTGGAAGTGCTCCTCGTTCTCCCACGCGCGCATCGCGGTGCGCATGAGCTCGGTTACGAACGAGTCGTCACCCGAGCGGCCCCACTGCTCGAGGCCGAGCCGCACCAGGCGCTCGGTATCACCGGCCGCAGCCGCCTCGTCGAACCGAGCCTCCACGGCCGGATCCTCCGGGTAGGCATAGCCGGGAATTCCCGGGCAGAGCAGCACGAGCGACGTCACCCGCGCCGGGTGGACCAGTGCAAGCTCGATGGCCGTGCCGCCACCCATGCTGCACCCGGCGACGTGTGCTGCGGCCACGCCGAAGTAGTCAAGCACCGTGAGCGCGTCACCCAGCAGCGTGTAGTTCTCGGTGGCTGCCGGCGACCGGCCGTAGCCACGCACGTCGTAACGGATCACCCGGCAGCTGGCGGTGAGCGCGGGCCACACGGGATCCCACATGCGCGCGTCCGCGACGCCCTCATGCAGGAGGAGGATTACCGGCCCCGCGCCACCGGAGTCCTCTGCCCAGATCTTGTCGGACCCAGCGGGCACCATGGTCTGCATGACAACGACGCTAGTGCCATCCGCGTCCTGGATCACCCTGATATCGCGGCGGGCGAATTGACCGGGCGCCGGCATGAGTGTCCCGGTGTCGAGTCGGCCGACGCGACCGTGCTCGCCGAGTTGCTGCAGCACAACGAGTGGTTCATGACAGCGCTGGCGGTCGTAGCCGACAGCGGCCTGCCCGACGTATGGATCGGTGCCGGTGCCGTCCGCGACGTCGTGTGGGGGGTGCGATTCGGCCGGTTTGTGTCCGCCGACGTTAAGGACATCGACGTCGCTTTCTTCGATGCTGCGAACCTCGGCAGGGAGCGTGACCGGAGCGCGCAGCAGGCGCTGGCCGCGCTCGCGGACCTGCCGTGGGAAGCGACCAACCAGGCAGCCGTGCATACCTGGTACCACGACTATTTCGGCGGGCCGCCGGTCGGTCCCTTCACTTCCGTCCACGATGCCGTAGCCACCTGGCCGGAGACCGCAACCTGCGTCGCGGTGAAGCTACGGGGTGACGGCATCGAGGTCTGTGCACCGCACGGCCTCGCGGACCTACTCGCCGGAGTGTGGCGCGTGAACCCAGTGCGGGTGACCCCAGCGATCTCGATCGCACGACTCACGCGGCAGCGCGTTGGCGCCCGATGGCCGGGGGTGACGGTGCTGCCCCCGGGATGAGTCGGCCCGTTCCCTGCGCGGGCTGGCGCCGCTGAGGCCACTACGCCAGCAAGCTCTAGCGGCGGTTGATCTAGGGTTGATCCAGACGGAGCGTCCGCTCGTGCCGAGGGGCCGTCCAGGTCCCAGCCCCGGCTGGAGGGTTCCATGAGCAGCAGCGCAGCAGCAGCGGGAACGATCGACATCGGTGGCGACCTGACAGTCAACCGGATGGGGTTCGGTGCCATGCGGATCACCGGCAGCGGCATCTGGGGGCCGCCGCTGGACAAGGCCAAGGCCAAGGCGGCTGTGCGAAAGGCGGTCGACCTCGGCGTCAACTTCATCGATACTGCGGACTCCTACGGACCGGGGGTCAGCGAGGAACTGCTCGCCGAGACGCTCTACCCGTACCCGGACGACCTGGTGATCGCGACCAAGGGCGGCATGATCCGGCCGGGGCCCGGACGGTGGAACCCGGACGGCCGGCCGGCACACCTGCGTGCGGCGTGCGAAGGTAGCCTGCGCAGGCTCAAGCTCGACCAGATCCCGCTCTACCAGTTCCACCGGCCGGACCCGAAGGTTCCGATCGCCGACTCCATCGGCGCGCTGGTCGAACTGCGTGACGAGGGCAAGATCCGGCACATCGGCGTCTCCAACGTGACCGAGCAGCAGCTTCGCGAGGTGCAGAAGCTGGCACCGGTGGTCTCGGTGCAGAATCGCTACAACCTCGGCGACCGGTCGTCGGAGTCGATGGTCGACCTGTGTGACTCCGAGTCGATCGTGTTCCTGCCGTGGGCCCCGCTGCAGAACATCGACCACGTGCCGCCAGTGCTGACCGCCGCGCGTCGCCTGAACGTGAGCCCGCGCGACGTCGCACTCGCGTGGCTGCTTGGCCGGTCGGCGCAGGTCCTGCCGATTCCAGGCTCCGGGTCGGCCGAGCACGTGGCGGACAATGTCGCCGCTGCAGCGATCGAGCTCACCGCGGACGAGTCGAACGCGATCCTGCAGCTGGCCCAGTAGTCGGCCACGAGGACGAGAAGGCGATCTGCACCGGCCGCTGGACTCGCGCACATCCCAATAGGCTTGCGCTCGATGATGCCACCCACCGTGTGGCGCAGGCGGATCAGACGCGTCAGCACCGCCTCGCCCGGCCTGCGCCGCGATTGAGTCGGCTCCCACCGGTCGGCACCAGGACGGTGACCGGTGGGCGTTGCGCGGGCGCTACCTGGATCTGCAGATCACTAGCCGGGTAACCTGCAGCTAGCCGGTGCAGGCCGCGGACCGCGAAGCTCTGCGTTCGGCCAATGGGAGGTGCCCATGACGGCTGGCGTGCTGGCCGGTCCGGTCCGGAGGCCGCGTAACCTCTCCGCCGGGATCGCCGGGAGCATTCACGACGACCGGACGGCCACGACGCTCGGCTTCCGCGGCGGGACGGTGGCCGGCAGCGTGCACATGGATCAGTTCCCGCCGATCGCGCTGCGCGCGTTCGGCAACGAGTGGTTCAGGCGAGGGAGTCTGTCGCTGTACTTCCGGCACGCGACCCTCGACGGCGAGCCGGTCCGCGCTTTCATCGAGGAGCCGTCGCGCCAGCACGACGTCCAGGCCAGGGCGTGGGCGACGACGACCGAGGACGTCATTGTCGCTGAGGGAACGGCTGGCAGCGGAAGCCCGGCCGAGCCGTCCGCCCTGCGCGCGCGTGACCTGCGTCCGGTCGATCCGGCGCAGTTGCGCATCCTGAAGGGCCTACGGCCCGGCGCCGTCCTGGGTGACAAGGTGCTGCAGCCGGACGGCGAACGGCAACGGCAGCGCATCAGCCAGGGTGGTATGACCGAGCCGCTGGACTCCTACACCGGGCCGTCGCCTTGGGGCGGTCCGATCGCCGCGCCGTCAGCGGTGGTTGACCTGCTCTATCGCAAGCTGCTCGACGACGCGAAGCTGGCCATGGGCGACCATGTCGGACTGTTCGGAGCGATCGAGATCCGATTCCTTTCCGGGCCGGTGTTCCTGGATAGCCGATACCGTGTCAGCGGCGAGGTCGTCGCGCTCAGCAACACGCCCAAGACCGAGGTGCTGTGGTTCGACAGCCGGGCCCTTGACACCGACGGCCAACTCGTCGCTGAGATGCGGATGATGCTGCGGCAGCTCAAGCAGTCATCGCCGCTGTATCGGGCGGACGACGTGAGTCGATGACGACGGGCGAGTGACGTCGCGGCTCCCGAGATCGCTACTCGACAAGCGCCCGACGCTGGCGGTCGGCCACCGGCGCACTACCGGTTGAGCGGCGACTGGGGTCCAGATAGTCCGCCAGCTGGGACTGTGTTGCTCTTTCAGCCGGCAGGAAGCCGCTACCGCAGCAGCGCCCTGGCTCCGAAAATGAGATGACCGGATGGCGGATGTGGCCTCCCGGCGATGCGGATGGGAGCTGGTCAGATGACGGCAGAGCTGCCGGAGGTGCGGCGGATTGGCGGTTACATCGGCGCCGAGATCGGCGGGATCGACCTAACCCGCGACTACCCGGACGAGACCTACGCGGCGATCCGCCGGGCGTGGGCTGAGCACGGCGTCATTTTCTTCCGGGATCAGTTCCTGACCGACGAGCAGCGGCAGCGCTTCGCGCTGCGCTTCGGCCCGATCCGGACCAAGCAGCAGCTGCGCAAGGAGCCCGATCAGACGCGCAACGTCGGGGAGAGCTGGCACGTCGACATGACGTGCTTCGACGAGCCCCCGATGGGCACGATGCTGTTCGCCGAAGAATGCCCGGACCACGGCGGCGACACGATGTGGGCGGGGATGGTGCCGGCCTACGAGGCGCTGTCCGACGGGCTGAAGCACACGCTGCTTGGCATGCGCGCCGTGCACGCCAACGTGCGCAAGCTCGGCCTCAGCTACGAGCAGACGTCCCCGCCGGAGCCGTCCATCTCCGAGTGCGACGCCGCCGAGGGTCCGCTGCATCCCGTCATAACGCGCCACCCGGAGACCGGCAAGCTAGTGCTGTACGTCAACCCCGAGTACACGACCCGGTTCGAGGGCTGGACCCGGCGGGAGAGCCTCGGCCTGCTGCACTACCTGTTCGAGCACGGGGGCAAGGCGGAGTTCGTCACGAGGTTCACCTGGCAGCCTGGCTCTATCGCGTTCTGGGATAACCGCCAGGTGTGGCACATGGCCGTTAACGACTACCACGGGATGCGCCGGGTCATGAACCGGATCCTGCTGGCCGGGTCTGCGCCGGTTCCGGCCGAGCTGCCGGAGTCCGAGGCTGCCCTGGTCGGCTAGGCGTCAGCTGTCGGCGGCCGCAGCCGCAGCCGGATCGCCCGACACCACCCGGCACGGGCTGGCCACGGCTCAGACGTCGGCGACCGCGTACCGGGTGAGCACCGGTGCCGCGGCCAGCATCGGCGGAATCTCGGTGACCTTGCCGGGACCTGCGCGGAACTCGCGATAAGCGGCGTCGTGCTCCAGTGACTCCCACAACTCGACGAGCAGCCAGCGGGTCGGGTCGGCGGCATCGACCAGCACATCGATCCGGATGCAGCCGTCGAAGGCGCGAGTCGTGGCCAGAACCTTGGCAACGACGGACGGCGCCTGGTCGACCGCTTCCGGCTTGAACCGCCACTCCAGGAGCACGCCGATGGCCATGAGCCCAATCTCCCTAATCGTGAAGTTGCCCGCCCTCTGTATAACACCTGCTGCCGGCGTGGCACTGACTATCCGGGCGGCAGTAGCAGCGCGATGGATGCGAATATAAGTTCGACTACAAGCTGAAGTGTCGGCAGCTATCGCTAAGCTGAGCGAGCAAAAGTTCACCAGTGAGCGAGCAGCCAGGCAGTCTGGCAGTAGGCAGGCAGTCGGTACGGACCGATCAGCGGACGGGGGAGTTTCGGATGGGCTGGGACAATCCGCCAGTCCCGTGGCGGGAATTCGAACGCCGCCTGTCCTGGGGTACGGCCGGCGAGCCAGATGAGGTGTCGCGCCCGGCGGCCCAGCTGTCAGCCGTACCCTTCCGGCCGGGGCGGCTCCGCCACTCTGAGCAGCCATGGGCGGAGCTGCACTGTCACTCTTCCTACAGCTTCCTGGACGGGGCATCGAGTCCGTCCGACCTGGTCAGCGAGGCGGTCGCCCGCGGTCTGTCCGCGCTGGCCATCACTGATCACGACGGCATGTACGGGGTACCGCAGTTCGCCCAGGCGGCGGCCCGGCTGCGGGAGTCCGGCGGCAGCCTCGGCACCGTCTTCGGCGCCGAGCTCAGCCTCGACCGCGTTCCTGGCGGCCGGACCGGCGTTCCCGACCCGGCCGGGCGGCACCTGCTGGTGCTGGCCCGCGACCCGGAGGGCTACCGGCGGCTGTGCCGCGTCATCAGCGCCGCCCAGCTGGCGGGCGGTGCGAAGGGCATGCCGCGGTACGACGAGCCCGCACTCGCCAGCGCGCACGGCGGGCACTGGGTCATCCTGACCGGCTGCCGGAAGGGCGCGGTCCCCGCGGCGCTGACGGCGAGCGGGCCGGAGGCCGCCGCGCGGGAGCTGGCCCGGCTGACCGACGCGTTCGGGGCGGACAACGTCCGAGTCGAACTGACCATCGGCGACGACCCGGCCGATGACGAGCGCAACGACGCCCTAGCCTCGCTGGCCGCGACTGCCGGCGTCGACGTCATCGCCACCAGTAACGTGCACCAGGCCACCCCCAGGGACGCTCGGCTTGCGCAGGCGCTGGCCGCCATCAGAGCCCGGTCCAGCCTGGACGAGGTGGACGGCTGGCTGACCGCCTCGGGTGGGGGATACCTGCGCTCGGGCGCGGAAATGGCCCCCAGGCTGCGCCGGTATCCGGGAGTGGTGGCGCGGACGGTGGAACTGGCTGCCCAGTGCGCGTTCGACTTTCACGTCATCGCGCCGCGGCTGCCAGACTTCGGTGTTCCGAACGGCTACACCGAGGCCACCTGGCTGCGCGAGCTGGTCGCCCGCAAAGCACCCGGCCGCTACGGTCCGCCGGAGGCCGAGCGCGTGGACGGCGCCTACGCGCAGATCGCCCGCGAGCTGGACATCATCGAGCAGCTTCATTTCCCCGGCTACTTCCTGATCGTGCACGAGATCGTGGAGTTCTGCGAGGTCAACCGCATCCTGTGCCAAGGCCGGGGATCGGCGGCGAACTCGGCGGTCTGCTACGCGCTCGGCATCACCAGCGTGGACCCGGTGCAGCACGGGCTGCTGTTCGAGCGGTTCCTGTCACAGGGCCGGGACGGTCCGCCCGACATCGATCTGGACATCGAGCACCGGCGGCGCGAGGAAGTTATCCAGCACGTCTACGCCACCAATGGCCGGGAGCGCGCGGCTCAGGTGGCGAACGTGATCAGCTACCGGCCGCGGATGGCCCTGCGGGACGCCGGCCGCGCGCTGGGTTACGAGCCGGAACAGCTGGATGAGTGGTCAAGGCAGGTCGGCCCGCGAGCATACGCACCAGGGCAGCCGGTCCCGCCGGACGCAGGCGTGCCCGACGCCGTGGTCGCACTGGCGGAGCAGATGCAGCGGCTGCCGCGGCACCTCGGCATTCATTCCGGCGGGATGGTGATCTGCGACCGGCCGGTGGGGGAAGTGTGCCCGGTCGAGTGGGCCCGGATGCCGAACCGCAGCGTGCTGCAGTGGGACAAGGACGACTGCGCCTACGCGGGCCTGGTCAAGTTTGACCTGCTCGGCCTCGGCATGCTGACCGCGCTGCGGGACTGCTTCGACCTAGTCGAACGCGCGCACGGTGTTCGCTGGGGCCTGCACTCGATCCCACAGGAAGATCCCGGCGTCTATGCGATGCTGCAGGCCGCTGACACCGTCGGGGTGTTCCAGGTCGAGTCGCGAGCGCAGATGGCTACGCTGCCCCGGCTCCGTCCGGAGAAGTTCTACGACCTGGTGGTCGAGGTCGCGCTGATCCGGCCCGGCCCGATCCAGGGTGGATCGGTGCACCCGTATATGCGCCGCCGTCACGGCGATGAGCGGGCCGAACTGCCGCACCCGCTGATGAGCCGCGCGCTCGGCAAGACACTCGGGGTGCCGCTGTTCCAGGAGCAGATGATGCAGATCGCCATCGACTGCGCCGGGTTCAGCCCGGACGAGGCTGACCGGCTCCGGCAGGCGATGAGCTCCAAGCGCGCACCGGAGCGGATCGAGGAACTGCGCGAGCGACTGCTCGCCGGCATGGCGGAGCGGGACATCCCGCCGGATGTCGCGGCGGACATCTACGCCAAGATCCTGGCGTTCTCCAGCTACGGCTTCCCCGAGTCGCACGCGATCAGCTTTGCCTACCTGGTGTACGCGAGCGCGTGGCTGAAGTGCTACTACCCGGCCGCATTCACCGCCGCGCTGCTGCGCGCCCAGCCGATGGGTTTCTACGCGCCCGCCAGCCTGATCAGCGACGTGCGTCGGCACGGCGTGCAGGTCAGGGGTGTGGACGTGAACGCCAGCGGGGTGCAGGCGACCCTGGAAGAAAGCGAAAGCGCGGGGGTTCCGGGGTTCCCCCGGGATGGCACGGCGGGGGGTTCCGGGGGGTCGTCCCCCGGGGGTGGTACGGCGGGGGGTTCCGGGGGGTCGTCCCCCGGGGGTAGCACAGCGGGGAACGGGGTCGTTTCCACTGGTTGTCCCCCGTCAGGGGGCCAGCCAGTCGCGGGTCAGCCAGTGATCAGGCTCGGGCTGGCGGAGGTCCGTAACCTCGGCACGCGCGCGGCCGAGCAGATCGTGGCCGGCCAGCCGTATGCGAACCTCGAGGACTTCGCCCGGCGCACCACGCTGCCGACTGCCGTGCTGGAGGCGCTGGCTATGGGCGGCGCGTTCGGCTGTTTCGGGGTGAGCAGGCGGGAGGCGCTGTGGGCCGCCGGAGCCGCGGCGACCATCCGGCCTGGCCAGCTGCCCGGCACCACGCTGGGCATGACGGCACCGCCGTTGCCGGTGATGACGGCGGCCGAGGAGACCTTCGCGGACCTGTGGGCCACCGGCACCTACGGCACGCACCCGATCGAGCACATCAGGGACATGCTGGCCGAGCGGGGCGTGCTGCCCGCGGCGACGCTGACCAGCGCCGTGAACGGCCGGAACGTGCGCGTCGGCGGCCTGGTCACGCATCGTCAGCAGCCGGGCACAGCTCGCGGCGTGGTGTTCCTCAGCCTCGAGGACGAGACGGGGATGGCCAACATCATCTGTCCGCCGACCGTCTGGCAGCGCTTCCGGTCGATTGGCGTCAGCGCGAGCGCACTGCTCGTGCACGGCCGGGTCGAGCGGCTTGACGGCGCGGTCAGCCTGCTGGCGACCCGGCTGGAACGGCTGCGGGTCGTTGCCGCGGCACGCAGTCGCGACTTCCGTTAGCCGCCGTGGCGCGCTCGCTAGCGACCAGTCGCCCCGGACGACACTTCGGCGCGTGCGCAGCAACGTTCTGTCCTCGATCTTGCCGAGTTGTGACAGACTCCCGGTGGGAGCAGGCGTCAGCAGGAGGCGGAGTCAGCGTGACTGACGAAACCGTGGCGGGACTGGACACTTCGGTCGCGCACCCGGCCCGGGTCTACGACTACTGGCTGGGCGGGAAGGACAACTTCGCCGCTGATCGGGAAGCGGCCGAACGGGTCCTGGCGGTAACCCCTGGCCTGCGACAGCGGGTCCGGGCCAACCGGGCGTTCCTGGCCAGGGCGGTCCGATACCTGGCGACCGAGGCCGGGATCCGGCAGTTCCTCGACATCGGCACCGGCATACCGTCAGCGAACAACACCCACGAAGTCGCGCAGGCGGTAGCGCCTGACTCGCGGATCGTCTACGTCGACAACGACCCAATCGTGCTCGTTCACGCCAGAGCGCTGCTGGTCGGCACTCCGGAGGGGGCTACGCAGTACGTCGAGGGTGACTTGAGGCAGCCTGAGGCCATCCTGGCCACGGCGCGATCCATCGACTTCGACCGGCCGGTCGCGCTGCTGCTTATCGGGATCCTGCACCTCATCCAGGACGCCGAGGGGCCGTACGAGATCGTGGCCGAGCTCATGGCCGCGCTCCCGGCCGGGAGTTACCTCGCCATCTCCCACCCGGCCCTCGACATCCACCCCGGCCAGGAAGAGGCGCAGCGGCGGTACAACGAGCGCGTCTCCACCCCGCAGACGCTGCGGACGGAGCCGGAGGTGGCCCGCTTCTTCGCGGGGCTGGATCTGGTGCCGCCCGGCGTCGTCTACGTCCATAACTGGCGGCCAGACGCCAGCGACCCGGTGCCACCGGGCGGCGTCTCGGCCTACGGCGGCGTTGCGCGCAAGCCCTAACCTGCAGCGGCCAGGAGAAGTCCGGCCTGCCACGACACGGCACCGGACCGGAGGCGACTTTGCCGGGAAAACGGGGCGGTTTGTCTGCCCGTGCGCGAGGATGGTCAGGCACTGGGGACCATACCGTACTGACGTGCGGTAAACCTTTGTCATAGCGACGGTGCCGGGGCGGCGCGGGAGCGATTAACAAGCAAGGAGCGGCATGCCCTTCGACGTAGCCCGAACGTTCGCTGAGCGCTCGGGGGAGAACTTCGCCCTGCACGAGCGGTTCATGAATCACCAGCTCGCGCGGACGCTGCGGACACTCGGGTTCGACCGCAACTACATCCGGGCCGAAGGCTGCTACCTGTGGGACGACACCGGCGCGCGGTACCTGGACTACCTATCGGGATTCGGCGTCTATGCGCTCGGCCGGAGCCACCCGGCGATCAAGGCCGCGATGCACCAGGCGATCGACCTGGATCTCCCCAATATGGTCCAGATGGACTGTGCGCTGCTGCCGGGCCTGCTCGCGGAGCAGCTCGTCTCCAGGGCTCACGCCGGTATCAGCCGGGTCTTCTTCTGCAACTCCGGCGCCGAGTCGATCGAGGCAGCGATCAAGTTCGCCCGGCAGTTCACCCAGCGATCCAAGATCGTATACGCCGAGCACGCGTTCCACGGGCTGACCACAGGCGCGCTCGCCCTGAACGGCGGCAAGGAGTTCCGCAGGGGCTTCGGCACGCTGCTGGACTCCGTGCCGGTCCCGTTCGGCAGCCTGGACGGGCTCGAGCAGCAGCTGCGCGACCGGGACGTGGCGGCGTTCGTGGTCGAGCCGATCCAGGGCAAGGGTGTCTACTGCGCCCCGGCGGAATACTGGCGGGCCGCCCAGGACCTGTGCCGTCGCTACGGCACGCTACTGGTCACCGACGAGGTGCAGACTGGCCTGGGCCGAACGGGTCGGATGTTCTGCCACGAGCACTGGGGCCTGGAACCTGACATCATCACCCTCTCCAAGGCGCTGTCCGGCGGCTTTGTGCCAGTAGGCGCGATGCTGACGTCAGAGAGAGTCTTCTCGAGCGTGCACGGGTCGATGGAGGACGCCCTCAAGCACTCGAGCACCTTCGGGCGCAATCAGCTCGCGATGGTGGCCGGCCTGGCGACGCTGGCGGCCTTCGACGACGAGGACATCGTCGCGCGGGCCGCGGCCACCGGCGCGGACCTGCAGGCGAAGCTCCGCGGCCTCGCCGAGCGCTACGACCTGATCCGTGACGTCCGCGGCCTCGGGCTGATGATCGGGATCGAGTTCGGGGAGCCGTCGTCGCGGTCCGCGGCACGCCGATTCCGGACCCTCGAGCGGCTGCGGACCGGCATGTTCTCCCAGATGGTGGTCGTGCCGCTGTTCCACCGCCACCGGATCATCACGCAGGTGGCCGCCGACAACGTCAACATCATCAAGCTGATCCCGCCGCTGATTACCGGACCCGAGGAAGTGGACTACTTCGTCCACGCGCTCGACGACGTGCTGGCCGACGCGCACCGCGGCTCGGGGCTGACCTACGAGGTCGGCCGGACGATGGCGCGCGGCGCGCTGCGGCGGAAGTCCCAGCGCAGCGTCGCCAGCGCACGGTCGGCCGCACCGCAGGCGGCAGGTGCCAACGGCGCAGGCGAGGCCGCGCTAGCCGTGCCAGCACGTGATGCTGAGCTGCCAGGACAAGCTGACGGACCGCGGGCGCAGGCCGCGGGCTCGCCGCGGCCTGCGCCCGCGGTCAGCCCGATCGAGCCCGGCGACCGGGTCGTCATCACCGGCGCGACTGGCTTCATCGGCTCCGCTGTGACGCGGGCCGTGCAGGCCAAGGGCGCCCGCGTCGTCGCGCTGATCGAGCCCGGCGCCGACGCCGGCAACCTGGCGGGACTGACCGATGTCGAGTGCGTTACCGTCGACATCCGGGACGCCGCTGCGGTGCGGACGGCGTTCGAGGGCGCGCGCTACGCCTTCCACCTCGCCGCCATCTACCGGTTCTGGGCTCGCGACCGCAAGGTTTTCCACGCCGTCAACGTGGGCGGCACCCGCAACGTCATCGACGCCGCGCTGGCGGCGGGTTGTCAGCGGCTGGTCTATACCTCGACTGTCGGGGTGGTCGGGCTGGACAGCACCACGCACGGCGTACCCGCGGACGAGACCAGCCTGGCCGACGTCGGGCATCTGTTCGGCGACTACAAGCGCACCAAGTTCGCGGCCGAGCACGAGGTGCTGCGCGCCGCGGCCGAGGGGCTGGACGTAAGTCTCGCGCTGCCGACCTTCCCGCTGGGGCCAGGCGACACCGCGCCCACGCCGACGGGCAGGCTCGTCGTCGACTTCCTCAACGGCAGGCTGCCAGGATTCGTCGACACCGCCCTGAACGTGTGCCACGTTGACGATCTCGCAATGGGTCACGTCGCGGCGCTGGAACACGGCCGTCAAGGCCGCAGCTACATCCTCGGCGGCGAGAACATGTCGATGCGCGAGATCCTCCGGGCGCTCGCCGATTGCTCGGGTCTGCCGATGCCGCGGCTCGCGATACCGGCGTCGGTGGGCCTTGCTGCGGCCTACGCGTCGACGCTCGTCGAGGGCCGGCTGCTCGGGCGTGAGCCCCGCGTCCCGCTCGAAGGCGCGCGGATGTCGACCACGAAGATGATCTTCAACGACGATCGGGCCCGCGCGGAGATCGGGCACAAGTCGCGGCCGGCCAGGCTGGCGATCGAGGACTCGGCCCGGTGGTTTGCCGAGCATGGCTACGTGACGCCCCGTCGGCTCACCGCGATCCGCTGGCAGCGCTAGCTGAGTCCCGAGAATGGGATCCCGGCCATGCCGGTGATCCGAGACGACGAGAAGCGTGCCGGGGTGCCGCACCCCCTGACAGTCGGCACGCCCCGCGTGATCGGCTGGGAGTTCAATCCGCCTGCCATCGGCGGTCCGCAGTTCGTGATACTCGCCTGGGGCATCATGGGCGGACTCAAGGTCCTGCAGCGCTTCCCGCTCACCGAAGACGGCTGGCACGACGCGTGGCGCTCCCTGTCGCGGGATCCTCGCGCGGCAGCGAACGCCGCAGCGGCGCTCGCCGAGCGGGCTGCGCAGGACGCTGGGCCTGAGTCACAGCAGCCGGTCCGCGACAGCCAGCCGATGCTCATCGTGACCACCAACGACGTGCCCGGCTATCGGATCACCCAGGTCCACGGTGACGTATTCGGTCTGATCGTCCGCGCCCGGAATTACTTCAGCAACCTGGGCGCGTCGTTCCGGACGCTCGCGGGCGGCGAGGTCGTCGGCTCTACGAGACTGCGGACCGACAGCCGTAACCAGGCCCGGGAGCGGATGTGGCGCGAAGCGCGTGCCCGCGGCGCTAACGCCGTCGTGGCCATGCGGTTCGACTGTAACGAGGTCGGTGACCTTAGGTCCGAGGTCGTTGCTTACGGCACGGCCGTGACGGTCGTGCCGGTCAGCCCTGATGTCACGACGGCCCCCTGACTCGATACGGCAACCCGCCACTCACCGCCTGCCCTCCCCTCCCTCCCGTCCCGTCATGG
>JASHQA010000083.1 GCA_030037785.1 Streptosporangiaceae bacterium
AGCTTTGGCGCAGCCCTGTACGCGGCGAGCCGGATCACCTACGCGCTGTCCAGGGAGGGCTTCCTCAACAGCTACTTCAAGAGTCTGCATCCCCGGTTCCAGACCCCCTGGCGTGCCGAGGCAGCGACGCTGGTCGTGGCTCTCGTTTTCTTGATCGCGGTGAGCTTCTGGCAGGGCGGCCCGGAAAATGCCTACGCGTACCTAGGTGAGATATTCGTATTCTTCGTCCTCATCCTGTACATGTTCGTCAACCTGGCCAACCTCGTTTATCACGCGCGGTACCAGCGGAGCAGCTTCAACTGGTTCCTGAACGGCTTCATCCCGGTGGCCGGGATCGCGATCGACGGCTACATCCTGTACAAGGGGTTCTTCGTCAGCGAAATCTCACTTCCGTTCAAGACGGGTAGCAGCATCGTCTGGTTCTCGGTCGCGTGGGCGGTGCTGGGCATCGTCTGGACGGTGTGGTGGACCAGGCGCAAGCACCTTGCGTCGATATCGCTCGCTGTCGAGGTCTAGGCCACGGTCGTGACGGAACTACGAGCGGTCGAAGGCACGATTGCGGTTCCCGGCGGGCAGGTCTGGTACCAGATCCTGAACCCTGACCAGCCGGCCACACCGCTGCTCTGCTTGCACGGCGGCCCTGGAATGCCGCACGACTACCTGGAGCCGCTGGCGGGCATTGCAGCGGCCAGGCCGGTGATCTTCTACGACCAGCTTGGCTGCGGTAAGTCCGGTCGGCCAGCTGACGCCTCGCTCTGGACGGTCGGCCGCTTCGTCGAGGAGCTGGCCGTCGTGCGGGCTGCGCTCAGGCTGCCGCGCCTGCACCTGTTCGGGAACTCCTGGGGCGGCTGGCTGGCGCTGCAGTACACGCTCGACGGCGCCCCGCAGCTCGACAGCCTCATCCTCAGCAGTTCGCCGCCTAGCGTGGCGCGCTGGATCAGCGACTGCGCCGAGCTGCGGGCTGCGCTCGACGAGAACGTGCAAGATGTCCTGACCCGGCACGAGGCCAGCGGGTATTTTGCCTGCCCTGAGTATCAGTGGGCAATTACCCAGTTCTACCGGCGACACCTGTGCCGAGCGGACCCGTGGCCGGACTGCCTTGAGCGCACTTTCGCGGGTCTGGGTGCCGAGGTGTACGAGACGATGTGGGGCCCAAGTGAGTTCGGACCGGTCACCGGGCGGCTGCGGAACTGGGATGTCAGCGACCGCCTCGGCGAGATCCGGGTACCAACGCTCGTCACCGGCGGTCGCCACGACGAGGCCCGGCCCGCGCACGTCGCAGTCCTTGCGGAGCGGATAGCCGACTCCGAGCTGGTGATCTTCGAGAACAGCTCGCACACCGCGTTCATCGAAGAGCAGGCCAGCTACCTCGGCGTTGTTACCGACTTCCTCGCCCGCGCTGATGCCGCGGCGAAGCCAGGGTGAGCGCTCTATGGGTCTCGACCTGATCAACCCAGGCGAGCTTCCCGCGCCGTCGGGCTTCAGCCACGCGGTGCGCGCCGCCGGCACCACCAGGATCTACCTGGCCGGCCAGACCGCACTCGATCGTGACGGCAGCATCGGCGGACTGACTGTCGTGGAGCAGTTCGAACTGGCCCTCGGCAACCTGCTGACCGCGCTGCGCGCAGCGGGCGGCGAGCCGTCGGACCTGGCCAGCCTGACCATCTATCTCGTCGACGTGGCGGACTACCGAGCCCACGCTGCCGAGATCGGCGCGGTGTGGCGTCGGCTGGTCGGCGGGCACTACCCGGCCACGGCCGCAGTCGGTGTGGCCCGGCTCTGGGACGCTGCCGCGCTGGTCGAGGTGCAGGGCGTGGCCGAGGTCGTGGTCGGCTGAGCGGTCAGCCGCGGATCACCGCCGTCGCGTGGCGGCGTGCTGGCTCGGCTAGCTGCGCGTTCAGGCCGGTGAACACCGCGGCCGCGATCTCGCCGCTCCAGGGCCGCGGCAGCAGTTCTAGCGGTAGCCCCGGGTCACGGTAGGGCAGCTGTCGCCACGCGGTCAGAACCGGGATATAAGCGGCAAAAGACTCGTGATCGGTAAGGGGGCGGCGCGTCACCCGGTGCGCCAGCGGGCCGAATCGGTCGGTGAACGCCCCGTAGCGCGTCCGGAGCTCGTCGAGGTCCCACCAGTCGCCGACCTTGCTGGTGACGGTCGCGAAGCCGATGTGATCGCTGCCGAAGAGGTCGACGTAACCGCTCAGCCCGTGCCGGCCGAGCACGGTTTCAGCCTCCGCGGCGACGTGCCGAGGGGCGATCCACACGCCGGGCGCGACAGTTCCGAAGCCGAGCCGGGTGAGCCGGCTTCGCAGCTCGTACCGCTTGTCCCGGTCGCGCTCGGGCACCGAGAACACCGCGACGACCCAGCCGTCGGCCACGGACGCGCGGTAGTCGCGGAAGATCCGGGCGTCCCCCTCGGTCAGGATCGCCACCGCGTCGTCGGAGAGCGCATAGCCCGCCGCGCCGGACCGAGTCAGGCTGTGCAGGATGCCGCGCTTCTTCAGCCGGTATACCGCCGAGCGCACAGCCTGGCTGTCGATCTCGAGATCAGCCATCAGCCGTACCAGTGCCGCCACCGACAGCCAGTTGTGCTCCTGCCGGGCATACAGCCCGTAGAGCGTGACGATGAGCTGGCGCGGCTGACGATCTGCGGTCGGAGCCGGAGTGGCAGCCCGCGCCGACGCGGTTGTCACGGTTGTCATGATTCCACGGCCGAAACCCCGCGTGTCCTATAGCGGTTTATTGACCATCGTCACACAAAGAGCATAATGAAACCAGTGGCGGCTCAGAAAGGTCGCGTCGTGACGGCCACACCCTCTGCGCACGTAGACACCTTCTGCCGGGACAACCTGCCGCCGCGGGCAGAGTGGCCACGGCTGGTTCTTGACCACCCGGACGCTCAGTACCCCGGCCGCCTCAACGCTGCCGCGACCCTGCTCGACGACACGGTGGCGCGGTTCGGCTCCGACCAGCCGTGCCTGCTCACTGCCGGTGAGCGGTGGACCTACGGCGACCTGCTCGAGCGGGCCAGCCAGGTAGCTCACGTACTGACCGACGATCTCGGCCTGGTGCCGGGCCAGCGCGTGCTGCTGCGCGGGCCGAACAATCCCTGGCTGTTCGCGTGCTGGTTCGGCGTGCTGAAGGCGGGCGGCGTCGTGGTCACGACGATGCCGCTGCTGCGCACGGGCGAGCTGACGACCCTGATGGGCCTGACCAGGCCGACGGTCCTGCTCTGCGACCACCGCTTCGTCGACGACCTCGCCGCCGCCGCGCCTGGCGTGCCGCTGCTGGCATTCGGCGGCGCCGACGGGGACCTGGACCGGCGAGCGGCCGCCAAGGGAGGCACGTTTGACAACGTCGACACGGCCGCCGACGACGTGGCGATGCTGGCCACCACGTCGGGCACCACCGGCGTGCCGAAGGTGACTGCCCACTTCCACCGCGACGTGCTGACCATCGCCGACACCTTCGGCAAGCACTTGGTCAGGCCCGTGCCTAGCGACGTGTTCACCGGCACGCCACCCATCGCGTTCACCTTTGGCCTGGGTGGCCTGCTGGTGTTCCCGCTCCGGGTGGGGGCGGCCAGCCTGCTGCTCGAGAAGGCGACGCCCGTCGAGCTGGCCGAGGCCGTGGAGCGGCACCACGTCACCGTGGTCTCCACGGCGCCAACGGCCTACCGGGCGATCCTTAGGGCTGGCGCCGCCGCCAAGCTCGCCAGCCTGCGCTGCGCCATCTCGGCCGGCGAGCACCTGCCCGCGTCGGTGTGGCACGACTTCCGCGCGGCCACGGGCGTGGGAATCATCGACGGCATCGGCAGCACCGAGATGCTGCACATCTTCATCGCCTCGGCCGGCGACGACATCCGGCCGGGGTCGACCGGCCGTCCGGTGCCCGGCTACAGCGCCCGGGTGATCGGTCCGGGTGGCGAGCCGGTTCCGGACGGCACGCCCGGCTCGCTAGCTGTGATCGGGCCAACCGGATGCCGGTATCTGGCCGACCCGCGGCAGCGGAGCTACGTCCGCGACGGGTGGAACATCACCGGGGACACCTACATCCGCGACACCGACGGCTATTTCTGGTATCAGGGCCGCAGCGACGACATGATCATCTCCTCCGGTTACAACATCGGCGCGCCGGAGGTCGAGCAGGCCCTGGAGCAGCATCCAGACGTGGTCGAGTGCGCCGTCGTCGGCAGGCCCGACGCGGACCGGGGGATGGTCGTGCACGCCGTGGTGGTGCTGCGCGAGGGCGCCGCCGCTGACGCTGCCAAGATCGCCGAACTGCAGGAGCACACCAAGGCGCTGATCGCGCCGTACAAGTACCCGCGCTCGATCGAGTTCGTGCGTGCGTTGCCCAGAACCTCGACCGGCAAGGTCCAGCGGTTCCGGCTCCGCGAGCCGACGCCCAGCCGGTAGTGGGGCCAGGCAGGGGGAGGACGGCTTGATGCGCATCGCCGTGATCGGCGGCGGCCCGGCAGGGCTGTACTTCTCCGCGCTGTCACGATCGCTGGACCCGGCTGCCGAGATCACCGTCTGGGAACGGAACGCGCCCGATGACACCTTCGGCTTCGGCGTGGTCCTCAGCGATGAGACGCTCGGCGGGATCGAGCACGCCGACCCGGTGTGCTACGCGCGGATGACCGAGCAGTGTGCCCGCTGGGACGACATCGACGTCCACCTCCGCGGCACCGTCACCACGATCGGCGGGCAGGGCTTCGCCGCGATCGGCCGAAAGAAGCTGCTGCAGTTGCTGCAACAGCGCTGCCAGGAGCTAGGCGTGCGGATCTGCTTCGGCGCTGAGGCACCCGATCCCGGCGCGCTCCGCCGCGGCTATGACCTGGTCGTCGCCGCCGACGGCGCCAACTCCGGAGTGCGCGCGAGATATGCCGACCAGTTCGGCCCGGCACGGGCACTTCATCGCAACAAGTACATGTGGCTCGGCACCGACCTGGTGTTCGACGCGTTCACGTTCCACATCCTGGAAACCCCGTACGGCGTGCTGCAGGTACACGGTTACCCGTACGACGCAACCGGCAGCACCGTCATCGTCGAAATGCACGAGGACGTGTGGCGCCGGGCCGGCTTCGGCGAGCGGCCAGAGTCGGCCTTCCCGCCGGGGGTCAGCGACGAGCGGTCGGTCAGCCGCATCGCGGGCCTGCTCACCGACGTGCTCGGCGGACACAGGATCCTGGTGAACAACTCGAAGTGGCAGAGCTTCAGCACGATCACCAACGCGGCCTGGCGGCACGGCAACGTGGTCCTGCTCGGCGACGCCGCGCACACCGCGCACTTCTCCATCGGCTCGGGCACCAAGCTCGCGATGGAGGACGGCCTCGCGCTGGCAGCCTGCCTGCATGAACAGCCCGGCATCGATGCCGCGCTGCGGGCCTACGAGGCCGAGCGGCGGCCGGTCGTAGCGTCCACGCAGCGGGCGGCCAGGGCCAGTCTGCAGTGGTTCGAGAACATCGGCCACTACGTCCGCCAGGAGCCCGAGCAGTTCGCCTTCAACATCGTCACCCGCAGCCGTCGCATCACGTATGACAACCTCCGGCTTCGCGACCCCGAGTTCATGGCCCGGATGGACGCCTGGTTCGCCGAGCGCCAGCCAGCGCACGTCGGCGCGTCGGACGGCACCGCCGAGCCCGGCAACGCGCTGCCAAAGCCGGCCAGCAAGCCGCCGATGTTCCAGCCGTTCCGGCTGGGCAACCTCTGGCTGGACAACCGGGTGAT
>JASHQA010000084.1 GCA_030037785.1 Streptosporangiaceae bacterium
CCCCGAAGGCCGCGAGCGCGTCCGGGCGCTCAGCATCTTCACGGCCGTCACCATGGGCGGCGCGTCCCTCGGCCTGGTACTCGGCGGCATGATGACCCAGTGGGCGTCGTGGCGGTGGGTCTTCTTCATCAACGTGCCGGTCGGCGTCGCGGTGGTCGGCCTCGCTCCGCGCCTGCTGGCGAGGACGCGGCGCCAGCGCGGTCACTTCGACGTCACCGGCGCGATCACCTCGACGGCCGGGATGTCAGCGCTGGTCTACGGGTTCATCGCGGTGGCCTCCGACGGCTGGGGCAGCCTGACCTCTGTCGCCGCGTTCGCGGCGGCTGTGCTGCTGCTGACCGCGTTCGTGCTGATCGAGACCAGGACGGCCCAGCCCATCACGCCGCTGTGGCTGCTGCGTCACCGTAGCCGCGGCGCGTCCTACCTCGCGCGGCTGCTGCTGGTGGCCGGCATGTTCGGGTCGTTCTTCTTCCTCACCCAGTTCGTCCAGGAGGTGCTCGGGTTCGACCCGCTGGCCGCCGGACTCTCGTTCGTGCCCATGACCGGGGCGCTGTTCGGCACGTCCAGGCTGGCGCCTCGGCTGGTCGCCCGGTTCGGCCCCAGGCCGCTGATGATCGTCGGCCTGCTGCCGGTGGTCGCGGGCATGGCCTGGCTCGGCCAGCTCACGCCCGGCACGAGCTACTCGCCCGGCGTGCTGGTGCCGATGCTGCTGTTCGGCGCCGGAATGGGCCTGGTGTTCGTCCCGCTGACCATGGCGTCCCTCACGGGCGTCCCGGCGCAGCACTCCGGCGCGGCAGCCAGCATGGTCAACGTCATGCAGCAGGTCGGCGGGGCGCTCGGCCTGGCCATCCTGGTCACCGTCTACGGCACGGCCAGCCGCGCCGCGGCCAGGCACCCCCTCATCGCCACCGCCGCGGTGCAGGCGCTGCACGCGCGGGTGCACGGCATGGCCGTCTCGTTCACCACAGCAGCCATCTTCGACGCGGTCGCGTTCCTGGTGGTCCTGCTGGCCATCCGGATCCGGCAGCCGCAGGCGGCCGCCGGCTAACCGGAGGCGAGCAGCGCTGGCCGGGACGCACCGGTGCGCACCGGTGCGTCCCGGCCCGAAATACGATGAGAGGAGTCGCTAGCCCGAGGATGTGCGCGTACATGCCTGACTTCAGTTACACCGACATGCTGCCGACAGGCGCGGACGACACTGAGTACCGGCTGCTCAGCAGCGACGGCATCAGCGTCCGCGAGGCCTTCGGGCGGAAGTTCCTGCACGTGGAGCCTGCGGTGCTGACGCAGCTCACCGCCACGGCCATGCGCGACGTCGCGCACCTGCTGCGGCCAGTGCACCTGAGGCAGCTGCGCGCGATCCTCGACGACCCCGAGGCAAGCCCGAACGACAAGTTCGTGGCCGGCGACCTGCTCAAGAACGCGTGCATCGCGGCCGGCGGGGTGCTGCCGATGTGCCAGGACACCGGCACCGCGATCGTGATGGGCAAGCGCGGCGGCCAGGTCCTCACCGACGGAAACGACGCGGAGCACATCGCCCGCGGCGTCTATCAGGCCTACACCACGCTGAATCTGCGCTACTCCCAGCTGGCACCGCTGACCATGTGGGAGGAGCGCAACACCGGCAGCAACCTGCCCGCCCAGATCGAGCTCTACGCAACCGACGGGGACACCTACAGCTTCCTGTTCATGGCCAAGGGCGGCGGCTCGGCCAACAAGTCGTACCTGTACCAGGAGACGAAGGCCGTGCTGAGCCCGGCCAGGATGGCGGCGTTCCTGGCGGACAAGATCCGGTCCCTCGGCACGGCGGCGTGCCCGCCGTACCATCTCGCGATCGTGGTCGGGGGCACGAGCGCGGAGTTCGCGCTGAAGACGGCCAAGTACGCCTCGGCCAAGTACCTGGACGCGCTGCCGACGTCGGGCTCGATGGACGCGCACGGCTTCCGGGACCCCGAGCTTGAGCAGCAGGTGCTGGAGATCACCCGCCAGTCCGGCATCGGCGCCCAGTTCGGCGGCAAGTACTTCTGCCACGACGTGCGGGTGGTCCGGCTGCCCCGGCACGGCGCGTCCTGCCCGGTCGCGATCGCGGTGTCGTGCTCCGCCGACAGACAGGCACGAGCAAAAATTACGGGGAACGGGGCATACCTCGAGCGACTCGAAACGGACCCGGCGCAGTATCTGCCCGACCCCGCCGAGGCCGACCTCGACGGCGGAGTCGTCCGCATCGACCTGTCGAAACCCATGAACGAGATCCGCGCCGAGTTGTCGCGCTACCCGATCCGGACCCGGCTGGCACTGACCGGCCCCATGGTCGTCGCCCGCGACATCGCCCACGCCAAGATCAACGACCTGCTCGAAGCCGGTCAGCCGATGCCCGGCTACCTGCGCGACCACGCCGTGTACTACGCCGGCCCGGCAAAGACGCCAGCCGGATACGCGTCCGGGTCGTTCGGGCCGACGACGGCCGGGCGGATGGACTCCTACGTCGACAAGTTCCAGGCGGCCGGCGGATCGCTGGTGATGCTCGCCAAGGGGAACCGGTCGGCGGCGGTCACGGCGGCGTGCCAGCGGCACGGGGGCTTCTATCTCGGCTCGATCGGCGGTGCGGCGGCCAAGCTAGCCAAGGACTGCATCACGAAGGTCGAGGTGCTGGAGTACCCCGAACTGGGCATGGAAGCCGTGTGGCGGATCGAGGTCCGCGACTTCCCGGCGTTCATCGTCGTCGACGACAAGGGCAACGACTTCTTCGCTGGCGACCCGACGGCGTCGCAGCCGCTGCTGACGATCGGCCACGGTCCGAGCTAGACCGGAGGCGCGCACGTGACCGAACCGCCAGGCGAGCAGACGGCTGTGGGGTCGTCGGGGGGTGTCCCGCCGACGGTGCGCGTCGAGCACGACTCGATGGGCGAGGTGCTGGTGCCCGCGGATGCCCTGTGGGGCGCGCAGACGCAGCGGGCCGTCGAGAATTTCCAGATCTCGGCCGAGCCGCTGTCCCGCGACATGATCGGCGCGCTGGCCTCCGTCAAGGGCGCCGCCGCGGTGGTGAACGGCACGCTCGGCGTGCTCCCGGCTGACCTCGCCGCGGCCATTCACGACGCGGCCCGCGAGGTAGCCATCGGTCGCTACGACGACCAGTTCCCCGTCGACGTGTTCCAGACCGGCTCGGGCACGTCGTCCAACATGAACGCCAACGAGGTCATCGCGACCCTGGCCGGCCGCACGCTCGGCCGACGGGTCCACCCCAACGATCACGTGAACGCGTCCCAGTCGTCGAACGACGTGTTCCCGTCCGCGATCCACCTGGCCGCGACCCGGCTGATCGTGGTGTCGCTGCTGCCCGCGCTGAGCCACCTCGCCGACGCGCTGGAGCTCAAGGCGGCCGAGTTCGCCGACGCGGTCAAGAGCGGCCGGACGCACCTGATGGACGCGACGCCGGTGACACTCGGCCAGGAGTTCGGCGGGTACGCCGCCGCAGTCAGGCACGGCCTGCAGCGGGCCAGGGACGTGCTGCCCGACGTCGGCGAGCTCCCGCTCGGCGGGACCGCCGTCGGCACCGGGCTGAACGCGCCAGCCGGTTTCGCCGCTGCGGTGATCGACCGCCTGGCTGCCGACATGCGGCTGCCGCTGACCGAGGCGCCCAATCACCTCGAAGCGGCCGGCGCCAGGGACGGCCTCGTCGCCGCCAGCGGAGTGGCGAGGACGATCGCGGTCAGCCTCTACAAGATCTGCAATGACCTGCGGCTCATGAACTCCGGCCCGCGCACCGGCCTGGCCGAGATCCGGATCCCGGATCTGCAGCCCGGATCGTCCATCATGCCGGGCAAGGTCAACCCGGTGATCTGCGAGGCGGTCTGTCAGGTCTGCGCCGACGTCATCGGCAACGACGCGACCGTTGCCTTCGCGGGGGCGGCCGGCAATTTTGAGCTCAACGTCATGATGCCCGTGATGGCGCGGGCGCTGCTGTCCTCGCTGCGGCTGCTGTCCGCGGCGGCGCGCGCGCTCGCGGACAAGTGCGTCAGCGGCATCACCGCCGACGTCGGCCGGCTGCGCCGCAACGCCGAGTCGTCGCCAGCCATCGTCACGGCGCTGAACCCGTACATCGGCTACGAGGCCGCGGCGGCGGTCGCACACGAGGCACTCGACACCGGTGCGACGATCCGCGACGTCGTGATCGCGCGTGGTCACGTCGCGCGCGGCGACATCACCGAGGCCGAGCTCGACCAGGCTCTCGACGTCCTGGCGATGGCGCACCCCCACCGACCCGCCCCCTAGCCGCGCCACCGGCCCGCCAGCGCCCGTCGATGCGCGGAAGCACGCCGGCGTCGGGCGAGCCGCATCGGGTGTCGTGCCGCCGCGCCGCAACGCCGGCTTATCCGGGTGCCTGCGGGCGCCGGCGCCGACCGGACGCGGCAGCGGGCGTAACCGTGGCCCAGGGCCACTGTCACCCACTCGCCTCGGGCCGACGGACGTCAGCCCGGCGGCGACGTGTGCCAGCCCGCAGAGCGTCCGGTCGGCGCTGGCGTCCCTGTCGTACTCGGGCCGCTAGTACCAGCCGGTCGCTTCCTCGTGGGACCAGGCGGCGCACGGCGATCCGTAGGTTGCCTGGATGTAGCTGAGGCCCCACCGGATCTGCGTCGCCGCGTCGGTTTGCCAGTC
>JASHQA010000085.1 GCA_030037785.1 Streptosporangiaceae bacterium
TCCCGTGCCGGAAGGCGGGCGAGCACGCCGACGAGCCGGCTGCGCACCGGCCCAGCCAGGCCGACACCGCCAGCCAGGCCGACACCGCCAGCGATGCCGACACCGCCAGCCCAGCCGCCAGCACAGGTCGGGTCGGCCAGGCCGACGAGGCTGTCCCGGTCGCAACGGCCGCGACACCATGACCCGGACCGAGCCGCACGCCGGCCAGCGGGCAGACAGCCCGATCAGGATCATCCTGGTCGATGACCAGGAGCTGGTCAGGGCTGGATTCCGGATGGTGCTGGACGCTCAGCCGGACATGCGCGTCGTCGGCGAGGCTGCCGACGGCCTGGCTGCGATCGACCTCGCCCGCCGCCTGCACGCCGATGTCATGATCATGGATGCGCGGATGCCGCGCCTGGACGGAGTGGAGGCGACCAGGCGGATCCGCCAGGACGGCGACCTGCCCAGAGTGCTCATGCTCACCACCTTCGACCTCGACGAGTACGCGTTCGCGGCGCTGAAGGCCGGCGCGAGCGGCTTCCTGCTCAAGGACGTGCCGCCGGACGAGCTGCTGTTCGCCATTCGCGCCGTGCACTCGGGCGACTCGGTCGTCGCGCCGTCCACCACCCGCCGCCTGATCGATCAGTTCGCGGCGCTGCTGCCCGACGGCGACCAGGCCGAGTCAGCCCGGCTCGCCGAGCTGACGGAGCGCGAGCGGGAGGTGCTGATCCTGGTTGCCCAGGGCCTGTCGAACGCCGAGACGGCACAGCGGTTGTTCGTCTCCGAGGCCACGGTCAAGACGCACGTGGGCCGCGTGCTGGCCAAGCTTGGTCTGCGGGACCGCGTCCAGGCCGTTGTGTACGCCTATGAGCACGGCCTGGTCAGGGCTGGCCAGCATCCCTGACCGCCCACCGACCGAAGAAAGAATGTCAGATTCGCGATAAGCGCCCGCGCCTCGTGCTCAGACCGCAGTAGCATCCGCTCCGGTGTGGTTTATGTCGGGGTGGATGCGATGCTGACTGCTCACAACTTTTCGTACGGGCTCGTCACGCCTGTGCTCGGCTACCTCATGTCGTGCCTCGGCGCGTTCCTGGGGTTGCGATGCACATCCAGGGCGCGCGCGACGAGCGGCCGGGAGCGGCTGCGGTGGCTGCTGCTTGCCGCGCTGTCCATCGGCACGACTGGCATCTGGGTGATGCACTTCATCGCCATGCTCGGCTACACCGTGCCTGGCCAGGTGATCCACTACAACGTGCCGGTCACGATCCTCAGCATGCTCATTGCCGTCGTCGTCGTCGGGATCGGCCTGCTCATCGTCGGATTCGGCAAGCCAGGCTGGCGCACGCTGATATTGGCCGGAGTCTTCACTGGACTCGGCGTGGCGTGCATGCACTACACGGGGATGGCCGCCGTGCGGCTGTCGGCGCGGATGACCTTCAACCCCACCCTGTTCGCGCTGTCGGTGGTCATCGCCATCGTCGCCGCGACCGCCGCGCTGTGGGCCGGCCTGAATCTGTCCGGCCTGCGCGCCACCCTGGGCGCCTCGCTCATCATGGGCGTAGCCGTCAGCGGCATGCACTACACCGGCATGGCCGCGCTGCACATGTGGCCGGTGACCGGAACCGGCGGCATGAACATGACCGGCGGGGGCGCGACCGCCGAGAGCTTCCTGCTCCCGCTGCTCATCGGCATCAGCATCCTGGCGTTCATCATGACCGCGACGATCGCGCTGTCGCCGAGCGGCGAGGAGATGCGCGAGGACGCCGAGCTGATGCAGCGGATCGAGGCCGCCCGCAGCGGCTCGTACCCCGCCGCGTCGATGCCAGCGTCCGCGGCGCAGTACCGGCCGGGCCCCGTGATCAGCCGCGGCACCCAGGCGCGCCGCCACGCGGCAAAGACCGACCAGCCGCAGTAGCCTGCCCAGCCGGGTCCATCCGCCACGCCCTGTTCGGGCCGGGGCAGAGCGGCGATGCGGCTGCCACTAGGCTGGGCTTTCGTGACGAAGCCGCTCACTATCAGCACCGGTGCGGCCCGCGCCGCAGCCACAGACGCGCTGGTCGTCGGCGTCACGCTGACCCCGGACGGCCCCGTTCCGGCTATTGGATCGGATGATGTCGACGCGGCGCTCGGCGGCTCGCTCCAGCAGACGCTGACGGCACTCGGCGCAACCGGCAAGCAGGACGAACTGACGCGGATCGCGTCCGGTGGACGGGTCGCCGCGCCGCTCATCATCGCGGCCGGCCTCGGGCCCGCCGACAGCGCGGACGGGGAGCGGGGCCGGCTCGAATCGCTGCGCCGCGCGGCCGGGTCGGCCGTACGGGCGGCGGTAGCAACCAAGGCAACCTCGGTAGCGCTCTGCCTGCCGGCCCGAGACGAGGCCGAGACCGAGGCCGTGGCGCTCGGCGCGCTGCTCGGCGGGTACACCTTCAGCCGGTACCGCGGCGCAGACCGGGCCAGCGAGCCGGACATTACCGTGCTGTCGACGGTCGGTGCGGCTGCGGGCCGCGCGCAGGTGCTGGCTGACGCGATGACGCTCGTGCGCGACCTGGTCAACACCAGCCCGTCGCACCTGTACCCGGAGACATTCGCGGCTGAGGCGGAGCGCGTAGCCCGCGTCGCCGAGGTGGAGTTCCTGGCCCTCGATCACACCGCGCTGGCGGCCGGCGGCTATGGCGGGCTGACCGGCGTCGGACAGGGCTCGATGCACCCGCCGCGGCTGGTCCGGCTCGGCTACCGGCACCCGGCCGCGACGAAGACCGTCGTGTTCTGCGGCAAGGGCATCACGTTCGACTCCGGCGGGCTGTCGCTGAAGCCCCCGAAGTCCATGGAGGCCATGAAGTCCGACATGAGCGGCGCCGCCGCCGTGCTCGGCGCCCTCCAGGCCATCGCCGCCCTGAAGCTCGCGGTCAATGTCGTCGGCTACCTGGCGATGGCCGAGAACATGCCGGGTGGCAGGGCGCAGCGGCCCTCTGACGTGATCACAATCTTCGGCGGCAAGACGGTCGAGGTCCTCAACACCGACGCGGAAGGGCGGCTCGTGCTCGCCGACACGCTGGCCCGGTCGGCTGCGGACGAGCCGGATCTGATCGTCGACGTCGCCACGCTGACCGGCGCCCAGACCGTCGCCCTGGGCCCGCGAATCGCCGGGGTGATGGGCAGCAACGACGCAATCGCCGCCGCGGTCACTGACGCCGCCCGCCGGGCCGGGGAGCAGGCCTGGCCGATGCCGCTGCCCGAGGAACTGCGCACGGGCCTGGACTCCGCGGTCGCCGACATTGCGAACGTGACCGGCGACCGGCTCGGCGGCATGCTGGTGGGCGGCCTGTTCCTCAAGGAATTTGTGCCCGACGGCGTGCGCTGGGCACATGTGGACATCGCGGGTCCGGCCTTCCACGAGGGCGAGCCGTACGGATATACCCCCAAGGGCGGGACCGGCGCTGCGGTCCGGCTGCTCGTCCAGGTCGCAGCCGACGTGGCCGACGGGCGCCTGTAACCGCGGGACGCCCGCGCTGTCGCGGCGCCCGCGCCAGCGGAGGACAAGGAGTTTCACGTGAGCGAAGCCGGCTTCGACCCAGACCGGTACGACGTCGTCATCCTGGGTGGCGGCAGCGGCGGCTATGCCTGCGCGCTGCGGGCAGCCGAACTCGGTAAGCGCGTCGCCCTCGTCGAGAAGGACAAGGTAGGCGGCACCTGCCTGCACCGTGGTTGCATCCCGACCAAGGCGCTGCTGCACGCCGCCGAGGTCGCGGACGCCGCTCACGACGGTCCCGGCATCGGGGTGCGATCCAGCCTGGACGGCATCGACATGGCGGGCGTCAACGCCTACAAGGACAAGGTCGTCACCCGGCTGTGGAAGGGCCTCACCGGCCTGGTCGCCAGCCGCAAGATCGACGTCATCGAGGGCATCGGCCGACTCGCGTCGCCGACCTCGGTGCAGGTCGGCGACCGGGTCCTGACCGGTGCGAAGGTGGTGCTGGCGACCGGGTCCGACACCCGCACTCTTCCCGGTCTCGAGATCGACGGCCGCCGCATCATCAGCAGCGAGCACGCGCTCCAGCTCGATCACGTGCCATCCTCGGTCGTGGTGCTCGGCGGCGGCGTGATAGGGGTCGAGTTCGCCAGCGTCTGGCGCTCGTTCGGCGCCGAGGTCACGATCGTCGAGATGCTGCCGCACCTGCTGCCGACTGAGGAGGAGTCGAGCTCGAAGCTGCTGGAGCGGGCGTTCCGGCGCCGCGGCATCGCGTTCAAGACCGGCGTCGCCTTCGAGAGCGTCAAGGACAACGGCGGTGGCGTGACCGTCATGCTGGGCGACGGCTCGACGATTGACGCCGAGCTCATGCTGGTGGCCGTCGGTCGCGGGCCGGTGTCAGCGGGCCTCGGCTACGAGGAGGTCGGCGTCGCGATGGACCGCGGCTTCGTGCTGGTGGACGAGTACTGCCAGACCAACGTGCCGACCATCTGCGCGGTCGGTGACCTGCGGCCCGGCCTGCAGCTCGCGCACGTCGGCTTCGCCGAAGGCATCATGGTCGCCGAACGGCTCGCGGGCCTGAAGCCACCGCCCGTCGACTACGACGGCGTACCTCGGATCACCTATTCCAGTCCCGAAGTCGCCTCGGTCGGCATCACGTCCGACATCGCCGCCGCCCGCGGCATCGAGGTCACCGAGTTCAGCTACGATCTCGCCGGCAACGGCAAGAGCCAGATCCTGCAGACCGCCGGCGCGGTCAAGGTGCTCGTCGAGGCCACCCCTGCGGCGGGCCCCCGAGATGGCGCTACCGGGCGTACGCTCGGCGTGCACGTCGTGGGAGCGCGCGCGGGCGACCTCATCGCCGAAGCGCAGCTGATCGTGAACTGGGAGGCTACTCCCGCCGACGTGGCACAGCTGATTCACCCGCATCCGACCCAGTCCGAGGCCATCGGCGAGGCGTTCCTCGCGCTGGCCGGGAAGCCCCTGCACAACCACGGCTGAGCCGCAGACCAGCGCTACAGTCGAATACACATCACAAAGGAGCTACGCCGAAGCTATGACGGTCTCAGTATCGATGCCACAGCTCGGGGAAAGCGTCACCGAGGGCACTGTCACGCGCTGGCTCAAGCGGGAAGGCGAGCACGTCCAAGCGGACGAGCCGCTGCTCGAGGTCTCGACCGACAAGGTCGACACCGAGATCCCGTCCCCGGTGTCCGGAGTCCTGCGCGGGATCACCGTCGCCGAGGACGAGACCGTAGCTGTCGGTGCCGAGCTCGCGGTCATCGAGGAGGACGGCTCGGTGGCCCCGGCCGCCACGGCTACTCCGGCCGCCACGGCTCCTCCGGCCGCCACGGCTCCTCCGGCCGCCGCGCCTGCGGGGGAGGCGCTCCAGCAACCCCCCGCTGCTGCCCCGCCGGGGCAGCCGATCGGCTACGAGACCTATCAGCAGCCCGCCGCTCCCCCGCCCCCGCCGCTGAGCTACCAGCAACCCGCTGCCCCGGTGCCGCCGCCGAGCTACCAGCAACCCACCGCCCCGCCCGAGCCGGAGGCGGCCCCGGAGGTAGCCCGGCCGGCTGCGGCCGCTCCGCCGCCAGCGCCGGCCGCCCCAGCCGCCCAGCCGAGTCCCGACTATCCGCCGGCGAGCTACCCGCCAGCCAGCTACGAGTCCGGGAACGGACGGGCCGGCGAGCAGGGCGAGAGCGCGGAGGCGCCATACGTGACGCCGCTCGTGCGCAAGCTGGCTGCCGAGCATGGCATCGACCTCGCCACCGTCACGGGCACCGGTGTCGGCGGCCGGATCCGCAAGCAGGACGTGCTCGAGGCGGCCGCAGCGCAGCGAGCACCGGCAGTTCCGGCCGTGCCGGCCACACCCGCTGCGACGGCACCGCACACCGCCGCAGCGCAGGCCGCTGATTCGGCCGCGGCTGCGGTCGCCCCGGCCGGTCAAGCGGCACCCGAGCAGCCCCGGCTGCGGCCGGCCGTCGTGCCGTCGAGCCTGCGCGGCACCACGGAGCGGATGTCCCGTGCCCGCCAGGTGATCGCTCAGCGCATGATGGAGTCGCTGCAGACTTCCGCCCAGCTCACCACCGTCGTCGAGGCCGACGTGACAGCGATCGCCAGGCTTCGCGCTCGGGCGCAGGCGGCCTTCGCGGCCCGTGAGGGCGTCAGGCTCTCCTACCTGCCATTCTTCGCGCTCGCGACGGTCGAGGCGCTGAAGGTGCACCCGAAGCTGAACGCGGTCGTCGACACCGCGTCCGGACAGGTGACCTACCGCGACGCCGAGCACCTCGGCATTGCGGTGGACACCGAGCGTGGTCTCATGGTGCCGGTGATCAGGAACGCCGGTGATCTCAACATCGGCGGCCTGGCCCGCAAGATCGCCGACCTTGCCGCGCGTACCAGAGCCGGCCAGGTGAGCCCGGACGAGCTAGCGGGCGGCACGTTCACGCTCACCAACACCGGCAGCCGAGGCGCGCTGTTCGACACTCCGATCATCAACCAGCCGCAGGTTGGCATCCTGGGCACCGGCACGGTGGTGAAGCGCGCGGTCGTCGTGGAGGATCCCGCCCTCGGCGAGGTCATCACCGTCCGGTCGATGGTCTACCTCGCGCTGACGTACGACCACCGGCTGGTCGACGGAGCAGACGCCGCGAGGTTCCTGCTGACCATCAAAGACCGGCTCGAGGAAGGCGCGTTCGAGTCCGAGCTCGGCCTGTAGTGCCAGTCGCTGGCCGCCGGGAGGCTGCATGCGGGTCGCGATCACTGGCTCGACTGGCCTCATCGGCACGGCACTGGCAGCCCACTTGCTCGGCACCGGCTCCGGCGTGGTGCGGCTCGTCCGCCGACCGCCCGCGACCAGCGCGGAAGTCCGCTGGGACCCGGCCGCCCCGGACGGGGGGCTGCGCTGGTCCGCGCTCGGCCCGGTCGACGCGGTCGTGCACCTGTCCGGCGCGCCAGTTGCCGGTGGGCGCTGGACGCCGGAGCGGAAGCGGGTACTGCGGTCCAGCCGGATCGACAGCACGGAAGCGCTGGTTCGCGTCCTACTGGCCGCGGACGCTCCGCCGCCGACGCTGCTAGCGGGGTCGGCAATCGGCTGGTACGGCGACACCGGCGATCGCGCTGTCGACGAGACGGCCCCGGTCGGCTCCGGGTTCCTCGCAACGCTCGTGCGGGACTGGGAAGCTGCCGCCCAGCCTGCCACGGCCGCCGGGGTGCGGGTTGTGCACCTGCGGTCTGGGGTAGTGCTGTCCGGCAACGGCGGAATGCTGCGACCGCTGCTGCCGCCGTTCCGGCTCGGCCTCGGCGCCCGCATCGGGGCCGGCTCCCAGTACCTGAGCTGGATCAGCATCACCGACCACGTCCGCGCTGTTGCCTTCCTGCTGGGCCGGCCCGACATCAGCGGTCCCGTCAATCTGACCGCGCCGGCACCGGCGACCAACGCCGAGTTCACGCGTGAGCTCGGCGCCGCGGTGCACCGGCCCGCGCCGCTCGCGATCCCCAGCTGGGCCGTGCGGCTTGCCCTGGGTGAGCTGGCCACCGAGCTGCTCGGCTCCAGCCGGGTCCGGCCGGTTCGGCTAGCACAGGCCGGCTTCCACTTCGACTACCCCGCGATCGGCCCGGCGCTGGCCCACGCGGTGCGGCACCGGTAGGTCCGGGCCCGTCGCCGGACGCGCCAGCTAGCCGGCCTGGCCGACGCCCTGATCGCCGACCGGCACCGGGCAGTGTTCCTCGGGCTCGACCAGCAGGTCAGTCAGCGGCCGGTCGGGCGGAAGACCCACAAGCGTGACATCCCTGAGCCGCGGTACCGGGCCGCTCTCCCCCCGGTACCGCTGCATTACCGCATTCGTAGTCCGCAGCAGCCGTCGGGCGCCCAGGGTCGCCACGACCGCGAGCGGCAGCTCGATAACCAGCGCCGACGCCAGGCTGAGCCCGAACCCGCTAGTCCGTGCGTCGAGCACTACATCGAACCACGCGTCGCAGCACAGCAGCGTCGCCAGCACCACCAGGCAGATGATGAGGACCTGGCGCCGCCGCCACGCCGACCAGCCGGTCGCCGCGAACGCCAGCAGGAGTCCGACGTCAAAGCCGACCCAGGCGCCACGCCAGCCACCGGTCCGGTAGTAGCGCGGCAGCGTCGCGGCCAGCACCCCGGTCCAGACTGCCAGCACCACACAGCAGATGATCACCACCGCGAGCAGGATCGCGCGGCGCTGGTTGCTCGCCCGCCGCGCCGCCGGATCGGGTGCGTCGAGCTCAGCCAGCGCCTGCCGGAGCCGTTGCCGCTCCTGCGGGCTCATGCGGCGCAGATCCTCCTCGTCGAACATCGCAGGACCTCCACGTCAGCCGGGCACGCGAGGCGGGTGCTCGCTGCCATCAGCCATCATGCGGCAGCAACCCGCGTGCCCGCGCTAGCGGACGGTACCGGCAGCGCGTCGAAACCGGGTAGCGGGAGCGCTTCCCGCGCGGCGAACACCGCCAGCGCATCCACAGGCGTCGCGTCCCTCGTCGCCGCGCCGGCCGGCCTAGTCGTGGTCACCGCCCCGGTAGGTGGCCGCGACCTGACCAGCTCGATCACCATGACGATAAGTACTATCGCGTATTGTCGTCAAGCTATGTCGCGTATTACGCGCTGCGAAGCCGACCCGGTGCCCGGCGCTAAGCTGACGATGTGCACGGTGACCTGGTATTCGCCCGGCTGGGCCTCAATCGCGACCCGGTTGACTACCTGGACGCGTGGGACTTGCAGCGGCAGGTACACGAGCAGCGCGTCCGCGACGAGATACCAGACACCTGCCTGCTGCTCGAGCACGCGCCGGTGTACACCGCGGGCAAGCGCACGACGCCGCTGGACCGTCCGATCAGCGATCCCGGCGCCCCGGTGATTGACGTCGATCGCGGCGGCAACATCACCTGGCACGGTCCCGGCCAGCTGGTTGGCTATCCGATCGTGAAGCTCGACGAGCCGATCGATGTTGTCGCCTACGTGCGTGCGCTGGAAGACGCGATCATCGGAGTCTGCGCCGAGTTCGGGATACCGGCGAGCCGCGTCGACGGACGTCGCGGTGCCTGGCTGCTCGGTCACGCTGGCCGTCCCGACCGCAAGATCGCTGCGATCGGCGTGCGAGTGGCTAAGGGCGTAACGATGCACGGCTTTGCGCTCAACTGTGACTGCGACCTGTCGTGGTATGACCGGATCGTGCCGTGCGGCATCAGCGACGCGTCGGTCACCTCGCTGTCCGTGGAGGTCGGCCGGACAGTCACCGTCGCCGAGGTTCTCCCGGCAGCCGAGCGCCACCTCGCCGACGCGCTCGGCGCGGTCCGCTTCAGCCGCACCGACGGTCTGCCGTCGCCCGTGACCACGGTGTGACCAGCGGGCTAGCTGCCCTCTGCGCCGGGCACGTAACTGACCGAGCCGGACGACAGCGCCGCCCTCGCAGCCAGCACGCGCGGCAGCGACGTGTCGGGCAGCAGGTCACCGAGCTCGGCCTCGGACGCGAACCGGCAGTCGTCGAGTTCCTCGGCTTGCAGCCGCACGCCAGACAGTGACGCGAGCGCGCCGCAGTCGAAGACGAAGTGCACCGACGGCCGCGCGTCCGGCCCGTAGACAGCTAGCGGTGGCCGCCAGTCGACGGCGAGCAGCCGACCGACGCGCAACGCCAGCCCGATCTCCTCGGCCACCTCTCGCGCGCAGCCAGCCTGCGGCGTCTCGCGGAACTCGCAGATTCCGCCAGGCAGGGTCCAGTAGTCCCGGTAATTCGGCTTGACCACGAGTACCCGGCCGGCGCCGTCACCGATCAGCCCGGCCGCCGTCACGACCACACCTGGCAGGCTGGCGTGCCAGTCCCGCTCCGCCCTCAACCCTGGATTCGCCACCCGGCTAGCCGTCCGCGCGCGCGGCCGCCCCGAGGTAGCCAGCCAGGTCACCGGTCGGCACCCGAGCCTGTTCGCCGCTACGCATGTCGCGCACCGTAACGACGTCGGCCTGCTGCTCCTGCTCTCCGTAGATGACGCACCACCGCGCCCCGCTGTCGTTAGCCCACTTCAGCTGCGTGCGGAGCTTTCCCGAGCTACCCAGGTAGACGCTCGCGCGCAAGCCGGCCGCGCGGCCGGCCGCGGCAAGCGCGAACGACCGCCCGGCCAGGTCTTGTCCCAGCATGGTGACGGCCACATCCAGCCGCGCCGACGGCGCGGTGTCCGCACCGGGCAGCAGGGTGAGGATCCGCTCGACGCCGATCGAGGTTCCGGTGCCGGGCACGTCAGGTCCCCCGAGCTGTGCGATCAGGTGGTCGTAGCGACCACCGGCGCCGAGCGAGCCGGCTACTCCTGCGGCAACAAACTCCCAGATGGGACCGGTGTAGTAACTGAGGCCGCGCGCCATCCGCGGGGTGAACGCGATCCGGTCGGCAGGGATCTGACCGGTCAGCAGCGCCAGCACGGCGTCGACCTCGTCGAGACCGGCGATGCCCTCGTCAGTCTTGGTCAGCGCGACGCGCACGTGCTCGGCAGCGTCGGGTGCGGTCAGCGTGGCCACTAGGTCGGCTGCCTGCTCGGCGGTGATGCCCCGCCGCTGCGTCAGCTCGGCCGCTACCTCGCCAGGGCCGTCCTTATCGAGCTTGTCCACCGAGATCAGCACGCCAGGACCGAGCTCCGGCGGAATGCTGAACGCGGCCAGCAAGCCAGCCAGCACGCGGCGCGAGTTGAGCTGCACCGTGAAGTCGGTCAGGCCGAGGCCGACCAGCGCGTCGTGGTGCGCGGCGAGCACTTCCGCGTCCGCCAGCGGCGATGCCGAGCCGAGCGTGTCGAGGTCGCACTGGTAGAACTCCCGGTAGCGGTCCCGGCCCGGCCGCTCCCCGCGCCACACCGGGCCCATCGCGTACCGCTTGTACGGCGTCGGCAGCTGGCTGCCATAAGCGGCCATGACCCTGGCCAGCGGGACCGTCATGTCGTACCGCAGCGCAAGGTCCGCATCACCGGATGCCCCGTGCTCACCGCGACGCAGGATCTTGAAGATCAGCTTCTCGTCCTCGCCGTACTTGCCGAGCAGCAAGTCCAGCCGCTCGAAGGCGGGCGTCTGCAGCGGCTCGAAGCCGTAGCGGGCGAATACCGACTTGATCACCGCGAACGCGTGCTCACGCCGCTCGACATCGGCGGCAAGGAAGTCACGCGTCCCGGACGGCGGATCAAACTGGCTCGGCATGTCGTCAAGGGTACTCAGATGCGGGTTCCGTCACGCTGCGCCGGACCCGCGGCGCGCAC
>JASHQA010000086.1 GCA_030037785.1 Streptosporangiaceae bacterium
CGGTCGGCGACGACGTCACGTTCAGCTTCGGCGGCAAGCAGCTAACCGCGCGCATCGTGGGCGAGGTCTTCGACAGCGACAACAACGGCCTGTCCATGATCACCGACTGGCAGACCCTGGCGAGCGCCGATCCGGCCCTCGCTCAGCCGAACCAGTACGACATCGGGCTGCGGCCGGGTACCTCGGCGGCACAGTACGTGCAGGCGCTGGGCACGGCGCTCGGGCCGGCGTACATGGTGAGCCTCAACGCGGCCGGGCGCGGCCTGGCGCTCATCCTCGGTCTCATCGGGCTGCTGATCCTGCTGCTCGCCACCGTCGCGGCCCTGGGCGTGCTCAACACCGTGGTTCTGCAGGCCAGGGAGAAGGTGCACGACCTCGGCGTGTTCAAGGCCGTCGGCATGACGCCGCGGCAGACGATCGCCATGGTGGTGTGCTGGGTCGCCGGCGTCGGGCTGATCGCCGGGCTGATCGCCGTCCCGGTGGGCATCGGTCTGCAGCGCTTGCTGGTGCCCGTGATGGCGAGCGCCGCCGGCACCGCGCTGCCCGCCAGCATCGTCGACGTGTACGGCGGGTGGCAGATCGCCCTGCTCGCGCTCGCGGGAATGGTGATCGCGGTCGCTGGCGCGCTCGCCCCGGCTAGCTGGGCCGCCGGCGCTCGCACCGCGTCCGCGCTGCGAGCCGAGTGACGGGGTGCCGCTCGTGATCGCGAGCGGCGCCCCGCGCAGCCGACTCAGCCGCGCGGATCAGTTCTCTTGCGCCGACTCAGTTCTCATACGCCGACTCAGTTCTCATACGCCGACCCCGACGAGCGGATCGAGGTGCGCATCGATATTTTCGTGGACGGCCTCGCGCGGCGAGCTGCCGCGGGCTGGCCCGCGGCCGATGGCGAGCAATGCAAGGAGCGCGACCGTGCTGCAGACGTTCGACGAGCGCAACCGCAACCTCATCGTCAGCGTCGGTGGCCGGCTCAGCCACCGGGACGAGGCAGGCGTCAGCCCGTTCGACTCGGTCGTGCAGGGCGGCGACGCGGTCTGGGAGGGCCTGCGGCTCTACCAGGGCCGGATCTTCCGCCTCGAGGAGCACCTGGCCAGGCTGCGGCGGTCCGCGCGCGCGCTCGCGTTCGACCAGATCCCGTCCGCAGCGGAGATCACCGCGGAGATCCGTCGCACGCTGGCCGCCAACGACATGACCGACAACGTGCACATCCGGCTCACGCTCAGCCGGGGCGTGAAGATCACCAGCGGGATGGATCCGCGGCTCAACCAGTCCGGGCCCACGCTCATCGTGCTGCCCGAGTTCAAGCCGCCCGTTTACGACGCGAGCGGCATCCGGCTGGTAACGGCCAGCGTGCGGCGCACCGGGCCGGACTGCCTGGACCCGAAGATCCACCACAACAACCTGCTCACCTCGATCCTCGCCAAGATCGAGGCCAACGTGGCGGGCGCCGACGACGCCATCATGCTCGACCAGCGCGGCTTCGTCGCGGAGACCAACGCCACCCACGTCTTCCTGGTGCGCGACGGCGCGCTCGGCACCCCGACGACCGCCGCCTGCCCGGAGGGCATCACCCGGCAGGCGGTGCTCGATCTCGCGGCGCAGGCCGCGCTGCCCTGCACCATCGGCGACTACAGCCTGACCCAGGTCTACGCCGCGGCCGAGGTGTTCGTCACCGGCACGATGGGCGGCCTCACGCCGGTGCTGGCCGTCGACGGGCGGCCCATCGGCGAGGGCAAGCCCGGCCCGGTGACGCTGCGGCTCATCGACCTTTTTGCCGAGCTCACCGCGTCGTCGGGAACCCAGGTGTGCTGACCGGTGCTCCTACGCCGGTGCTCCTACAGTGCAGCGGCTACCGTGGTGCGGCTACGGGGTCACCTCGACGTCCCGCTGGCTGCCGGTCAGGTTGCTAGCCCACTGCATCCGCTCGCGCGCCGCCTCGGGATGGTCGCCGAATTCCTGCGCCATCCGGCCGCGGCAGCCGATCAGCCCGACGTCGGCCAGCACCATCCGGATCGCGGCTGTCACCCGGTCCGCGGAGGGACGATCCGATTGCTGCAGCGCCGAGGCAAAGATCGCGCAGCGGACATCGGTCGCGGACAGGCGGGTCATCAGGCCTCCGTTTCGGGGCGTCCTAGCTGGATCTGGCCCTGCCACCGCGCCGGGCGCCGAGCGCAGCCGGAGTGTGGCATCTGGGATAGGACGTGACACCGCATCGCCACGTTGCGTGACGGTCGTCACACTCTGCGCTGTCACCACGGCCTGACGCACTCGGCCGCCGCGGGTGCGGCGATAATGGGCCGATGACCTCGCCAGCCCGCGTGCCGGTGGCCACGCTGCCCGGCGGGCGGATGCCAGCGGTGGGCTTCGGCACCTGGCAGCTCCACGGCGATCGGGCCCGCTCGGCCGTGCGCGAAGCCCTCGCCGTCGGATACCGGCACATCGATACCGCGACGATGTACGGCAATGAGGAAGAAATCGGTCAAGCGCTGGCCGACAGCGGCGTGGCTCGCGCCGACGTCTTCCTCACCACGAAGATCCGGCCATCGGACCTCGGCCGGGAGCGCGCCGTTCTGCGCCGATCGCTGGCCGCGCTGGGCACCGACTATCTGGACCTGTGGCTCGTGCACTGGCCGCCACGGCACCGCGCCGACAGCCACCAGCTGTGGACCGAGCTGCTAGCCGCCAAGGCCGAGGGGCACGCGCGGGACGTCGGCGTTAGCAACTACAGCCTGGCCGAGATCGACGAGCTGACCAGCTCGACGGGCCAGGCGCCGGCGGTCAACCAGATCGACTGGGGACCGAGCCGCTACGACGCCGGCGCGCTCGCCGGGCATGCCGAACGCGGCATCGCGGTCGAGGGCTACAGCGGGCTCAAGAACACCAATCTGGGCGATCCCGTGCTGGCGACGATAGCCGCCGCCCACGGCGTGACCACCGCGCAGGTGGTGCTGCGCTGGCACCTCGAGCACCACGTCACCGTGATCCCGAAGTCCGCCAGGCCGGACCGGATCGCCGCCAACTTCGAGCTGTTCGGCTTCCAGCTGACCGCCGAGCAGGTCGCGAGCATCGACGGTCTCGCGGCTGGCCGCGGCCGTCGCCGCCGCTAGCCCGCTCGATCCCCGCCGCCGCCAGCCCGCCGGGCGCGCGGCGTCCGCTCAGCGCGCGTTGCGGGCGTCCCAGGCGTCTCAGGCGTCGCGGACGTCGCGGACGTCGCGGCGCGGGTCGACAATGGGCCCCATGAGGCAGCGAGCACGATCGGGGAGCAAGCCTCCGGCGGGCTTGCTACCACCATCCGCGCCGGTCGCGGCGCACGCGGCCGCGAGCTTCCGCCCGTCCCGGCACGGCTTTGCGTTCGCCAACTCGTGGCCGCCGGC
>JASHQA010000087.1 GCA_030037785.1 Streptosporangiaceae bacterium
CCCGGTGTCGCCGCGGCGCCACGGATCAGCGCGAACCCGAGCCGGTGGACGGCCTCGGCAGGCAGCCGCGCGAGCACCCGCTGCGCAGCCCGCGTCAGCCGCGGGCAGGACCGGGTGCGAGCGCCGCCACCGCGGCTGACCCCGCCCGGATACGGCGCTGCCAGGCGGCCCAGCCGCGGCCGCACGCGTAGGACAGCGCACCGAGAACGCCGACGAAAAATCCGACCGGCCAGTTATAGAGGTAGGACGCCGCTATGGACAGCCAGACCGTAACCAGCGCTAGGGCGACCGAGAGCACCAGGGCAAGCAGCGGCCTGCTGGTGACCGACCGGGCGGCCGCCGGCGGCCCGATCATCAGGCTGAAGATCAGCAGGGCACCGACGACAGGGACGGTCATGGCGGTGGCGAGGGCCACGATGACCAGGAAGATCATCTCGATCCGGTGTGCCCGGATGCCCTTGGCCTCGGCTACCTCGGGAGTGATGGACGCGAGCAGGAGCGGCCGGTACACGATCACGATGGCGGCGACGCAGGCGAAGCCGAGCAGCGCGGTTGGCAAGATCTGGCTGCTGCTCACGCCGAGCACCTCGCCGAACAGCAACGAGTAGACCTCCGGCTCGTACTCCGTCGTGTGCGACAGAAACGCGGCGCCGAGGGCCAGCATCATGACGAGCCCGAGCGCCGTCGCCACGTCGTGCCGTCCCCGGCGGCCAAGCGAGCCGATACCGAGGGCCCCGAGCAGGGCGAATACCGCAAGGCCGATCAGCGTGTTGATGCCGAGGAGCGCAGCGCCGGCCGCGCCCGCGAACGCGCCCTTCGGGATCGCGTGGGCCGGGAAGGCCGAGCCGCGCAGCACGACGAAGTAGCCGACGGCGCCGGCCACGATCGCGACGATCGTCGCGGCGATCCAGGCGTTCATCATGAAACCCGCCGCGAACATGCCTCCTCCTTTCGGCTCCGGTCGCGCTGCGTCATGCTGCGAGTTCCGCTCGCTCGGCGGCGCGGGCGGCCTGCGCCGGATCTGCGCCATCCCGGCGCCCGGCCACAGCCCGGGCTACCAGCAGCCCGGAGGCCAGGTAGCCAGCAAAGACGACGGCGACGATGAAGAAACTGACCGGCAGGCCCTCGCGGCTCGTTCCCCAGTAGTAGGAGTCATACGCGAGCAGGATGCCAATCCAGGTCGCGGCCACACCGAACACGCAGGCAAGGCCGAGCGCCGTGATCACCCGCTTGGTGACCCGCAGCGCGGTGGCGGCCGGGCCGATCAGCAGCGCCGTGGACAGGATCGCGCCGATGGCCAGCGAGGACAGCCCGACCGAGACGGCCAGGGCCAGCATGTAGGCGAGGCCGACCAGTCGCACCGGAACGCCGCGCGCGGCGGCGATGTCGGGACTCAGGGTCGTGAGCAGCAGCGGACGGCCGACGACTGTGACAGCGGCGATCGCCACCGCACCCAGGATGATCGTGACGGGGACTATGCCGGACGGCGTGGTGAAGATGGAGCCGAAGAGGATCTGCTGGACCGCGCCGGTCGTCGCGCTCTGCGTGCTGGTGAGGTACAGGAACAGAGCCGACATCCCGATAGCGGCGCCCAGCACGATGCCGGTGGCTAGGTCGCGGCCGCGCAGCCGCCGGACCCCGATCATGTCCATCACGCCGGCGCCGATTACGCCGAGGCCGACGAATCCGGCTACCGGGGTGAGGCCGATCAGCAGCGCCCCCGACCCGCCCGCGGCGGACACGTCACCGAGCGCGTGACCGCCGAAGGACTGGCCTCGCATGACCGTGAACACTCCCGTCACCGCCGACACGATGGCCACGAGACCGCCGATCGTCGCGGCGATGTGGACCTGCGAGCTGGCGAAGAAGCCCGGCTCGAAGATGGCGGTGTAGATCGGGTGCATGTGCGGGTCAGTCCGTCCCGGCCAGCGGCACCGGCCTGGCGGCCGGGTCCCCGGCCTGGTCCCCGGCCACCACGAGCACCCGGCCCCGCACGTGCAGGACATCAACGTGGTGCCCGTACAGCCGACTGAGCGTCTCGGTCGTGATGACCTCGCCGACGGGCCCGCTCGCAACCCGGCCGCCGGCCAGGTAGACGACGCGGTCCAGCACCGGCAGCAGCGGGTTCATCTCGTGCGCCGACAGCAGCACGGCGATCTGCTGCTCGCGGGCGATCCGCGCCAGCAGGCCGACGATCTCCTGGCTGCTGCGCAAGTCGAGGTTGGCCAGCGGCTCGTCCAGCAGCAGCAGCCGGGGCCGGCTGATCAGCGCCTGGGCGATGAGCACACGCTGCTGCTCACCGCCGGACAGGTTCCCGACCCGCGCGTCCGCGAAGCGGGCTGCGTCGACGGCGTGCAGCATCTCGCGAACCGCTTCCGTCCGCTGCCGCGACGGCAGCCGCAGCCCGTACCGCTCGCCGTCGGCGCCAAGCGCAACCAGGTCCCTGGCTCGCATCGGCATGTCGGGATCGAGCAGCACCTTCTGCGGCACATAACCGATCGGCTGGCGGCGCAGCGACCTGCGCTGGCCGCGAACGGCTACCAGGCCGCCCGCGGTCCGCTGCAGTCCGAGTACCACCCGCAGCAGCGTCGTCTTTCCGGCGCCGTTCGGACCGATCAGGCCGGTGAACTGCCCCGCACTGAGGCTGAAGCTGACCTCGTCCAGGATCTGCCTGCCGGACAAGGTCACGCTGACCCGGTCCACCTCCAGGACCGGGTCGCCGGCAGAGATCACGACGTCGTCCGTCATGACAGCTTCTCGGTCGAGACCTTGCTGGTCACTGCCTTCTCGATGGCGTGCACTTCGGCGAGCATCCAGGACTGGTAGTCGTAGCCGGGTGTCGGCATGGTCTCATACACGCCGACCACCGGCACCCCGTCCTTGACTGCGTTCAGCCGGATCGAGGTCGTCAGGGCATCGACGACCTGCTGGTTGTAGGCGAACAGCGCCACCTTGTGCTGGCTGAAGAGACTGTCCTCCAGCGCGATGTCCTCAGGACTCGGGTCGACGCCGTTCATGATGTCGGCCTGGAACACGAACGGAGTGAGGTTGTCGATCCCCATGGCGGTCAGCAGGTAGTCGGCCACCGGCTCGGTCGTCGCCGCCGTCACGCCCGGATGCGCGGCCTTGAACTGCGCGATGGCGTGGAGCCACGGGCTCAGCGATGCGTCAAATTTCCGCAGGCTGGCCTCGAAGTAGGCCTTGTGCGCGGGCTGGATGGCGGACAGGTCGGCGGCCATCGCCCTGGCGGCGGCGGGCATGGTCTTCGGGTCGTACCACAGGTGCGGGTTCGGGGTGGTGCTTGGCAGGCCCAGCACGTTCTGCACCACGATCACCTTGCGGGTGGGGCTCGGCGAGGCGGCCTCGATCCTGCTGATCCAGGTGTCGTAGCCGACCCCGTTCTGCACGACCAGCTGCGCTGAGCTCACCTCCTGAGCCACCCGCGGGCTGGCCTCGAAGGTGTGCGGGTCGGTGTTCGGGTTCGACTCGATCGCCACCACATGCACGTACTTGCCGCCGATCTGGCTCAGCACGTTGGCGTACTCGTTCTCGGCGCCGACGGCGCTGATGACGCCACTGCCGGTG
>JASHQA010000088.1 GCA_030037785.1 Streptosporangiaceae bacterium
CTGGAACTGGTCGGCGCGGTCGCGGACCTGGGCACCCAGCTGGAGGTCCCGGGGCTGGCGGCGCGCGCCGGGATCGTGACCGGCGAGGTCGCGGTCACCGTGGGCCTGGAGGCCGAGGGGATGGTGGCCGGGGATGCGGTGAACACCGCGTCCCGGGTGCAGGCGGCCGCGCAGCCGGGACAGCTGCTGACCGACACGGCCACCCAGCGGCTGGCGGGCGGCGGGGTGGGGTTCGAAGACGCGGGCGAGCATGTGCTGAAGGGCAAGGCCGAGCCGGTGGCGCTGTGGCGGGCGACCCGGGTGCTGGCGGCGGTGGGCGGGTCGCAGCGGGTCGACGGGCTGGAGGCGCCGCTCGTCGGCCGGGATGCCGAGCTGCGCACGGTGCGGGAGTTGTTCCACGCGGCGTGCGAGCGGCGGATGCCGCGGCTGGTGCTGGTGTCGGGGCCGGCCGGGGTGGGCAAGTCGCGGCTGGGGTGGGAGTTCGAGAAGTACACCGACGGGCTGGCCGAGACGGTGTGGTGGCACCGCGGCCGGTGCCTGTCCTACGGCGACGGGGTGGCGTTCTGGGCGCTGGCCGAGATCGTCCGCCGGCGGCTGTCCATCGCCGAGGACGAGCCGGCCGATTCGGCGGCGGGCAAGCTCGCCCACGGTGTGGACCGGTTCATCGCCAGCCCGGCCGAGCGGGCCTACATCGGCCCTCGGCTGGGCCGGCTCCTCGGCGTCACGGCCGCGGGCGACGCCGGAGGGCCGCTGTCGCGGGAGGAGCTGTTCGCCGGGTGGCGGCTGTTCTTCGAACGGCTCGCCGCGCACGCGCCGGTGGTGCTGGTGATCGAGGACGCCCAGCACGCCGACGCCGGGCTGCTGGACTTCCTGGACCACCTCATCGACTGGGCGAAAGACCTGCCCGTCTACGCGCTCGTGCTGGCCCGCCCCGAACTCGACCTGGCCCGGCCCGGCTTCGGCGCCGGCCGCAACCGCACCACCCTCACCCTCGACCCCCTCGACGCCGCGTCCATGGACCAGCTCGTCGACGCGCTCGTGCCCGGCATGCCCCAGGCCGCCCGGGCCAAGGTCACCGCCCAGGCCCAGGGCATCCCGCTGTTCGCCGTCGAAACGATCCGCTCCCTCATCGACCGCGACATCGTCCAGCCCTCCGGCGGGGTGTACCGGCTGGCCGGCGACGTCGGCGAGCTGACCGTGCCCGGCAGCCTGCACGCCCTGCTCGCCGCCCGCCTCGACGCCCTCGACCCCGCCGCCCGCCGCCTGGTCACCGACGCCGCCGTCCTGGGCACCTCCTTCACCGCCGACGCGCTGACCGCGGTATCCGGGCGCCCCGGCCCCGACGTCCGCGCCGCCCTCGCTGGCCTGGTCCGCCGCGAGGTGCTGAGCGTGTCCGCCGACCCGCTGTCCCCCGAGCGGGGCTCCTACCGGTTCGCCCAGAACATGCTCCGCCAGGTCGCCTACGACACGCTATCGAGGCGCGACCGCAAGGCCCGGCACCTGTCCGTCGCCGCCCACCTGCGCGCCGCGTTCGCCGGCGACGGCGAGGAAGTCGCCGACGTCATCGCCCGGCACTACCTCGACGCCCTCGACGCCGTACCCGAAGACCCCGACGCCGGCCAGATCCGCACCCACGCCATCCTCGCCCTCGCCCGCGCCGCCGAACGAGCCAGCCGCACCGGCGCACCCGCCCAGGCCGCCACCAGCTACGCCACCGCCGCCGAACTAGCCCTCGGCAGCCCGACCGAAGCGGGCGCGGGGGACGGCGCGCCAGACGCCGGGATGCTGTGGCAGACCGCGGCCCGGGCCGCGTACGACGGAGGTGATCGCGCCGCAAGCGTCAGCCACGCCCGACGTGCCCGCGACTACTACGTGCAGCACGGCGACACCCGCGCCGCCGCTGGCGTGCGAGTTCTCCTCGGGAACGGGCTTCGTGCGATGGGCCGTCACGCCGAGGCAAGAGAGGAACTCACCGCGGTGCTCCAGGTGCTGCGCGACCAGCCCGACGTCGACACGGTCCGGGCACTGAACGCGCTGGCGAACCTGGAGACATTCGCCGGGTCGGCCGACGCCGACGCGCTGACCACCGAGGCACTCATCCTGGGCCAGGCGCTCGACGTCGAAAAAGAGCTGATGAGCCTCTTCGTCTCCCGGGCCCTCTGCCTGGTCACGCAGGACCGGCGACCGGAGGCGGTCGCCTACTTCCGCGAGAGCGTCCGGCTAGCCACCCAGGCCGGCGACAGCATGGCACTGAGCCGGGCGCTGCTCAACCTCTCCGACTGCGAGGCGAGCGGCGACCCAGCGGCTGCTGCCGAGCACGCCCGCGCCGCGGCCGGGTACGCTCGCCAGGCCGGCGCCCGCAGGTTCGTGGCCGTCGCCACCGTCAACCTGGCCCAGGCGCTGCTCCTGCTCGGCGACTGGGATGCCGCCGAAGCCGAGCTGCGCGAGGCGGTGGACACCGGCGAGGTGGCGGGTGTCGGTGACGTCATCGCCGCGCACGGATTGCTGCAGGCGCTGCGCGGGGACACCAGTGCGGCACACGCCAATCTGGTGATGCTCGATGACCTGCGAGCGAGCGAGGATCCCCAGGACAAGTGCATCGTCAGCCTCCTGGAAGCGTTCACGGCGCTGGCGCTGGGCCGGCCCGCAGAGGCGCTGCGTCACGCGCGCGCCGTCCTCGCATTCGCCGACACGCTAGGGATGGCCGCCGACGCCGTCCGCTGGACATGGCCGCTGGCGGCCCGGACGGCCTGGGACCTCGGCGACACCGCAGCCGCCACCGCCCTGCTCGCCATGGTCGATGACCGCCGGCCCGGGCAGCTCACCCGGCTGCTGACCGCCGAGCGGGACCTGGCCCGCGCGCGTCTCGCCGCCCGCGATGACGCGGACGCCGCCGGCGAGGAGTTCAGTGCTGCCATCCGCGGCCTGCGCAACTACGGCACGCCGTACCACCTGGCGCACGGCCTGCTCGACCACGCCGAGCACCTCACCGAGACCGGTGAGCCCGAGGCCGCGGCCAAGGCGATCGACGAGGCCCGCGACATCGCCGAGAAGCTGCGCTGCCAGCCGCTGCTCGACCGGGTCGACCAGATGGCCAGCGCGCCAGCCCGGGTACCGGCGCCCGGCTGAGCACTCCTGCCGCCGAGCGGACTCACCCGGCGGCTCGCTAGCCTCCGGCAAAGCGAGCGAGCGCGCTGGGCTGCTTGACCACCACGGTCCGGTCGCGCAGCTCGATCCAGCCCCGCCGCTCGAACCCGCGCACGGCGACGTTGACGCTCTGCCGGGTACTGCCGAGCAGGCGGGCGTACTCCTCCTGCGTGAGCTGCTGGCTGATCACGCCGTCCTCGCCTCGCGGCTGGCTGAGCAGGAGCTTGGCCACGCGGCGCGGCAGGTCCAGGAACACCAGGTCTGACGTCGCTTCGGTGAGGCGCCGGAGGTTGGCCGCGATCGCGCTGGCTAGCGCCTGGGCGGCCGCTGGCAGCCGGGCGCACATCGCGTGGACGATCTCGCGCGGTACGAACAGCAACTGGCTTTCCGCTGCGGTCTCGACGTCGGTGGACCGGGGCCCCCCGTCGGCGACGCTGACTTCGCCGAGCGTTCCGCCCGGCCCGACGACCGTCAGCGTCAGCTCAGCGCCGTCGGCGGAGCGGACGACAATCTTGACCTGACCGGAAATGACGACGACCAGCGTGTCCCCCGGGTCGCCCGTCGTGCAGACGACCTGGCCGCGCCGGTAAGTCCGCAGCCGGGACGCCGCGACCAGACCCTCCAGTTCCTGGGCCGGCACCGAGCCGAACAGATCGGTCTGGCGCAGCATGCCGATGACGTCAGTCGCCATCAGCCCCTCCCCCCGCACCGCGACCCCCTCGCGCTCCAGTCAGCCTGGCTGTCGGTGTCGCGGGGACATTGGACGACAACTTAGTCATCTCGTCCATCCCTGGCTATGCCTTCTCCGGGCCGACGGCACCCGGCACGCGGCGTAGTCTGTGCTTCCCGGCACCCCGGTCAGTGAGGAAGACTTCGCCCATGCTCGCCGTCGACACCGTCATCCTGGTCGGCTGGATTGCCTTCTGGATTTACTGGCTCGTCGCGTCCGCCAACGTCAAGGCCGGATCAACTCGCTGGGGCCGGTTCGCCGGCTTCCGGATAGGAGTCATTCTCGTCGTCCTGCTGCTGCTGCGCACCCGCCTGCTCAAGGGACACTCGGGCGTGCACGACCCGTTGCTCTGGGGCATCGGCCTCGCCCTCTTCGTGCTGGGGCTGGCACTGGCTGTCTGGGCCAGGGTCTACATCGGCCGCAACTGGGGCATGCCGATGTCCAGGAAGCAGGATCCGGAACTGGTGACGACTGGCCCGTACCACGCCATTCGGCACCCCATCTACTCGGGCATGATCCTCGCCATGATCGGCACCGCCATCGCCGTGAGCTGGTACTGGGTGATAGCCGTCGCGCTGATGGCGGCGTATTTCATCGTCAGTGCTGTGCACGAGGAGCGCTACATGGCCGAGCAGTTCCCCGGCGCGTATCCCGATTACAAGCGGTCGACGAAGATGCTGGTCCCGTTTATCTTGTGAGCGCCAGACGCCTGACCGGCGCCGCAACCAGCAGAGCCGGGTCCGTAGCACCCCGCGACGGTGAGTGAGCCATGGTATTAGCGCCGACGTCGATCGCGTACCTGCCAGCGAGCTGGGCGACATTCGCCCTGGCCGTCTCGGCGGTCGCTGCCACGCTCGCGGGACTGGTGTTCGTGGCGGTGTCCATCAACCTGAAGCAGATCCTCGAGTTCCCTCATCTGCCGGCCCGCGCGGCGCAGACGCTGATCTTGTTCGCGCTGCCGCTGATCACCGGCCTTTTCCTTGCGGTGCCGGGCCAGCCCCGCGCCGTGGTGGGCTGGGAGCTGCTGGTCACCGGGCTGGCGGTCGGGGCCGGACAGCTCGTGATCAACGCCCGGACACCGCACTCCGATCAGGAAACGCCGCTGACCTGGGCCGTGGGCCGCGTCGTCCCAGCCGTCGTGAGCTGCGGGTGCCTGGCGATCGGCGGCGCTGCCCTGCTCGCCCAGGCCGCCGGCGGCCTCTACTGGCTGGTGCCGAGCGTGCTGGCCGCGATCATCTTCGGTCTCGTCAACGCCTGGGTCCTGCTGGTGGAAATCCTGCGCTGAGCCGACCGGGCCGGCCGGGCCGGCCGGCTCAGAAGCCAGACTCGGTGACGACCCCGGCGGCCAGCGCCTGCTGCCGCCAGTCCGCCAGGCCGGCGGGGAGCGCGGGTGCCGGCCTGCCCGGCGGCGCGGCCAGCGACACGTCAGCGACCCGGCCTGCCAGCCTGATCCGCTGC
>JASHQA010000089.1 GCA_030037785.1 Streptosporangiaceae bacterium
CGCGGGCGGCGGCCGCGGCGGCGGAGCCGGGCAGCGGGGAGCCGCGCTGAGCGGCGGCACCATGGCCGGCGGCTGGCTGGCCGGCGTGCCCGCATCGCCCGAGCTGCTGGCCAAGGTGGCGGCGCTGGCACCTGCCACCGAGACACCGGACGTCGACCAGTCGTTCGCCCGGGCCCCCGATCCGCGCTTCACGCTGCGCAGGCTGCTGAAGCCGTTCGCGATAGCCATGCTCATCGGGCTGCTCCTGGACGCCACCGACGCGGTGTTCAGCACCGTGCAGCCGATGCTCGTCAAGGTCGGCATCGACCACGGCGTCCAGTACCACGTGTTCAAGATCGTCGCGATCCTGTCTGTGGTCGGCCTGGGCATCGTGCTGGCCGACTGGTGGGTGAACTGGGCACAGACGCTCGTCGTCGGCCGCAACGGTGAGCGGCTGCTGTACACGCTCCGGGTGAAGATCTTCGCCCAGCTGCAGCGGCTCGGCCTCGACTTCTATGAGCGCGAGCTGACCGGCCGGATCATGACCAGGATGACGACGGACGTGGATGCGCTGTCGTCGTTCTTCCAGACCGGGCTGATCACGATGGTGAACTCGGTGCTCACGTTCTTCGTCGTGCTGGTCGTGATGGTGGTCATCAACGTGCGCCTGGGGCTCACCCTGGCGCTGTTCCTGCCGGTGCTGATCGCGGCCACGGTGATCTTCCGATCGAAGTCGTCGAAGGCGTACAGCGAGGCCAGGGAGAGGGTCAGCGTGGTCAACGCCGACCTGCAGGAGAACGTGGCGGGCCTGCGGGTCTCCCAGGCTTACCGCCGCGAGCAAGTCAATTCCGACAGGTTCGCCGGCCTGTCCGGCGCCTACCGCAAGTCCCGGTTGCGGGCCCAGCGGATGATCGCGGTCTACTTCCCGTTCGTCCAGGCCCTGTCCACCCTGGGCGGCGCGGTCATCCTGCTGGTCGGCGCCGGGGAGTTGCACAACGGCGTACTCACGTCCGGCGGCCTGATCGCTTACCTGCTCTACATAGACCAGCTGTTCGCACCGATCCAGCAGATGTCGCAGGTCTTCGACGGCTACCAGCAGGCCAACGTCGGCCTGCAGCGGATCAAGGCCCTGCTGCAGACCCCGACAAGCACCCCGCAGGCGGCCAGCCCGATTGAGCCGGGCCGGCTGCGCGGCGCGATCGAGATGCGCGACGTCCACTTCGGCTACCAGGGCCAGCGCACCCAGGCGATCCGCGGCGTCGACCTGTCGATCGCGCCCGGCGAGACCGTGGCGCTGGTCGGGCAGACCGGTGCGGGCAAGTCCACCCTGGTCAAGCTCGTGGCCAGGTTCTACGACGTGACCTCGGGCAGCGTGCTCATCGACGGTACCGACGTGCGCCAGTACGACCTGTCGAAGTACCGGCAGCAACTCGGCGTGGTGCCGCAGGAGCCCTACCTGTTCGCGGGGACTGTGCGCGACGCCATCGCCTACGGCCGACCGGACGCGACCGACGCGGAGGTGGAGGCCGCCGCCCGCGGCGTCGGCGCCATCGAGATGATCAGCCGGCTGCCCGGCGGGTTCAACCACGAGGTCGCCGAGCGCGGCCGTAACCTGGCCGCGGGTCAGCGACAGCTGATCGCGCTAGCCCGCGCCTACCTGGTGAATCCGGCGATCCTGCTGCTTGACGAGGCCACCGCGGCCCTCGACCTGGCCGCCGAGGCCGAGGTGAACAGGGCGACCGAGCAGCTTGCCGCGCGGCGCACGACGATTCTCGTCGCGCACCGGCTGACCACCGCGTCCAAGGCGGACCGCATCGTCGTGCTGGCTGACGGACAGGTCGTGGAGACGGGCACGCACGACGAACTGCTCGATCGCGGCGGGACCTACGCAGCCATGTGGGCAGCGTTTACCGGCGAGGCCGAGCTGGTCGCCTGATCGCAGCCCGGACTGCGACTGCAAGTGTCGGTCGCGCCGTCTAGCATGCGGCTATGCCGACGCACCTCAGCCTCGATGACCACCTCGCCGGACTCGCTCGCAGCGGCGCTGCGCTGCACGACGCGGCCGCGGCGGCCGGGCTGCAGGCGACGGTCCCGACGTGCCCCGCCTGGGACGTCAGCCAGCTCGTGATCCACCAGGGCATGGTGCACCGGTGGGCGGCAGCGAATCTGCGTGGCGAGACCGATCACGACACGTCAGCCTCGACGGCGCGGGCCGAGGCGGCCGCGGACCTGCTCGCCTGGTACGCGGAGGGCCTCGACGCTCTCATCCAGACGGTGCGTGCCACCCCCGCGAACGCGGCGGCGAAGGTGTTCCTCAGGGACGCCCCGCCGCCCCGCGAGTTCTGGGCGCGGCGGCAGTGCCACGAGACGACCATTCACGGCGTCGACGCGCTGTCGGCTGCGGTCGGCCGGTGGCCGACCGCAGCCGAGGCCGATATCGACGCGCTGCTGGCCGCCGACGGGATCGACGAGCTGCTGACCGGCTTCATCACGCGCGGGCAGGGCAAGCTGCACGCCGCCGAGCCGTACACGATCGGTGTCCAGGCCGCGGACACCGGGCATGCCTGGACGGTGCGCATCAGCGACGGCCCGATCGTGACGACGGCGGGCCAGACCGCCCAGCCCGACGTCGTGTTCTCGGGTACCGCCAGCCAGCTCTACCTCGGCCTGTGGAACCGCGCCGACGAGATCACCGCAGCCGGACGACCGGACGTCCTCGACCAGTGGCGGTCACTGATCCAGGTTCGCTGGAGCTGACTGCGTCCGGACCCGGCTCAGCGCCGGGTGATGTACGGCCGGGCCGCTGGCGCGGCGTCCGGACCCGGCGTCCGGCCGCGACCGCCCAGCGGCTGCGGCCACCCAGCGGTCGCTAGCCGATCAGCTTGGCGGCGCGGCGCCATGCCTCCAGGGCTGCCCTGACATCGTCGGCACCGACGCCGACGTGGGTCAGCATCCGGACCCGGCCGCCGACGATGGTGACGAGCAGGCCCTCGCCGGCCAGCAGCTCGCGCCACTGTCCCGCGTCCCTGCCGGTGCCAGACACGTCGGCGAACACGATGTTCGTCTCGACGGTCGCCGGGTCGACGCTGCCAGGGAGCAGCTCAGCCAGGCCGACGGCCAGGGCGCGGGCGTTCGCGTGGTCCTCAGGCAGCCGGCCTGGCCCCTCGGCGAGCGCGATCAGCCCGGCGGCTGCCATGATGCCCGCCTGCCGCCAGGCGGCGCCGAACAGGATCTTCAGCCGCCGCGCCTCGCGGATGAACTCGCTGTCGCCCGCCAGCACGGACCCGATCGGCGCGCCGAGCCCCTTGGACAGGCAGAACATCAGGGCGCTGACGTGCCGTGCATAGCCGGCGACCGGCACACCAGTGACCACGCAGGCGTTGAAGATCCGGGCCCCGTCCAGGTACAGCGGGACGCCCGCGGCCGAGCAGGCGGCCGCGATCTCGGCCACAGCCGAGACCGGCTGGACAGAGCCGCCCCCTACCTGGTGGGTGTTCTCGAGGGCCACCAAGTCCACGACGGACACGTCGTACGGGTCGGGTGCGAGCGCCGCAGCCACCTGGGCGGCCGTCAGCAGTCCGCGACTCGGGGCTGTCAGGTAGCGGAAGGAGGCACCGGACAGCACGGCCGCCGACCCTGCCTCGGTGTTACCGACGTGCGCGGTCGCCTCGCACACCGCGAGGTGACCGGACCGGACAAACGCGTGCACCGCGATCTGACTGCAGAGCGTGCCGGTCGGCAGGTAGATCGCCGCGTCCTTGCCGGTCAGCTCGGCGACCCGGTCCTGCAGCAGGTTGACGGTCGGATCGTCGCCGTACCAGTCGTCACCGACTTCGGCGGTGGCCATGGCGTGCCGCATCCGCCCCGACGGCTTGCTGACGGTGTCGGACCGCAGGTCGATGGGGGCGCTCATGACCGAAACCCTACGGGATGGCCCCGGCGGCGACGGTCAGCTCGCCGCCCGCTGGCGCCTCGCCCGGCGCCGGGCCGGCCAGCTGTTCGGCTCGCAGCGTCCTGATGTCGCGCGGCAGGAGCGCCAGCAACGAGGCACCGAGAATCAGCGCTGCGGCACCGTACTCGGTCGCCGACACGCCTGCCGCTGCCGCGATCGGCCCGGCCAGCACCGCGCCGATCGGCATCGCCATCACCGAGCCGAGGGCGTCGTAGGACGACACCCTCGCCAGCTTGTCCGACGGGATGTTCCTCGCCAGCGCCAACGTCCACTGCACCATCATGATCTCCAGCCCGACACCGAGGATGAGTGCAGCCGCGCAGATCAGCGGCACCGGCCAGAGCATGCCGAGCGCGAGCGGTGTCGCGGCGATGCTGCCACCGATCAGCACGATGAACAGCATCGGCCGGCGCGGGCTGAATCGCAGCGCGACCAGCCCGCCGACAATCAGCCCCAGGGACTCGGCGCCGGTGATCGTACCCCAGGCCGCCGGGCCGCCGAGATGAGCCCGCGCGACCACCGGCCCGAGCACGCTGAAGCCCCCGTACCAGGCCATCAGCACCACAGTGAACTGAAGTATCACGACCCACAGCCAGGTACGCGAGCGCACCTCCGACCAGCCCTCGGCTAGTTCGGTGTGCAAGCCGGGCCGCCTGCCTTGCGCCGCGCCGGTCACCTGCAGCGACAGCAGCAGCGGCACCGTGCCAGCCAGCCCGGTACCGCAGATCAGCAGGGCCCAGCCCGGCCCGATCGCCGCGACCACGAAGCCGGCCATCACCGCGCCGCCCATCAGCGCGCCGTTCATCGCCAGCCGCGACACGGCGCTGGCCTCCTGCAGCAGGGCGCCCGGCACGACCCGCGGCAGCAGCGCGGATGACGCCGGGTAGAACACGGCCATGCCGGTCCCGGTGACGCACTCCAGCGCGATCATCTGCCACAGCTGCGGGTGACCGGCCAGCACGAGGATGCCGAACGTCCCCTCGCCGGCCGCCATCATCACGTTGCCGGCGATGATCACGAGCTGGGGCGCGACCCGGTCGGCGATCACGCCGCCGACCAGCGTGAAGATGAGCGACGGCGCGATCTGCGCGGCCAGCACGTAGGACAGCTTCGCCGTCGACCCGTTGGTGTGGTCAAGCACCGCGAACGACACACCGACCATCGAGAACGCGACCGAGGCCGGTGCCAGCACGCGGTCAGTCAGCAGGATCCGGAAGTCACGGATCTG
>JASHQA010000090.1 GCA_030037785.1 Streptosporangiaceae bacterium
ATCGCCTTCTCTTCCCATCAGGTCAGCCTCACCGATCGCCGCTGGGGCTGCGGAGTTTTCATGCAGAAAGCTCGGCGGTTGCAGTGGCCAGGGTTACAAGTCAGCCGGCAGGACCGTGAACACGCCTCCCTGCAGGGGCTTCACGGCCCGGAAGTGCCTCTGATCGAACGTCAGGACACGCGTGGTGCCGTAACGCTCCGGAGCGGCCAGGGCCATCGTATGTGCATCGGAAATGCCAAGCTCGAGGCCCGCATACTGTTCGGCGAGCATCGCCACGCGTACGGCGTCCTGAGCGGTGAAGGCGGCGACCTGGTAGACGCTATCGGCGAGATCGTTCAGCAAGATCAGCTCCGCCTGGACTCCCGCCCGGGTAAGCAACATGTAGTCGAGTTCGGCTAGCACGAAAGGCGAAACGACCAGGCTGCCGGCCTCCGCATCAAGCAACTTCCGCACAGCAGGGCCGCTCGGCTCTAGCTGATCGTAGGCAGCCAGCAGGCCACTGGTATCGCAGAGGATCACAGCTCGCCGAAACCCTCGGCGAGCACCTCGTCCACCTTGTGCGCGAGCCCCGTGTCGGTGAATCGGATCGTCCCCCAGCGGCCGCGCTTGCGAGGAAGCACTGCATCGGTGCGCTGCTCAATGGCTGTACGAATGAACTCGGCCTCCGACTGGCCAGATCGACGAGCCGCCTCAGCTACTCGTTGCTTGGTGTTCTCAGGGAGATACACCGTTGTCTTAACCATACGTAGATGGTACCAGCGGTGGCTGGTACAGGCAGTCAAGTGACTTGCCGACTGGCAGACACCTACGTACCGGCCTGTCGGCGACGTTGTCGAGCACCTTCTGACGCTCGGCCAGGAACAACTGCCGTCAAGCTGGGCCTGTCCGGCGGCGACGACACGAACCGCCGCGTCCGCGCCGCCCTGACCTGCTGGGCACCGACGGTCAGCCCAACGACACCGTAGCCCGGCGGCGGGCTAGTTTTTCTGGGCCGCGATTATCACCCCGTCGGCGTCCCTCCAAAGTACGTCGACGGTCTGGAAACCGCTGGCCTTGGCGAGTTCGATCCAGCCGCGGGCGGTCATCCGGTCGCCAATGCGACTATCCGCGCGAGCACCCAAGAGCCTGATGTGGTCGTAGCCCACCAGCGAACTCGCCCGGCCCCAGAAGGCCTTCCAGTTTTCCGCTTCGTACCGGGGCGGCTGGCGGGCCTTCCACTTCTCGAACCCGGGAGCAAATGGCGCTTCCGGTACGGCCGGCTCAGCGAAGAGGAAAACGCCGCCATGGTCAAGGAGCCGGTAAACGTCGGCCAACACGGTCTCCGCCTGCATCGGGGTGAGCCAGTGAATGGCGTTGGCGGCTGCTATGACGTCATACCCGTGCGCGCGCAGGCCCTGACTCCATGACTCGTCGCTGAGATCGAGTTGGCGGTAGGTGCCGGGCAGTGCTGCATGCTGGTTGACCTGGCGGCAGATCGACAACAGGAGCGGGTCACGGTCGACAAAGTCGACGCGCGCAGCCGGGTAGGCCCCGGCGATGGCGCGCCCCAGGTCTCCAGGGCCGCAACCCAGGTCTATAGTCCGCAGGACCCGCTGCTGCGGAAAGGGAATCGAGCAGCTGACAATCTGCAGATCACGGTCTTTGGCTGCACCACCTTGCTCCGCCCACCACAGGCGCAGGAGTTCCTCTGTGTGATCCCGGATTCTTGCGTCTAGCTCCGACTGGTCAATGGGCGGCTGTTCCATCGGTCGGCCTCCAAGCCCTGGACGTCAGTCCAGAGTCGCAGGAGTCCGAACCCGGGGGCTTGTAACAAATTGACCGAGGGATCCGTGGCTACCCAGCCGCGAAGCCCCGCAGGAACTCCGACGGCGTGGCACCGGCGAATGCCCTGAACTCGCGGATGAAGTGCGACTGGTCGAAGTATCCGCATGCAGCCGCGATATGCGCCCAGCGCCCGCTGAGCGCACCGGTATCTGCCGCAGCGAGCCCTTCGAGGTATGGATGTCTCGGCGAGCCGACGAGCCCGCCGTGCGGGATGGCATCGAGCAAGCGATTGAACCGGAGCATCATGGCAGCCCTTTTGGGCGTGAGCCCGATACAGGCACGGAACTGCCGGATGAGATGGCGGTGGCTGCACTCGGCGTCGGCGGCCAGCGATCCAACCGGCACCTGTCCGCGCGTCCTCACCAACTGGTTCCAGGCGTGCTCGATGTCGGCCGGCGCGGCGTGTCCGGCCACCCGCCTGCCGATCAGGCTCTCCATCGCCTCAAACCGCTCCGCCCAGCCGCGGGCGGCCATCACCTGATCGCTCACCGACGAGCAGATCCTCGGATCGATCTCCTGCAGCGGAATCGACCGATCCGTGAGCGAGTCCATCGACAGGCGCAGGAAGAGGTGCGCACCCAGGGGCGTGAACCGGACCACCATGAAGCGCCGCTCGCCGACTGCGTGGCTGAGGTGAAAACGGGTCTGCAGACCCGTCACCCACGCGTGGTCCAGCCGCTGCGATCCGCCGCCCGGCCCAGCGTCCAGCCGTTTGTGGGACGCAGCGAAATTCAGGATCAGCGGCACCTCAGCGACGGGCAGGTGCCGCTCCCGAATCGGCCGCTGCAGGGAAGACGACGTTGCGAGGTAGCCATGCACGTACGGACGAAGACGCGGGTCAGAAACCCGTTCAACCTCGTTCCAGCGCCCGAACTCTGCCGTGTACTCCGCTACGCGCACAACCTGATCCGCCTCCCCAGCTCAACGTACCCGACTCCGGCCGACAACCCAGAGCTCGCGACCGAGGCTGCGCAGAACTTGCAAGCCGCGCCGACATTGCGTGTCCGGCCGAGTTTGAGTACTGGTCATGGGTTCTCCGATTCGGTAGTGATGCAACGCCTGCACGAGCGAGCAGCAAAGGAACGGCGCTAAGAGGTGGCGTCGGCCTGCGAGGTCGCGGCAGCGCCGGGTCCGCCAGGAGAACCGGGTCCGCCAGTAGCAGCGGAGTCGGCAAGCTCGGGACTGGTCGACGATTTCGCGCCCGCGCTGCCACAGGCAGCGCCCGTCGCGGGTGAGTCCTGCGGACCCTCGGCGGGCAGTCGGCGGTACAGCACGGCCAGCACGATGA
>JASHQA010000091.1 GCA_030037785.1 Streptosporangiaceae bacterium
GACACCACCGGCATCGAGCCGGACCTGGCGCTGGTCAAATTCAAGAAGCTGGTCGGCGGCGGATCCATGCAGATCGTCAACCAGACAGTGCCGCGGGCGCTGAAGAACCTCGGCTACCAGGCCGAGCAGATCGAGGCGATCGTCGAGTACATCAGCGAGCACGGTCATGTCGTGAATGCACCCGGCCTGCGGCCCGAGCACTATGAGGTGTTCGACTGCGCCATGGGCGAGCGGGCGATCAGCCCCATGGGTCACGTGCGCATGATCGCCGCGGTGCAGCCCATGCTCAGTGGCAGTGTCTCGAAGACGGTGAACATGCCCGAGACCGCGACGGTCGAGGACATCGAGAAGATCTACTTCGAGGGCTGGAAGCTCGGCCTCAAGGCGCTCGCGATCTACCGAGACAACTGCAAGGTGGGTCAGCCGCTGTCGGTCGCGAAGAAGAGGACCGAGGAGGCGACGGCGCCGACTTCACCGCACGAGGTTCGGCCGGTACGGCGGAGGCTGCCGAAGCGGCGGTCGGCGATGGTCACCAGGTTCTCGGTGGCGGGCGCCGAGGGATACATGACGGCGTCCAGCTATCCGGATGACGGCATCGGCGAGGTGTTCCTCAAGCTCGGCAAGCAGGGCTCGACGCTGGCCGGCGTGATGGACGCGTTCTCGATGGCGATCTCGGTGGGCCTGCAGTACGGCATTCCGCTCGAGTCGTATGTGCGGAAGTTCACGAACATGCGGTTTGAGCCCGCAGGGATCACCGATGACCCGGACATCAGGATGGCTAGCTCGGTGATGGACTACATCTTCCGCCGTCTGGCGCTGGATCACTTGTCCTACGAGGAGCGGGCCGAGCTCAGCATCCTCACCACCGACGAGCGCACGGCGCAGCTCAACGGCGAGGAGCCCGCGGCCTCGGCGGACGACCTGGACCCGGAGGAGCTGGCGCAGTCGGCGGCTGTGGAGCGAACCCGGCCAGCGCCGCCGCCAACGCCGGAGAAGTCCTCGCCGCGAGCCGTCCCTGGCCCCGGCGCGCCGTCCAGCACGACCGAGCTCATCGAGGCGCAGCAAGGCCGCGTTGCCGATGCGCCGTTGTGCCTGACCTGCGGCTCGAAGATGCGCCCGGCCGGCAGTTGCTACGTCTGCGAGGGCTGCGGGTCGACGAGCGGCTGCAGCTAAGACTGAGCATCGCTCCAGGAGGTTTTCCCAGTTCAGGCGGGGTGCAGCGGATGCGGCTGCGCCCCGCCTGAGCAGTGATTAGACGTCTCGCGTTGCATCGGATGCAACAGGCCAGGCCGAGGCCAGGCCCGTCGGCGACTTCGGATTCGAGGTCTGTCTCTGCTACTACGATCATGGCGCCGGTGCCCGCCCTTCGTTGTGAGCCGGAGTTGCCCGCCCCTGTGACTTGCGGTAATCCAGTGCGCTAGAGGTACATACTTATGTGCGTCATAGGTACATGCTATGCTGCGCTACAGGTACATGCACGGTGAGAATCCGCCGGGAGGTGAGGGATGGCATACCGCCGTCGTCTGCTGGATGGCCTGCTGGACGAGCTTCTGGCCGAACTTCCCGCGATCCTCGTTGTAGGGCCTAGGGGGTCAGGGAAGACCACGACGGCGTTACAGCGGGCCGGGTCGGTTGTCCGCTTGGACGTACCTGGTCAGGCTGCGGCGTTCCGGGCTGACCCGGATGCTGTCCTGCGCGGCCTGGAGGAGCCGGTGTTGCTGGACGAGTGGCAGGCAGCAACAGAGACGTTTCCCGCGGTGAAGCGGGCAATCGACTCCGGAGCTGGGCCAGGTCGCTTTATCCTCACCGGATCTGCCTACGGTGACCTCGAAGGGGTCACGTCCGCGGGCACCGGGCGCATCGTCCGGCTGCGCCTGCTCGGCATGACAATCCGCGAGCAGACCGGCCAGGTCATTGCCGAGCCCCTCATGGACCGGCTGGCCAAAGGGCAGGATGTCAGCGTGTCCGGAGAACCGCTGGACCTCCGGGACTACCTTGACATGGCGCTGCGCAGCGGCTTCCCCGAGGCGCTGGAGATCCACGGGATCACGGCTAGGCAGCGGTGGCTTGAGGGCTACGTGGACCAGATCATCACCCGCGACCCCACGGGCACAGTAGGGGCGCGCAACCCTGCGCTACTCCTGCGGTACCTGGAGGCGTACGCGCTGCACTCGGCGGGCATTGTGGAGGCCAAGAGCATCTACGAAACCGCGGGGATCGACAAGCGGACAGCCAGCTCCTACGAGGGCGTGCTGGAAAACGTCTTCGTCGTTGAGTCCCTCCCTGCCTGGCGGACCAACCGCATCAAGCGCCTGACGCAGATGCCCAAGCGCTACATTCTCGACGCCGGGCTGATGGCCGCGATCTTGCGAGTCGACATGACTGCGATCCTGCAGGACGCTAACCTGCTCGGCCGTGTCATCGACACGTTCGTCGCGTCCCAGCTCCGGGGCGAGCTTGAAGTATCTGCTGCCAGACCGCGCCTGTACCATCTGCGCGACACGGACAGCAGGCGGGAGGTGGACATCGTCGCGGAACTCAGCGGCGGGCGAGTTCTGGCATTCGAGATAAAGGCGAGTAGCGCTGCGACAGCCTCGGACGCCAGGCACTTGGCCTGGATGCGCGACCAGCTCGGCGACCGGTTCATCGGCGGCGTGGTATTCCACACCGGTCCTCACGGGTTTCCGCTGGGCGACCGGATCAATGCCCTGCCAATCAGCGCCATCTGGGCCGGACGGTGATGCGACGCTGACGCCAGGACCAGTCGTCACAATACGTAGCTGCTGGGCTGCGTCGTTCGGGTAATCGGCCGAGGAATACTGCACCCATCGAATAAGTGCACTGCGCCAGTGAAGCGAGCATCATTGGACGAAGTTTTCCCAGTTCAGGTGGGGTGCGGCCGGTCGGTTTCGCCCCGCCTGAGCGGTGATTAGACGTCTCGCGTTGCATCTGATGCAACCGGCCACTGACTTGCGGCGCGGCCTGCGGTCACAACCAAGGCGTACCGCGGCTTGCAGCTTTATGCTAATATGCTTTTATGCGCACCACGATCGACATGCCCCCGACGCTCATGCGAGCGGCGAAGGCACGTGCCGCCGAGGAAGGCGAGAGCCTCAAGGATCTAGTCACCCGGGCTGTGGCACGAGAGGTGGGCCTTCCCGCCACGCCAAAGGGAAAAACAGGGCGCGTGACGCTTCCGCTGATCGCGCCTGACGCCACACCGAACGTCCTGGTAACTAATGACGACATCGCGGACGTGTTCGATGCCGAGGATGTTCAGAGGTTCGCATCCAAGTGAAGCTGGTGGATGCTGGCGTCTGGCTGGCAGCTGTTTGGGGACGGCACGTCCACCATCCGGTTGCGGCGGACTGGTTCGGCAAGGAGACGGATCAGATTGGCTTCTGCCGGATTACGCAAATGGGACTGCTGCGGCTGCTATCCAACCCCGCCATCATGGGCGACGATGCCATCGACCGCAGCCAGGCATGGCGAACCTACGATCAACTCTGGGCCGACGAACGCGTTCTCTGGGCTGATGAGCCGGCCGAACTGGATGCGGTCTGGCGGGCCATCTCCGCGCGTGACGACAAGAGCCACAAGCTCTGGACCGATGACTACCTCGCGGCCTTTGCCCAGGCTAGTGACGCCACGTTGATAACTCTCGATCACAAGGTACCCACCCGTTACCCCTCAGTTCGGGTCGAACTGCTGCACTTCTGATCACGTCCTGGGACAGCGGCGCCAGGTGGCAGAGACCAGACCGGCCGGCTCGTCCTGGAGCAGTTGAGGAGAGAAGGTAAGGCGCGGGCCGACGGAACCGGGCCGCTCAGCGACCCGGGGCTCGAAACTAACTAATCTACCGCTAAACAGACTTCTAGCAGACTCCTGGAATCCGTGGCGTCGTTGGAGAGATGTGTCCCGGCGGAAATGCTGGCCCGGCGTCGGCGGTCTGACCCCCAGCCCAAATATTGTTTGGCCCGTCTCAGCGTCTTCGATATCGTGCGGCTCCGTGGAAGCTGAGCATCTCAAGGAAGTCGTACGCCGCGGGTACGACGCCGTCTCAGTGCGCTACGACGAGTGGTCCAGCGGGGCGACGAAGTACTCTGCCTGGCTCAGTGAGCTCGGTCAGCGGCTTCGGGCTGGCGACGCGGTACTGGATCTTGGCTGCGGCAGCGGGCTTCCGGTGGCGCGCGATCTGACAGCGGCGGGGTGCCACGTCACGGGCGTCGACATTAGCGAGGTGCAGATTCGGCGGGCCCGAGAGCTCGTGCCGGCAGCCGCATTCCTGCAAGCGGATATCAGCTCTGTCGACTTCGACTTCGAGTCCTTCGATGCCGTGGTCTCGTTCTTCGCGCTGATACACCTTCCGCTCGAGGATCAGCTGCCGCTGTTGCGGAAAATCGCTGGCTGGCTGCGGCCGGGCGGATTGTTCGT
>JASHQA010000092.1 GCA_030037785.1 Streptosporangiaceae bacterium
CCCGGAGCCCCCCGCCGTAATGCCTGCGGTAGTCCAGCGGCGGCCGGTAGGCGGGCAGCGCCTCGCCGATCTCGTGCATCCAGTCGTGGTCGAGGAAAAACTGCATCCGGCCGGTCAGGGTGTGCCACGGCTTGCGCCGCTCGACGTTGACGGTGAACGGCGAGTACCGCCGGCCGCCGGACTCGCTGCCCGACCACTCCGGGCAGCTAATCACGGCCCTGGGCTGGACCTGAGTGTCGGCGAAGGAGATCTGGTCGCCCGCTCGCTCCTCGGCCAGGTCGGCCAGCCGCACGCCGGTGCGCTTCTCGAGTTCCTGCCAGGCCTGCGTGGCGACGAGTCCGTTGGTCGCGCCAGACAGCGCCAGGATTGCCTCCGCCAGGTGGACGTCGCGGGCCAGCGACGGGCGGCCGGCCGCGACCCCGGACCGCACGGTGCCGTTCGCGTGCCGCAGATACTCCACGGCCTGCGCGGGCACCCAGGTGACCCCCTTGACCGACGTGCCCAGGGTGTCGGTGAGCGGGCCGAGCGCGGCCATCTTCTCGGCCACGGCAGGGTAGTCGCGCTCGACGGTGATCAGCCGTGGCATCGTCACGCCGGGCACCGGCTCGCACTCACCTGCCGCCCAGTCCCGCACTGTTCCGCCTGGCTGTGCCAGTTCGTCCGGCGTGTCGTGCATGAGCGGCGCGGCCACCACGTCGGTGCGCGTGCCCAGGTGCGTGACGGCGAGCCGGGAGAACTCGCGGGCGATGGCCGTGAACGCGTCGAAGTCGGTGCGAGCCTGCCACGGCGGCGCGATCGCCGGGTTGAACGAGTGCACGAACGGATGCATGTCGGTCGTCGAGATGTCGTGCTTCTCATACCAGGTTGCGGCGGGCAGCACGACGTCGGCGAACGTGCAGGTGCTGGTCATCCGGAAGTCGATGGCCGTCAGCAGGTCCAGCTTGCCGCGCGGCTCTTCCTCGCGCCAGGCGACCTCGGCCGGGCGCAGGCTCGGCGGAGACTCCGCAGCGCGCACGGCGTCGTGGGTGCCGAGCAGGTGCCGCATGAAGTACTCCATGCCCTTACCGGACGAGCCGAGGAGGTTGGCCCGCCACACCGTCAGCACCCGCGGCCAGTTCACCGGGTCGTCCGGGTCCTGGGCAGCAAACCGCAAGCGGCCTGCGGCTAGTTCGCCGGTCACGTGTGCCGGGACGGGCACCCCGGCCCGGCTGGCCTCGTCGCACAGGTCCAGCGGGTTACGGTTGAACGCAGGGTGGGACGGCGTCCAGCCAAGCCGGGACGCCTGCGCGATGCAGTCGGCGAACGTGCGGCCGTCGAACAGGCCGCGGCCCAGCGGGCTGGCCAGTTCGGCGGGCCCGAAGGCCTCGTAGCGCCACTGCCCGCTGTGCAGGTAGAAGAACGAGGTACCGGTCATGTGCCGGGGCGGGCGCTGCCAGTCGAGCGCGAACGCCACCTGCTGCCAGCCGGCCAGCGGACGGACCTTCTCCTGGCCGACGTAGTGCGCCCAGCCGCCGCCGTTCACGCCCTGGCAGCCGCACAGCATGATCAGCGTGAAGAATGTCCGGTAGATCTCGTCAGAGTGGTACCAGTGGTTGGTGCCCGCCCCCATCGCGATCATCGATCGGCCGTGCGACAGTTCGGCGTTGCGAGCGAATTCGCGGGCAATCCGGGCTGCCGTGGCCGCCGGCACGCTGGTGATCGGTTCCTGCCACGCCGGAGTGCCTGGCGTCGTGGCGTCGTCATAGCCGGCCGGCCACTCGCCGGGCAGGCCCTGCCGGCGCACCGCGTACTGCGCCATGAGCACGTCGAACACGGTTGTCACCAGGCGGCCGCCGACCCGGATCGCCGGCACGCCGCGGCGGACCGAGGTGCCGCCCTCGGTCTCGCCGATGTCAAACCGCGGCAGGTCCACCGGCACGGCCTCGGTGTGCCGGCCGTGCAGCGTCAGCACCGGGTCGACGCCAGCCAGGTCAAGGTTCCACCGGCCCAGGCCCGAGTCCGTGAACCGGTATCCCAGCGAGCCGTTCGGCGCTACTGGCTGCCCGGTCGCCGAGTCGAGCAGCACGGTCTTGTGCGCGGCTCCCTCAGCGGTGTCGCCGAGGTCGGCGGCAGTCAGGAACCTGTCCGGCACGTAGCCGTCGCCGTTCTCGCGCAGCGTTATCAGGAACGGTGCGTCGGTGTAGGTCTTGACGTACTCGGTGAAGTAGGGCACCTGCCGGTCGCTGAAGAACTCGGTGAGGACCACGTGGCCCATGGCCATCGCCAGCGCGCCGTCGGAGCCGGGCGCGGCCGGCAGCCACTCGTCCGCGAACTTGGTGTGGTCGGAGTAGTCGGGCGAGACCACGACCACCTTCTGGCCGCGGTACCGGGCCTCGGTCATGAAGTGCGCATCCGGCGTGCGGGTGATCGGCAGATTCGTGCCCCAGATGATCAGGTAGGAGGAGTTCCACCAGTCACCGGATTCGGGCACATCGGTCTGGTCGCCGAACACCTGTGGCGACGCAGGCGGCAGGTCTGCATACCAGTCGTAGAACGACAGGATCGTGCCGCCGATCAGCGCCAGGAACCGGGTTCCGGCCGCGTAGGAGACCTGCGACATCGCCGGGATCGGGGAAAAGCCCGCGACCCGGTCCGGGCCGAACTTCTGCACGGTGTGCACGTGCGCGGCGGCGATGAGCTCGGTCACCTCGGGCCAGGTCGAGCGGACGAAGCCGCCCTTGCCGCGTTCGGTCTTGTACCGAGTGCTCTTGTCGGCGTCGCTCGTGATCTCGGCCCACGCGGCAACCGGGTCGCCCAGCCGCTGCCGTGCCTCCCGCCACAACTCGAGCAGCACGCCGCGCACGTACGGGTACCTGACCCGCGACGGGGAGTAGGTGTACCAGGAGAACGAGGCACCGCGCGGGCAGCCCCGCGGCTCGTACTCGGGCGAGTCCGGACCGGTGGAGGGGTAGTCGGTCTGCTGCGTCTCCCAGGTGATGATCCCGTCCTTGACGTACACCTTCCACGAGCACGATCCGGTGCAGTTCACCCCGTGCGTGGACCGCACTTCCTTGTCGTGCCGCCACCGCTCCCGATAGAACTCCTCCGCGGCCCGGCCGCCCTTGCGATGTACCTCCCGGAAGTCAGGGCTGGGCGTACCGCCGGGCACGAAGTACTGGGCATGCCGCAGCAGCTTCTCTACCGGCTCCCCGGCTGGCAGCAGCGGTGCGAGCAAGTCATCGCTCTCGCGGTCTGGCGTAGTCGGCCCCTTCCTCGCGCGCCACGCGTATCTGGGCTGTTGCTCCAGCGCGCAATTACTTCCCGGCGCTGCGCTGGAGCATGCTTCACTTCTTGCGGGCTTGGCCCACGACGCACACTACTGGCATGGACGTCGACGATCAGCACCCGCCCGTGCTGGTGCGGGGCGCAACCGGGGTGACCGTTGGCGTCGGGATCGGTCCCGGCTCGTCCGGACGGCCGGACATACCGCGACAGCGTCGCGCCGGCGTCAGTCGGGGTCGCGTCGGCGGGTGATCAGCATCCGCCGTCGGCCCGGTTCGTCTGCGAGGCTGACGAACCCGTAGCCGCCAGGGACGAGCAGGCTGACCTCCCGCCACACTGCGCCCAGGTCGTCGCTTGCCTGCAGTTCGATCTGCTCGCCGCGCCGCATCCGGAGCAGTCTTTCCAGGGCCGCGGCGGCCGCCTGACCTGGTGGGAGCGCGTCAAGGTCGACGATGGGTCCCTCGGTGAGCGGGTACCACTCGTGCCGGTGACCGCCGAGCGCGGCGGTACCAGGTATGTCCAACGACGTGCGCCCGGCGGCCAGCCGGGACTCCTCTGACCGCAGGTGCCGATCGAGCTGGACGACGAAGTCGCGGACGACAACGGCGAGCTGGCTGGCGGACATCGGCTGCTCTCCCGAAGCTGCCCTGGCTAGCAGGTCGGCGGCGGCACGGAGCCGAACGTGGTCCCTGGCCAGCGCGGTCACCTGCCCGGCTGCTGCGGCGGGGAACAGCAGCGCTTCCTCGTCGGAGGCCTGGCGTAGCACCTCGGCCTCGGCGTAGCGAGCCAGCGCAGCCAGTTCGGCACCGGGCCACCGGCCCTCCGCCGCCGCGGTCAGCAGCTCGTCGGCACGCGCCGAGACCTGCCACAGCAGCAGCACGTGCTCGTCCGCCAGCGTTCGCTCCGGCCCTCCGGGCTGGGGCTGGTGTGGCCCTCCGGGCTGGGGCTGGTGCGGCCCGCCGGGCTGGGGCTGGTGCGGCCCTCCGGGCCGGTGCGGCGCCGTCGCCAGCTCCGCTGACTCCGCCCGGCCCACGTGCTCGGCCGCTCTGCTGATGCCAGCCACCGCGCTTGTTTCGCTAGTTTTCACAATCTAGATTGTAGAAATCTTGCGCGGCGGCGTCAATGCGGGGCAGCGCCGTCAGTGGTCGGCGGGGTCGCGGCCCTTGCTCTGGTGCACACCCACCCGTCGGGCAGGCCTGCGGTAGCCAAGACGGCCCGCAGTCGGTCGGCGGCGGCCGGTGGCAGGTCACCGGTTCGCGGGTAGATGATTTTCTCTTCCTTCAGGTTGTGATGCAGGAGCTGGGACGTCAGCCGCCTGCAGTGGGCAAGCGCGGCGCGGGCGTCCGGCTCGGCTTCGAGTACTGCCAGCGTCTCCCACAGCTGAGCGTGCTCGCGCAGCATGACCGACAGGGGAGCGACCAGCGCCCTGTCGGCCTGGTACAGCAGCGGGAAGACGTATTCCTCCTCCAGGTAGATATGGCGGCGCAGCGCGCAGATAGCGCGCACAAGCCGGTCTCGGTCCATCGCCGGCGACCCTGCGGTGAACGCAGCGATCCCCGCGTCGACCTCGTGGTGCTCTCGCTCGAGAGTCTCGGCCAGCGACTCGATCTCCATGGCGGCCTCCTGCCTTCTCGTCGGCGCGGTCTGGCTGTCGTCCCGCTGCGCGCCGGTCAGGGCCTGCCCGGCCGGCCGGGGCATTCCGGCGGTCATCGGAGTGGGTTTGCTATGGGCGGAGCCATAGCAAACCCACTCCCACCGGGCTTCGGGGTCGGCGCACTTCGGGTGCGAGTAG
>JASHQA010000093.1 GCA_030037785.1 Streptosporangiaceae bacterium
CCGCCGTAGCCACCGCCGCCGTAGCCACCGCCGCCGTAGCCGCCACCGGGCGGCGGGCCGTAGCCGCCGCCCTGGTAGCCGTAGCCGCCACCGGGCGGCGGGCCGTAGCCGCCGGGCGGGCCGCCAGCCGAGTAGCCGGGCCCGTATCCGCCGGGTCGATGGCCGGCCGCCTGATCGCCGATGGGCTGGGTGGATGCCGCGGACTGATCCGGCGCCGCGGACGGCTCAGGAGCTGCGGCGATAGGGGCAGCTGGGCTGGACGCAGTCGGGTTCTCGGCGTGGGCGCGCTGTCCGTCTGCGCCCCCCCGCGGCCCCGCCGGGCTGGACGGCCCGGACTGGTCGGCTGACTCAGTCCACGCCTCCCAGAACCCTGGTTGGCCGCCGCCGTTGTCCACGTCCATGTCATCACCCTCTGCTAGTGCACTGTCAGCCTATGCGCGGCTAGCCGCGGCCGTATCGACCGCACAGCCGGTCATCCGCCGATGGGTCCAGTAAGCCGCATTCACCTGGGTGGTAGCTGAATGAACCCTGGGGATCACCTATTCCAGGGCGCTGCGACCGCCCACCGAAACGCACCCTGGCGTAGATACCCAGCAGACCGTCGATATGCCGGGTTTGACGGGCCGATGCGGGGGAACGGGCCGACGGCCCGCCGCGCGGCTGAAACGATATATCTTGTCAAGCGCACAATAGAGATATATCTTAAACCCGTTCGGGGACGTCACACGCAGGAGCCACGCACATGTCTGCACCGCCCAGCACTGATCTGAACCGCCGCGAGGAGATGGCAGTCTCCGGTGCGGCACTGTCCGAAGCGCCATGGAAGCTCGCGGGCGCCACCGGCGTCGTGGTCGCGGGCGCCGATCTGCTCACGCACCTCGCGTTCCACCTGCTGAGCTTCCGGCTCGAGTGGGCCACCGCCATCTCCATGGGTATCGTCGCGTTCTGGGCTGTGGCGGGGGCCGGCGCGCTGGTCCGCGGCCGGCACAGCCGGGCGTTGCGCTGGGCCAGATCCCGGCCGTGGCGGTTCGCGGTGCTGCCGGGCGCGGCGGCCGCGATCCTCGTCTTCGTGCTGACGGTGCTGGACGGTAGCGGCGTGCTCGGCAGCGCCTTCACGGCCGTGTGGCACGGGGCGATCGCGTTCGCGCTGACCGGCGTCGTGGGCTCGGTAGTCCGGCCCCGCCGGGCGCCGCGAGGCTGACCGCTTGCGGAGGGGCGGCTGGTTGCTGGCCGCGGCGGCCGCCGGCGTGGCGGTCGCCCAGGCCGGGCCCGGCCTCACCGGGTTCGGCCCGGTGCGCTCGGTGGCTTTCCGGCGGCTGGCCGGCAGCGGAGACCCTGGCCACGTCGCGCTCACGTTTGACGACGGGCCCGACCCGGCCTCGACTCCGGCATTCCTGCGGGTGCTGGCGGACCGCGGCGTCCGGGCCACCTTCTTCATGCTCGGCAGCCTCGTGGCACGCGCGCCGGCGCTCGCGGCGGAAGTCGCCGCGGCCGGGCACGAGATCGGCGTGCACGGGTGGGATCACCGGTACCTGCCGGCCCGCGGGCCGACCGCCACCCGTTCGGACCTCACCAGGGCGACCGAGCTGATAGCCGAGGTCACCGGTGCGCGACCGTGGCTGTTCCGGCCGCCGTACGGCGTGCTGAGCGGCTTGTCGCTGGTCACTGCCCGTGACCTCAGGCTGACCCCGCTGCTGTGGGGAGCCTGGGGGCGGGAGTGGGCCCCGGGTGCCACCGGCGAGACGGTACTGCAGACCTTGGTGCGCGGCCTGGACGGGGGCGTGACCGTGCTGTTGCACGACTCCGGCTGCATCGCGCCGCCCGGCAGCTCGGAGGCAGCGCTCGCGGCGGTTCCGGCGCTGCTCGACGAGTGCGCGCACCGCGGTCTGCGGGTCGGCCCCGTGGCCGAGCACGGCCTGGTCGCGGTCGGCGGCTACCAGAGACCCGCGGCGGGCGGCTGAGCAGCGACAGTCGGCGCGGCGCTGACCGGGATCGGCTGGTAGCTGGCCGCAGCGGTGCCAGGCGCTGGCCCGCGGTCCAGGGCCGCCTGTGCCATCGGAGCCACCCCCATCGCCAGCATGGCGACCGCCCACACGGTGAGCACGGCGCTGGCGCTCGCGGTGCCGAACGCCCGCCCGAGCCTGCGCGCGGCCCGATCGGGCCGCAGCAGCGCGAGCCGGCGGCCGGGCAACGGCGCCGTCTCGACGGCATCGGGCTGAGTGGCCGCGGCCGCGGCCCCGGCCACTGGCCGCGCACCGGCTGCGACTGCCAGCAGCCCGGCCGTGATGAGCAGTACCTGCGGCAGCATGCTGTTTGGGTCCGTCCCCGTTCCGCCGAACACACCGAGGTCCTGCACTAGCAGCCAGTCAGCCAGGCAGAACCCGATCAGGGCACCCGCAGCGGGCCGGGTGACCGCGGGCCTGGCAGACAGCAGGCCCGCCCCGGTCACCGCCAGCACCACGACCGCGACCAGGTTGGTCGCAAGGCCGTACCTGGCCGCAATGCTGGCGAACCAGGTCAGCAGGTCGTGCAGCGCGGTCGGCTGACTGCCAGCGGCCATGGCGTTGATGCTGGCGGCCAGCGGGCCGGGCCGGGCCGAGCCTGCGGAGCCGCGCACCGTGCCCTGCCAGGACCCGCGTCCCGGCCAGGCCTGCAGCACAGCGAAGGCGATCACCAGGACGCCGGCTGCCTGCAGCAGCCACCTGCCCACTCGTGGGTCCCGCCAGTACCGCGGCGGCAGCGCCAGCAAGCCGCCGGCGGCGGAATAGAGCAGCGCGGCGCCGGGCGCCCCGGTCAGCCAGCTCAGGCCAGGCCCGAGCAGGCCGCCGAACGCCTCGCCGAACACCCAGACGACCAGGCCCCAGCCAGCGCTCACCAGCCCCGCGAGCCGAGACCATCGTGGGCTGGACACCGAGACCAGCCAGATGCCGATCCCGAGCTGGATCCAGACCACGCTGACCGCGGCCTGCGCGGGGTGGCCGGACCAGGCCCCGGTGCCCCAGGCGACGACTCGTACGACCCAGCCGGGCGAGCCTGCCGCGGCGGGCGCGATCACCTGGGCGGGCAGGCCGGTCGGCATGGCAGGCTGCGCTTGCAGCAGCCCGTCGATGATCCAGAGCACACCGAACCCGATCCGGAGCACGCGGCGCCAGCTCGGCTCGACGGGCCAGCGGTCGCGCTGGGCGGCTAGCCAGGCCCTGGCGCGGGCGAGCAGCACCTCACGGCAGGCGACCCAGCCGATGGCCAGCAGCACGAACACCAGAAACAGCAGCGTGCCCTCGGCCAGCAGCGCGGACCTGAACTCCGCCACGATGGCGAGGCTTGCGGCACTGCGGCCGCTGATCATGCCGGGCATCGCTATGTCCGGCGGGCCATCGCCGGGGCGTCGACGCTGCCGTGCACGCTTGACGTCACCCCTTGCGCGGGTCGGATCGCGGACGCACCTAACGTAGCGCGCAAACCGGGCCGGACAGGGCCGGACCGCCCACCCGATCCGCCGACGCGGTCCGCCGACCCGGTAACGTGGTGGCGGCTCGCCACCCCGGTATGCAGGCACGACGGGCCGTGAGCCCGGGCCCGAGGTCGTCGGTGTGCCCAGGCGCAGCGAGGCTTACGGGCGAAGGGACAACAGTGACTCAAGCCGCAGGCGCGCTCGAGACCGGCCAGGCAGCGCCGCCCGAGCGGCGGCCGGTCGCGCTGGTGGCGCGCGGGCTGTTCGCGCTGACCAAGCCACGCATCATCGAATTGCTGCTGGTCACGACGCTGCCGACGATGATGCTCGCGGACCGCGGCCTGCCATCGCTGCGCCTGATCGCGGTCACGCTGGTGGGCGGGGCGCTGGCGGCTGCCAGCGCGAACACGCTGAACTGCTACATCGACCGGGACATCGATGCGGTCATGGGGCGGACGAAAGGCCGCCCGCTGGTGGCCAGCCCCGGCGGCCACGGTGGTGACGCCGGCCAGGCAACGCGCACGGCGATCAGGCCGGCCGAGGCGCTCGCCTTCGGAGTCCTGCTCGGTGCCGCGGCAACGCTGCTGCTGGGCCTCGCGGCCAACTGGCTGGCCGCGGCGCTTGCCGACGCCGCGATCGTGTTCTACGTGTTCGTCTACACCATCGGGCTCAAGCGGCGGACGGCGTCCAATATCGTGATCGGCGGCGCCGCGGGCTGCTTTCCGGTGCTCGTCGGCTGGGCCGCGGTGACCGGCACGGTGAGCTGGTGGGCGGTCGTGCTATTCGCGGTGATTTTCTTCTGGACGCCGCCGCACTTCTGGGCGCTCGCCATCAAGTTCCGCGACGACTACGCGGCGGCCAACGTGCCGATGCTACCGGTGGTAGCAGCCCCGGCCACGGTCGCGAGGAAGATCGTTCGCTATTCCTACGCCATGGTGGCGACGACGCTGCTGCTGATCCCGTACGCCGGCGCCATCTACGGCTGCTGCGCGGTGCTGCTCGGCGGCTGGTTCCTGCGGGAGGCACACCGGCTGCGCGATCGCATCGCGGCCGGCACCGGGCCAGCGTCGATGCGGCTGTTCCACCTGTCGATTGGCTACCTCACCCTGTTGTTTGCGGCCGTCGCGGTCACCGCCTTGCTGCCCTGGCACCGCTGGTTAGATCGGCCCGTCACTGTCAGTAACTGAATTATTGCCAACTGCTGACTTGCCCGTGCCGGAGCACGGGCGATGGTTACCGGCATGGCCTGGAGTCGACGAGCCTTCCTCGGCACCGCGGCCGCGGCGGTGGCGGCGGCGGGCGGCGCAGCGGCCGCGATCGAACTGACCAAGTCCGGCGCGGCATCGGCGACCAGGCCGCGCCGGCTGACCGCTGGCCGCCGGCCGCCCGCCGAGCGGTCGATCGGGGCGGAGAACGCACTGCCAGGAACCAGGGGCTGGTGGATCAGCAACCTGGGTGCGCCGGACGAGATCGTGGGCTACGCGGGGCAGGCCAGCGTGCTGACGGGCGAGCCGGTCGCGCTGTACGTCTCGACGACGGCGCGGGAGTACGAGGTCAAGGCGTTCCGGATCGGCTGGTACGGCGGAGACCTGGCCAGGAAGGTCTGGCAGTCCGGCGCGGTCCGCGGATATCAGCAGGCGGCGCCCGCCTTCGCGGACGCCACCAGGACGGTGTCCACCCAGTGGAACGTCTCGCTGACCGTGCCGACCGACGACTGGCCGCCTGGCAGCTACCTGTTCCGGCTGGACGCCGAGACCGGGGGACAGCGGTACGTGCCGCTCACCGTCCGGTCGGCGACCACCGCAGGCAAGGTGGTCATCAAGAACGCGGTGCCGACCTGGCAGGCGTACAACACCTGGGGCGGCTACGACCTGTACGTCGGGCCGAGCGGTGGCTATGACGACCGGTCCTACGTGGTCAGCCTCGACCGCCCTGGCGACTACGACGGTGCTTACCTGTTCATGGTGTACGAGCGCAAACTGGTGAACCTCGCCGAGCGGCTCGGCCTGCCGCTGGCGTACCTGACCGCGACGGACATCGCCAGCGACCCGCACGCACTGGACGGCGCCAGCGCGCTGGTGTCGCCCGGCCACGACGAGTACTGGTCGCCGCCGGAGCGGGCGATCGTGACCGCCGCCAGGGACGCGGGCATGAACATCGCGTTCCTCGGCGCGAACGCGATGTTCCGCCGGACCCGGCTGGAGCCCACCGCGCTCGGCCCGAATCGGCAGGTCGTCTGCTACAAGACCAGTTATCAGCTCGACCCGCTGTACGGGGTGCAGAACGACCTGGTCACCAGCGACTGGCGGGAGCCGCCCAACCCAGACCCCGAGTCCTCGCTCATCGGGACGCTGTACGAGGGCTACCCCGCGATCGCCGACTACGTGGTGCTGACACCGGACGCGTGGATGTTCGAGGGCACCGGGGTGAGCGCGGGCACGAGCTTCCCCGTGCTGGTAGGCATCGAGTACGACCGGGTGACGCCGGGCTTCCCGCTGGAGCGGCCCATCCAGGTACTCGCGCACTCGCCCCTGACGTGCAACGGCGTCGCGAGCTTTGCCGACTCCGCGTACTACACGCACCCCGGCGGGGCGGGTGTGTTCAACACCGGCACCATGCGCTGGGTGGAAGCGTTCGGCCCGCCGTTGTACGGCTGGGGACTCACCAGCGCGGCCGGGCAGTTCACCAGGCGGGTGACCGCGAACGTGCTGACGGCCTTCGCCGACGGCCCGGCCGCGGCCAAGTACCCGGCGCGGGACAACCTCGCTGCGGTGCACGAGGAGGTGGGCGATCCGCTCGGCCCGAGCGTGGCCACCGGGCAGTGAGCTGGCCCCGGATCACCAGGATGGCCGGCGCGCGCTGCCAGCCTAGCCGCGGATGGAAGGCGGCTGGCGCTGGTCGGCGGTAGCGTGCAGGGGTGTCCACTGGACGGCTGAGCGATCCGGTAGCACCGGTCGCGCCGGAGCAACTGCCCGGCGTCGATGTGCTGCTCGGGGCGGCCGTGGCCGGGATCGGCGGGGTGGAACGGCCCGGCCAGGTCACGATGACGCGGGCCGTCCAGGACGCCATCCGGGTGCGCCGGCACCTGGCTATCCAGGCGGGCACCGGAACCGGGAAGTCGCTGGGTTACCTGGTGCCCGCGCTGCGGCACGCCGTGGGGGAGGGTGGCGGCACCGTCGTGGTGTCGACTGCGACGATCGCGCTGCAGCGCCAGCTCATCGAGCGGGACCTGCCCCGGCTGGCGACGGCGCTCGGCACGCTGCTCGGCCGGGCGCCGGTGGTGGCGATTCTCAAGGGCAGGCGCAACTACCTGTGCCTGCACAAGGTGCACGGTGCCGCCGAGACCGAGCCCGCGGACTCGCTCTTCGACGCGCGGTCGGTGTCAGCGATCGGGCGGCAGGTGACCAGGCTGCACGAGTGGGCCGCGACCACCAGCGGCGGTGACCGCGACGAGCTGATTCCCGGCGTCGACGAGCGGGCGTGGCGGCAGGTCTCGGTCACCGCGCGCGAGTGCATCGGCGCGCAGAAGTGCCCGTTCGGTTCCCGGTGCTTCGCCGAGCAGGCTCGGGACGCGGCGGCCGAGGCCGACATCGTCGTGACCAATCACGCCCTGCTCGCGATCGATGCCATGGAGGACTTCATTGTGCTGCCCGAGCACGACGTCGTGGTCGTCGACGAAGCGCACGACCTGGTCGACCGGGTGACGAGCGTGGCGGCAGATGAGCTCTCGGCCGCAGCGGTCGAGACTGCGGCCCGACGCTGCGGTCGGCTTGTCGCCGAGGACCTCATCGCCCGGCTGCGCGACGCGGCGGGTGGCCTCGAGCGTGCGCTCGAGGCCACCTCGGCTGGCCGCCTCGACGTGCTCGCTGAGCCGGTCGAGACCGCGTTGGCCGCGGTCGCCGATGCCAGCGGTGCGTGTGCCGCGGACGTGCGCAGCAGCACCGGGGGCGAGGACGACGCCGAACGACTGATGCTGGCCAGGGCCGCGAGCGTGGCGCTGGACGAAGTCGCCGAGGCAGCCGGCCGGATGCTGGCCGCGTTCGCGGACGACATCGCGGCCCGGCCAGAGGTCGTCTGGCTGGACCGGCCGTCGGCCGAAGACTCGTCGCGGCCGGACACCCTGCGGGTTGCGCCGCTGCAGGTCGGCGCGCTGCTCGCAGACCGGCTCTTCAGGCCCCGCACGGTGATCCTGACCTCAGCCACGCTGACGCTGGGCGGCTCGTTCGAGCCGCTCGCCCGGCAGTGGGGGCTGCCGCCGCTCGGCCAGGCTGACCCGGTCGCGCAGGCTGCCGTCGAGCCCGGGCCCGCAGCACGCGCGGATGCCGAGGCCGGCGCCACGGTTGACCGGCTGGACTGGACCGGCCTGGACGTCGGCTCTCCGTTCGACCACCGTCGCAGCGCTATCCTCTACGTCGCCCGGCATCTGCCACCACCCGGCCGTGACGGCCTGCCGGACGCCTACCTGACCGAGCTGCGCGAGCTGATCGAGGCGGCCGGCGGCCG
>JASHQA010000094.1 GCA_030037785.1 Streptosporangiaceae bacterium
GCGTGACGACGAAGTCGCCTTGCCTCGCCGCGGCGTTCATGGGAATCAGCGCGGGGAGTCCGAGCGGCTTGCCCAGCAGCGTCGCAGCCGCGGTGTCCAGGCTGGCGCACGACACCGTGACCGTGACCAGCCTGCCGACCACGGCGGTGGCCGGCCGCACCGCGGCAACGGTGGCACCGGCCTGGCCCGGCGTGCTCGCGCGCGCGGCGGTCGCCGGCAGCAGCCCGGCGGTAACCAGCGCGCCCATACCGAGCGCGGCGGACGCGGCTAGCCCGAGCCGGGTCACGGCGGCGCACCGCGGCCCCACGCGCATGACCGTCCTCCCCCCGTGCCCGCACCGCCGGGGGCGGGATACCCGGCGGATGGCCCGGCAAACGACGGACCGGGCAGGCGCACGCCCCTGTCCCGGACATGGCAAGATCGGCAGCATGCTGCGCTGGCTCACGGCAGGGGAGTCACACGGCCGCGCGCTGGTGGCCGTGTGCGAGGGCCTGCCAGCCGGGGTGGAGGTCACCACGGCCGACGTCGCGCACGCGCTGGCCCGCCGCCGTGCGGGCTACGGCCGCGGCGCGCGGATGAAGTTCGAGCAGGACGACGTGGAGCTGACCGGCGGGGTCCGGCACGGCGTCACGCTCGGCGGCCCGATTGCCGTCCGGATCGGCAACACCGAGTGGCCGAAGTGGGAGACGGTGATGTCTGCCGACCCGGTCGCTGTCGACGTGCTGGCCGCGCAGGCCCGCAACGCGCCGCTCACCAGGCCGCGGCCGGGTCACGCCGACCTCGCCGGGATGCAGAAGTACGGTCACGACGACGCCAGGGCCGTGCTGGAGCGCGCCAGCGCCAGGGAGACCGCGGCCAGGGTCGCGCTCGGCGAACTGGCGCGCCGGCTGCTGCGCCAGGTTCTCGGTGCAGAGATCATCAGCCACGTGGTCGCGCTCGGCGAGGTTCGCGCGCCCGACGGCGCGGTGCCAGGCCCGCAGGACCTGGCGCGCATCGACGCTGACCCGGTGCGCTGCCTGGACCCGGTCGCCAGCGCCGCGATGCAAGCGGAGGTCGACGCCGCGCACCGCGACGGCGACACGCTCGGCGGCGTGGTCGAGGTGGTGGTCTACGGACTACCGCCGGGGCTCGGCAGTCACGTGCACGCCGATCGCCGGCTCGACGGCAGGCTGGCCGGCGCGCTCATGAGCGTCCAGGCGATCAAGGGCGTGGAGGTCGGGGACGGCTTTGCCACCGCGGCGCGACGCGGCTCGCAAGCCCACGACGAGATCGAAGGCTCCGGCGCGGGCATCCGCCGCCGCACCAACCGGGCCGGCGGTATCGAGGGCGGCATGAGCACCGGGGAGCCGATCCGGCTCCGGGCCGCGATGAAGCCGATTTCGACGGTGCCGCGCGCACTGTCCACCGTGGACGTGCGGACCGGCGAGCCGGCGCAGGCCATCAACCAGCGCAGCGACGTGACGGCGGTGCCGGCCGCCGGGGTGGTCGCCGAGGCCATGGCCGCGCTCGTGCTCGCCGACGCCGTGCTGGAGAAGTTCGGCGGGGACAGCGTCGCCGAGACCGCGCGTAACGCCGAGGCCTACCTGACGGCGATGATGTTCCGATGACCGGGAACGGACGCACGACGGACGCCGCGACGACCCCGTTCCCTCCGGTCATCCTCATCGGACCACCGGGCGCGGGCAAGACGACCGTCGGCGCGGCGCTGGCTGCCCGCCTCGGCGTCTGTTTCACCGACACCGACGCCGTGGTCGAAGCGATCGCGGGCAAGCCGGTGAGCGACATCTTCGTCACCGACGGCGAGCCCGAGTTCCGGCGGCTAGAGCGGGCGGCGGTCGCGACCACGCTGGGCGGCAGCGACGGTGTGATCGGTCTCGGCGGCGGCGCCGTCATGGACGCCGAGACCAGGGCACGGCTGGCTGGCCAGCGGGTTGTCTACCTGCAGACCGGGTTCACCGAGCTGGCCAAGCGGGTCGGCCTCGACCACGCCCGGCCGCTGCTGATCGGCACCAACCCCCGCGCGCAGCTCAAGGCGCTGCTGGAGCGGCGGCTGCCCGTGTACGACAGCCTGGCCTGGCTCACCGTGGGCACCGACGGTCGGCACCCGGAGGAGATCGCCGCCGAGATCGCCGCGGTCGTGACGGGCTCGTGACCGCGACCAGGATCGCGATCGGCGGGGAGCGGCCGTACGAGACCGTCGTGGGCACCGGCGTGCTGCCAGCCGTGCCCGACTTCCTCGGCCGGCAGGCGGGGAACGTGGTCGTGATACACGCCGAGAGCCTCGCCACCGTCGCGGCCGTGGTGGGCCGGTCGATTGCCGAGGCTGGCCACGCGGTGCGGCTGGAGCCGGTGCCCGACGGCGAGGCCGCCAAGGAGATCGGCGTCGCTGCCGGGCTGTGGTCGCGGCTCGCCGCGGCGGGCGTCGGCCGCGACGACGCGATTGTCGGCGTCGGCGGGGGAGCGGTCACCGACCTGTCCGGCTTCGTCGCCGCAACCTGGCTGCGCGGGGTGCGGGTCGTGCTGGTGCCGACCACGCTGCTGGCCATGGTCGACGCCGCCATCGGCGGCAAGACCGCGATCAACACCGCCGACGGGAAGAACCTGGTCGGCGCGTTCTACCCGCCCGCTGGTGTCGTAGCCGACACCGGCGTACTGGCCAGCCTGCCACTGGCCGAGTACGTCAGCGGGCTGGCCGAGGTGATCAAGGCCGGATTTGTCGCCGACCCGGTGATCCTGGACCTGGTGGAGTCGGATCCCGGCGCGGCCGCGCGGCCGGGCGGGCCGCACGAGCGCGAGCTGATCGAGCGCTCGATCGCGATGAAGGCGGCCGTCGTCTCGGCCGACCTCCGTGAAGCGGGCCTGCGGGAGACGCTCAACTACGGGCACACGCTGGGTCACGCGATCGAGCGGGCGGAGAACTTCTCGATGCGGCATGGCGAGGCGGTCGCCATCGGCATGTGCTACGCCGCGGCACTCGGCCGGCTGGCCGGGCGGCTGGACCCGGCGACCGCGGCGCGGCACCGTGCCGTGCTCACGGCGGTCGGCCTGCCCGTCAGGTACCAGCCGGGCGCGTGGCCGGAGCTGCGCGCGGCGATGGCGGTCGACAAGAAGGCGCGCTCGGCCAAGCTGCGGTTCGTCGTGCTGGACGGGCTGGCCAAGCCCGGCATCCTCGCTGACCCCGCGGAGCACCTGCTCGAGCGGGCCTACGCGGAAGTGAGCTGAGCGATGACCACGCCGCAGCCGCACCCGGTGCTCATCCTGAACGGCCCGAATCTCGGCAGGCTCGGCTCGCGGGAGCCGGAGATCTACGGGTCGGCGACGATGGCCGACATCGAGACGGCCTGCACGGCGCTCGGAGCCAGCCTGGGCCTGATCGTCGACGTGCGGCAGACCGACGACGAGGCCGAGCTGATCGGCTGGATTCACGAGGCGGCCGACCGGCGCGTCGCTGTGGTGCTCAACCCGGCCGCGTTCACCCACTACTCCTACGCGCTACGGGACGCGCTGGCGATGCGGACCGCGCCGCTGGTCGAGGTGCACCTGTCGAACCCGGCGGCGCGGGAGGCATTCCGGCACACGTCGGTGGTGTCCGCCGTTGCCGACGGAACCATAGCCGGGTTCGGGCCGCAGTCCTACGAGCTGGCGCTGCGCGCGGTGGCCAGGCTGCTCGCCCGGTGATGGTGCGCCCCGGTCGTTGACCGCGCCGCCTGGGCGGGGCCGAACGGCGCGGTTACCATGCTGCGAGGGCAGCGACGAGGGAGGGTGCTTCATGCGCATCGGGATGGCTCTCAACTATGCGGGCGGCTTCCGGGAGACGGCCGCCGAGCTGGCCGACTTCGAGAAGGCTGGCCTGGACATCGTCTTCGTGCCCGAGGCGTACAGCTACGACGCCGTGAGCCAGCTTGGTTACCTCGCCGCCGTCACCGAGCGACTGGAGCTCGCGTCCGGGATCATGCAGCTCTACTCGCGCACGCCGACGCTGACCGCGATGACCGCGGCGGGCATCGACTACGTGTCCGATGGCCGGTTCTCGCTCGGCATCGGGGCGTCCGGGCCGCAAGTCATCGAGGGCTGGCACGGCGTTCCCTACGACGCGCCGGTGGGCAGGACCCGGGAGACCATCGAGATCTGCCGCGCGGTGTGGCGGCGGGAGCGCCTCGAGTACCACGGCAAGTACTACGAGATCCCGCTGCCCGAGCATCGGGGCACCGGCCTCGGCAAGGCGCTGAAGCTCATCAACCACCCCGTGCGCGAGCGGATTCCGATCATCCTCGCCGCGCTCGGTCCGAAGAACGTCGAGCTGGCGGCCGAGCTCGCCGAGGGCTGGGAGCCAATCTTCTACTACCCGGAGAAGGCCGGTGAGGTCTGGGGACCGTCGCTGCGAGCGGGGCTTGCCAACCGCGACCCGGCGCTGCCGCCACTCGACGTGTTCGCCCAGACGGCGCTCGCGATCGGCGACGACGTCCGCGGGCTGATCGACCTCATTCGGCCGGTGCAGGCGTTGTACATCGGCGGGATGGGCGCCAAGGGCGCCAACTTCTACAACAACCTCGCGGTGCGGTACGGCTACGGCAAGGAAGCCGCGGCGATCCAGGACGCCTACCTGGCCGGCCGGAAGCAGGAGGCTGCGGCGCTCATCCCGCAGGACCTGCTCGAGCATGTGTCGCTCATCGGGCCGAGGTCGTTCGTCGCCGAGCGTGTCGCGGCGATGAAGGAGTCCGGCGTGACGACCCTCAACGTCGGCCCGATGGGCCGCACGCACGCGGAGCGGGTTGCGCTCATCGAGGAGATCAAGGACCTGGCCGGGTAGCGCGAGGCTGGCTGGCGGGCCGCACTGGCGACCGCTGGCGAGCCATAGCGACCGTCCGCCAGCAACCGCGACCGTAAGGCGGGGTCAAACTCCGCGAACCGGACAGAATTTCCGGCCTTGCGGTCGCTATGGGTGTGGAGCGGTCGCTATGGGTGTGAAGCGGTCGCCAACGACCGTGCGAGCGGTCGGCATGGTCAGTCGAGGTACGTCGGGGCGAGCCTCAGCCTGACATCACGGCGGTACCCGGCCAAATCCGGTTTCCCGGCCCCGGCCGCGGGCAGGTCGTTAGCACCGATCGATCCCGGAAGGGGGCGTGATGGGACCCACTGCGCAGGCCGTGGACCGACAGCCGGACGTGGTGATAGTCGGCGGCGGATTCGCCGGGCTTTCCGCGCTCCAGGCGCTCCCGCCCAGCGGCGCGCGGGTGACCGTCGTCGACCGGAACGTCTACAGCACGTTCCAGCCGCTGCTTTACCAGGTCGCGACTGCCGGGCTGACGGCCGCGGATGTCGCCTACCCGCTGTGGTCCGCGACCACGCGGCGAGCTGCCTCGTACCGCAAGGGTGAGCTCGCCGCGATCGATCTCGACCAGCGCATCGTGACGCTCGCGGCCGGGGACAAGCTGAGCTACGACTACCTGATCATCGCGACCGGCGTCAGCGCGGCCTTCTTCGGCGTGGCGGGGGCCGCCGAGCACGCCCTCAGCCTGTACACCCGCCGCGATGCGGTCGCGCTCCGCAACACGCTGATGGACGAGCTTGAGCGGCGCAACGAGGGACTGACCGACCCTGAGCTGGACGTCACGGTCGTGGGCGGTGGCGCGACCGGAGTCGAGCTGGCGGGCACGCTCGCCGAGTTGCGCAACTTCGCGCTGCCGGCCGTCTACCCGAACGTCGACCAGGCAATGTTCCAGGTCCGGCTCATCGAGATGGCTCCGGCGCTGCTGCTGCCCTACCATGACAGCCTTCGCAGCTACACGCGCAAGCAGCTCGCGGACCGCGGCGTTGAGGTGCTGCTGAATATGGCGATCAAGGAAGTACGGCCGGGGTCGGTGCTGCTTGCCGACGGCAGCGAGCGGCGCAGCGACATCACGGTGTGGGCGGCCGGAGTAACCGCGCCTGCCGAGGCGTGGACGGCCGATCTGCCGCGCGGGAAGGGCGGCCGGGTCGAGGTCGAGCCTGACTTGCGGGTCGTCGGTCAAGACCGGGTGTTCGCAGCCGGTGACGTCTGCCTCAACGAGGACGAACCGCTGGCGCAGCTCGCCCAGCCCGCGATCCAGCAGGGCCGGCACGCCGGCGAGCAGGTCGCGCGGCTGATCGCGGACCAGCCGACGAGGCCATTCCGGTATCACGACAAGGGCGTCATGGCGACGATCGGCCGCCGGTCTGCCGTGTGCGAGCTGCGCGGCGGCATCCGGTTGCGGGGGACGCTCGCGTGGTTTGCGTGGCTCGGCTTGCACCTGATCTACCTGCTGGGCAACCGGAACCGGGTTGTCACGCTGGTGAATCTGACCTGGCGCTACCTGACCTGGAGCCGCGGCGGCGGGGTGATCGTCGGCGACGACGTCCCCGGCCAAGACTGACGCTGCTCCGCCCCGAGTACACCGGCGCCACGCCGCGCGCGCGGCTGGGGCCGCCGTCTTTCTCCGCGGCGCGGCCAGGCGGTACGGGCGGTGCGCGCTGCGCGCCCTCACTAGAGTCGTGGGGTGCCTGACATCCACGCGGCGCGCCGCGCGCTGGCGCAGCAGAAGGTCGCGAAGACAGCGGCGGCTGCCGCGCTCATCACCAGCCTGCCCAACGTCCGCTACCTGTCCGGCCTGGTCAGCTCCAATATGGCCATGCTGCTGCCTGCGGACGGCCCGGCTGTGCTCGGCACCGACTCGCGGTACGCGGAAGCCGCCAGGAGGGACTGCCCGGACGTCGAGCTCGTGGTCGAGCGCGAGCTCGCGCCGGCCCTGGCC
>JASHQA010000095.1 GCA_030037785.1 Streptosporangiaceae bacterium
GCCGGCAGCGCGGGAGCGCCGAGGCTGTCGCTGACGTACGCGGCCGCCCTGCCCAGCTCGCTGAGCATCGAGTCGAGCCGGGCCCGCAGTTCGGCGGCTTCCTGCTCTGCAGCCTGGCGTATGGCGGCTGCCTGGCCCGTCGCCTGCTGGGTGAGGGCCGCCGCCTGGAGCTCCGCAGCCTCGCGGATCGCGGCGGCGTCATCGTGCGCTCGCTGTGCGAGCTGAGCCGCATTGGCGTCGGCCAGCGCCTGGGCCTGTCCGTTTCTCCGCGGCGAGTCCCCGGCTGGGGATCGGCCGTTCTGGTACCGCCCGGAGTCGGGTCCGGGGCCAGGACCAAACGGGCCGGTCTCGCGGCGGTAGTCGGTAGTTTCCTGCCAGCCGAGGCTTGCCTGTCGCTGGTGGCCCGCCGAGTCGCGGCGCGGCAGCCCAGGCTCGCGCTGGTAGCCACCCGACTCCCGCCGCGGCAGGCCGGGCTCGCGCTGGTAACCGGTGGCGTCACGCCGCGCCAGGCCAGTCTCGCGCTGGCGGCGGGTAGCCTCCGCGTGCACCTGACCCGCCGCAGCACCGGCCGCAGCGGCGGCCACGTAGCCGACTGCATCCGTGGTGGCGGACGCGTGCCGGCCAGAGCGCGCTCGCCCCGGACCACGCGGCAACTGCGCTGCGGGGCCCCGAGAACCTGGGCCGTCGGCACCCCCGGCAGGCGGCAGCGGACGCAGCGGCTCCTGACTGGTGCGAGACGGCCGGCTACCGGCGCCCGCAGGACCCAACTGTGCCCGAGTAACCGGCAACGGGGCGGACGGATGGTCAGCCGGGAACTGCACCCGCGGCACCGGCGCCGACGGATGATCGGGATGCATGGTGGGCGGCGGTCCCCACTCATGCCAGTCCTGCCACTCCTGCCAGGAGTAGTCGTCGGGGTCCATCCAGCCTGGTTCGCCAGCGCTGCCGTAATCGTGTGACGCAGGATAGCCATTGTTCGCGGCCCCGACCCTCGCGTGCAGGGTCGTGGGTCCCACGGTGGCGACAGCCCGGCCGTACCCGACCGCCTCGGGCCCGAATTCAGTTCTGTTCACCGGCGCACCAACTGACGCCAGTGACGGCTTGTCAGACCTCCGGTGCTTAGGAACCACGTAGCCTCCGACGGTAAGCGCGCCAAAACCAGGAGTTGGTTCTCGGCGCGATGCTGGAGATCGAGCTAACTCCCTTCCCGCTCAAGCTAGAGCCTGCAAACTGCCCCCGCACAGGGACGGCAATCTCTCAGGGGACGAGAAACCCTTGGGGGGTCTGGCTGACTAGGGGCGTTGCCAATCGCGACGAAATGTCAGACACGCCCGGAGCAAGCAGTACTCGAAGGCCAGCTACGGATTCCCTGACTACTGGCTTCGGTTAGTCCACGGTGCCCCGCAGTTTGCCTGCAAGGGCACCGTGGGCTACAGCGACTAGCGTGGTGCGGGCCGAGGCTCACCAGCCGCCGGTACCGCCGCTGGAACTGCTGCCCGAGCTGCCGCTGGAGCTGCTGCCCGAGCTGCCACTTGTGCTGCTGCCGGAAGTCGACGCTGCCGTGCTGGTTCCGAGCGCGCTGCCGGTCGGTGTGATGGCCCACCACATACCGCCGGAGGCGTCGAGGCCATTGCCATTGATCTGCCCTGCCGTCGTGTCGCCCGTGTACGTGTACAGCGGGTGGCCGTCATAGGTGATCTGAGTCTGGCCGTCCGACCGCTTGATAGTGCCGAAGCCGTGCGGCAGCGAGGCGCCAGAAGCAGCAGCTGCGGTCCCCAAGAGCGGCTTCCAGTACGTGGCGCACGAGCCGTTGCAGTTCGACTGGCTCGCTGTGTCGTTCGCGAACCAGTAGAGGGTGAGCCCGCCAGCAGTGACGAGCACGGTGCCCTTGCTCGTGACCATCGTCTTGATCGCAACCGAGCCTGCTGCCGCGGCTGGATTGGACGTTGATGAGCCCGTCGGGGTGCCGTTACTGCCGCAGGCCGCGAGAGCAATGGCTGCGGCGGCGATACCGGGTATCACCCACCATCGGTTGGGCATGGCCTTGTCTCCTTCGTATGACGTGGAACCTCGTCACTCGTACCGCGCCGCACCCCGACGCAGGCTACGGCTGCTCAGCCCGGACCCGACAGGGACCAATAACCCTCGGGGGACGGCAACCCCCCAAGGGGGGCCATCCGCGGTCGCCCAGTCCGGAGGCTGTGCACCCAAGGGCGCACGTCCCCCAAGGGATATTCGTCGTGTCCGGAAATGACGGGCGACCCCTGGTGTGGTCCGGCGGCGAGTAACGTCTCGGTCGTCCCTGGGGAGCACGGGCGCCACACGCCGAGGAGGAGTCTCAAAGGTGACCTACATCATCACGGAGGGTTGCATCGACCTGCTGGATAAGACCTGCGTTGGTGAGTGCCCGGTCGACTGCATCTATGAGGGCGAGCGCATGATGTACATCCAGCCCGACGAGTGCGTTGACTGCGGCGCTTGCGAGCCGGTCTGCCCGGTCGAGGCGATCTTCTATGAAGCCGACGTTCCTCGCGAGCTGAGGCAGTACCACAGGGCTAACGTGGAGTTCTTCACCTACCTCGGCTCACCGGGCGGCGCGGCGAGCGTCGGCAAGATCCACTCTGATCACCCCATCGTGGCACAGCACCCGCCGCAGAGGTACTGACCAATCCGGCCGCGCTGAGGCTTGCGACGCACTCAACGCGGCTGCCAGGACGCGCGCGACCGGCGTCGCGACCTCGAAGGGCCACATTGCGCGCATGAACCGAATCGGCGCTGTTCGGGTGCCGGCGCAGCGTAGTGCTGCCGCACCCGTGGCGAATGTGCCGCTGGGTGACCGCCGGCAGCTCATTGGCTGGTATGGGGCGTTCGCCGCTGTCGCTGGGGTGGTCTTCGCCGTGTCCGGGGAGCCAGTCCAGTGGATCTGGGCGATCTGTGCCGGCGGTGGCTACGTGCTGGCCGCACTCGCTGTCGCGGTATGGCAGTCACGAGGCCGCGAGGCCGCGCTGGTGATAGCTCTGGTCGGCGCGCTCGTGGCACCGCTGGCGTGGCAGCTGACGGTCGGCCGCACGACGGCCAAGGTCGACGACGACTCGCTGAAGGTCGTAGCCCGTTCCGCCGTTCGGCTGCTGCAGCACGGCACGCCCTATCTGCCCGCAGATCAGATCTCGCACGCCCTGCAGTACAACCCGTACGAGCCCGCGATGGCGATCTTCGGGCTGCCCGCTGCGGTCGGCTTGCACGGGGTGGCCGGCAGTCCCGGGCTCTGGATGGGCGTCACCACGGCGGCGATTCTCGCGGCGGCGTTCCGGCTCGCAACGCCACGCGGCGCGATGTGCTGCACCGCATTCGCGTTCGGCTCGCCGGTGCTCGCCTTGCCGCTGACGCAAGGGCTCACCGATCCGCCAGTGCTGGCGCTGCTAACCCTGGCGCTCGCGTGCACCGCTGCGCGCCCGTTGCGACGGCGACTATTGCTGGCGGCAGCCATTGCGCTCGGCGCCGCTTGCGCCATCAAGGCCACCGCCTGGCCAGCGTTGCCGGTCATCGTCGCGATGCTCGCGGCCAGAGACGGTACCCGGGCGGCGGCCAGGTTCGCGGTCACGGCTGGCATCACCATGATGGCGCTGGTCGCGGCCACGGCACCGGCGGCACTGAGGGCGCCCGCAGCGCTGCTGCAAAACACGGTGCTGTTCCCGCTCGGACTGACGAGGTACCGAACGGACGCGGACAGCCCGCTGCCCGGGCATCTGCTCGCAGCCACCTGGCCCGCTGGCCGCTGGGCTGCAATCGGGCTCTTGTGCGCTGTCGGCCTGGCGATGGTGGCATCACTGATCGTCCGGCCGCCGACGGACGTCCAGGCGGCAGCGTGGCGGCTCGCGCTCTGTCTCGCGATGTTGTTCACGCTGGCTCCAGCGAGCCGCTGGGGATATTTTGTCTACCCCGCAGCGCTACTGGGCTTCGTGAGCATGACGCGTCGCGAGCACGGCCCGTGGGGAGCGGTCCTGCGGCACCGGGAACCTCGGGACAGCCGGGACCATCCGGTCGTCAGCGTGCCGGGGCTGCATGGCACTGGCAATCGACTGACCGGCACACGCGAAGACACGTGTGCAGACCTGCTCACCGTCGCGACGCAGGCTCAGGCTCAGACGCAGGCTCAGGCTCAGGCTCAGACGCAGCCAGTGGCTGGGCCGACGCACAGGTGAGCCCGGTCAGCGTCCCCCAAAGAGATAGTCATGCGTAATTCAAGGGATAGTCATCCGCCCCCAAGGGATATCCGTCCGTGTCGGGACAGCGCCGGTAGCCCATAGGTTGGCGTGAGACGGACTACGCCAAGGTCGTCGCGCCTACAGCCGCGCGGCTTCCTGGCGGCAGGCGCTTGACAATGAGTACGTTCTAGATAGAAACGGAGATATCACCACAAAGGTAAAACGTAACGGGAGGGTCCCGTCGGCCAAGCTAGACTCCGGTACCGCGCTAACCCGCTTAGTGTCGCAACCTCAGATAGCAGCTAACGAATGGCCACGGCCCCCGCTCGAGTCGTTCAGGTAGCAGTTCAGTCGCCATCGCGACTGTTCCGTGACACGCTGTCATCATCTCTTTCGGTCCGGCCGGATGTCTCCGTGGTCGGCATGGTGGCCGAGCCCGAGCGGATGCCCGCACTGTGCGAGCTGCGGCGCCCTGATGCGGTGATCTTCGACGCCGGCTCACGCCTGCACGAGACCTGCCGCCCGGTCAACAGGCTCATGCAGCGCTTCCCCGAGTTGAACGTCATCGTGACCTATCGGGATGCCGCCGAGGACGCCCTGACAGCCGCCTGCCGGGCGGGCGTCTCCTCGCTTGTGCCCGAATCACACGGCCTCGAGGTCGTGCTGGCTGTGCTGCGGCGCAAACGCGGACGCCATGTGGGCCGATCGAGCCCAGGCGAGATGACCGATCGCGAGCTAGACGTACTCGTGCTCGCCGGATCCGGACACAGCGTCCCGGAGATGGCCGACCTGCTCGGGATCAGCCCGCTCACGGTGGAGAACGTCAAGCGCCGGATCTACGCCAAGCTGGACGTCAACAGCGGGGCACACGCCGTTTCGAGGGCGGCATCACTCGGGATCCTGGACCAGCATCAGGCGCCGACAGCGCGGCGGCGTGAGCCGCCTAACGAGGACTTCCCCGTGCTGACTGTGGTGTCGGGCCAGGCGTCCTCCGCCCTCGATCAGGTGACGCAGATGCTGATGGCCAACAAGCGGCCGTTCGTGCTGCTGCGTGACCGCAGGAACGTCTCGCAGACGCACTGGGCGCGCTGGCATCGCGGGCCGATCGTGGCCGCGCTAGTCGACCCTGACGAGGCGGACTGGGCGATCGTCGAAGAGCTTGCCGTTCCCGCGATTCTCGTGCACAGCAAGCAGCTCGATTCCTCCGAGCTGGCCGACGCGCTCGCCAACGGGGCAACCTCGCTGGTTCTGGCCGAGCAGATCGGTGATCGTTTCCTGTCCGTGCTCAACATGGCGGGTCAGGGCTACCTCGTCGTGGACTCACTGCCCATGCGCCCCCTGATCGGAGCGGTGCGTGCGCGCTGGGACCAGCACGCTTCCGGTGCGGGAGACCTGCCCGAACTGACCGCGCGCGAGAGCGACATCCTGCGGTTTGGCGCTCAGGGCTATTCGATCCGGCAGACTGCGCGCCTGATCGGGATCGCCCCGAAGACCGTCGAGAACATCCAGACGCGACTGTTCCGCAAGCTTGGCGTGCGCAACAGGGCCGGAGCGGTTGCCGTCGCCAACGCGTTCGGTCTGCTGCCGTCAACCGCGTCGGCTCCGGGCCGCCGTGCGCCATGGACTCCGAGCGGTACTCAGCACGGCTGGTCATCGCGGCACGGCCACTGACGCGCTCGAGTTCCCCGAGCCGACTCCGACTCCGACTCCGACTCCGACGCATGCTGCGACCGAGCGTCAGGCTAGCCCACGCCGCGCACGTGCTCGACGCTGAACTCACCCGACGCGGCCCGCAGCACGCCGACGACGTCGATCCTGATCTGGTCGAACACCAGGCCGTGCGCGCGCACCCAGGCGACCGCGAGCCGCCGCAGTCGCCGCGCCTTCGAACTCGTCACCGCCTCGAGCGGCGTGCCGAACCGCACGCCGGACCGCGTCTTCACCTCGCAGATGACCAGTGTCCGGCCGTCTAGGGCGATGATGTCTATCTCGCCCTCACGGCATCGCCAGTTCCGGCCGAGCACGGCCAGGCCCGCCTCGGTCAGGAACTCCGCCGCAACCTGCTCACCCTGCTGTCCGAGCGCATCCTTGGCGTTCACGCCGACCACCTCCGGCCGCTACCATGCCGGGGCAGCGGGCGCGAGTGCCGACTGGCGACGGTGGGTGTGGACAGCCGCCGCCGGGAAACGGCGCCGCGGCGGCCCGGACGGCTACTCAGTGGATAACCGCTGACAAATGTCGGTGACCGGCGTCATACTCCGCCGACGTTCCCCCGCTACTTCGGGTCGGGAATCTCCAGGTCGCTCTTGGCGAGCTCCTCGACGTTGACGTCCTTGAAGGTCACGACACGGACGTTCTTGACGAAGCGGGCGGGCCGGTACATGTCCCACACCCACGCGTCCTGCATGGTGACCTCGAAGAAGACCTCGCCGTTGTCCGCCTGACGCACGTTGAGCTCGACCTGGTTGGTCAGGTAGAACCGCCGCTCCGTCTCCACCACGTGCGTAAAGAGGCCGACCACGTCGCGGTACTCGCGGTAGAGCTGGAGCTCCATCTCGGTCTCGTACTTCTCGAGATCCTCCGCGCTCATGTTCTCCCCTCCGATCAGGCCCCGCGGGCCAGCGCCGCGAGACCTGCCGTCGGCCAGCCATGGTCGTCGTCGTTCACGTCAACGATAGGGCCATTCTGCCCACTGCCAGGCGGGTAGCACGAGTCCGCGGCGCCTTCGTTCCCCGCAGTCACCTCCGCAGTCACCTCCGCAGCCACGT
>JASHQA010000096.1 GCA_030037785.1 Streptosporangiaceae bacterium
GCCAGAACCGACGCTGAGGCGTCTGCCGACCGGCTGGCCGGCGAGCCAGACCACCCGCCGATCACGGCCCGGACGGCGCGCGCGCTCGAGTCGTCCGGACATCGGATCGCCCAGGCGTGCGTCGCGCTCGGTGCTGTCACCGCCGCGCATCACGCTGCCAGTCGCACCGCGATGGTCGCAGACGCCGACCTGCAGAACGTCCTCGACCGGCTCGCGGACGGAGTGACGGACTCGGTCGGCCAGCTCGCCGCGGCGCTGCGGGCGGCTGGCCAGCAAGGCCCGCAGCCGCCCGCGGGCCTGCCGCAACTGCGTGCCTTGCAGCGCGCCGTCTGGCTGCGCCTCGGCGGCGCGGACGCGCCGCCGACCGATGAGGCCGCCGGACTGCTGACGGCGACCGACAGCCTAGTAGATGCCATCAACACGGCCGCGCACGCGCTCAGTACCTGACCCGCCGCGCCAGCCGTTCCCCGCTGGACACTCGATCCATGTCAGCTGACGACGCCCACGGCCGCCAGCACCGCCGCCTGCACGGCCGTGAGGGCCGGCGCTTCAGCTGGGTTGCGATCCGACAGCACGGCGACCAGCAGCTCAGCTCCGTCGTGCTGGATGACGCCGATGCTCCCGACGACCCACGCCGGGCCCACCAGCTTGCCGTCGTAGCCGGCGCTCGTCGTGTGCGCGCTGGCCGCGGCTAGCACGCCCCAGCGCTGCCCGGCCGAGCTGTCTGTCAGGAGGCCCAGCGCGTACTCGCGGGCCGCTGGCCGCAGCGGCGAACGGGCCTCCACCAGGTCAGCGAGGAGCTGAAGCTGGTCTGCCACCGTCGTCGAGGTCCACGTCCAGTCGCCCGGTGCCGGGATCGTGCCGTGCAACTTGAGTGTCGCGTTGGCCGCCGCCAGAGCGGGAGCCCCGCCGATCAGCGTCCACAGTTGCGTCGCCGCCGGGACGCTGGCGTGCTCGATCATGGCGACGGCCAGCTGTGCCTCCCGAGCACTGACACTGGTGCCCGCCTGCTGATGCTCAAGGAGCATGGCCGCCAGGATGTCGGTCGTGACGACGTCACCGCCGCGGATCTGCAGGTCGCCGTCGTAGCTCGCCGTCGCGCCGGTCTGCAGGTCGACCACGCCGACCGCGAGCCGACCGCTGCTGCCGCCGAGCACGGGCTGCAGCGCGGCTGCGAGCCGGGCGTCGCGCTGCGCCGCGCTCTCGCCGCTCGAGGTCCGGACGGTCGAACGGCTGACAGTCCCCTGCACCGCCTGCCGGGTACTGAGCCCGGCGGCAACCGTGCGCGGCGCCACCGAGGGCCCGGCCAGCAGCAGGTGCCCTCGCGACGTAGTGGCCATGAACGCCATGGCTCCCACGAAACCGACCATGAGCGCGAATACGAGCGTGAACACGCAGCGCTCGAGCGGTCGGAGTCGCCCCGCATGGGCAGGCACCCGCGTCACCTCGTTCCCGACGTCCCGCTATTTCCGCGCGTGACCCCTGTCGTCGCACGCGGGCACTGTGCCCGGAGTCGCCGGTTTCGCCATTAACTAAATGGCCACAGTATTAGCGATTTCAGGCTGCTGTGCGTATTTCTTATCCATTTCGAACTATCGACTGCCCGACAATATCAGCTATCGCCGGGCCGTCCCAGGGGCGTGCAATAGGAGACATGAAACTGTTACGAAAGCTCTCGGCGCGGCGCGAGTGAATTAACGACATACTATTTACTGGATTTAGCTATTGACGTTCGCGACAGCCACTTTATGCCGATCGCAACCAGAGCGGCCTGGTGAGCGGCACTGGCCGCTCCGGTGACTCGCCGTTCCTAAAGCCGCGTCAATCTTCTGGCCGAGCCAGGGGCAACTCTGCGGCCTGCGACCCGCGGGCTGCGGCGACGCGGGCAGGTTCACGGGGTGATCTCACCCGCCCGGACCGGGGCCGCGCGGCCACCGACCTCACGGGGCGGGGGGCGCGCTGGCTGGACCGTTCCGCCGGCCGCCGACAGCGTGTGGTGGATCGTCGGCGTGGCGGCCGCGTTCAGCATTGCGCAACTGATCATCGTGGCGCCCCATCTCGGGCTCAGCTGGGACGAGGTCGTCTACATCAGTCAGCTGAGCGCCCGCGCGCCGGCGGCTGCCCTGGACCCAGCCAGGGCCAGGGGCGTCTCCCTGCTCGTCGCGCCGGTCACCATGCTCACCGGCTCGATCCTGGCGCTGCGCACCTACCTGTCGCTGCTGTCGGGGGCCGGCCTGCTGCTAGCGCTGCTCGCCTGGCGGCGCCTGCGGCCCGCCTGGCTGCTCGCCCTGGCCGGGCTCTGCTACGCCAGCCTGTGGACGGCCCAGTACTACGGGCCGCAGGCGATGCCGGACGAGTGGGTCGCGTTCAGCGTGCTCGGTGCCGTCGGCCTGTTCCTACGCGCGGCCGGGACGGCGCAGGTTCCGCGCGCGGGCCGTGGCGCACTGGCCGGGCTGGCCGCCTGCCTCGCAGCCGCAGCGCTGGTCCGGCCCGGTGATGCCCTCTATGTCGGCGCTGCGCTTGGCGCCGCGGTGCTCGGCGTGCGCCGGTGGCGCAGGCCCGCGCTGCTCGCCGCCGTCGTCGTCGGCTTCGCCGCTGGCGCGGCCGAGTGGGCCATCGAAGCGTACGTGCGGTACGGCGGCCTGACAGCGAGGCTGCACGCGGCGGCGGCCGAGCAGGGCGGGTTCGGCTGGCACCTCGGGTGGTGGGATGAGCTGCGGGCGCTGAACGGCCCGACCCTGTGCCGGCCGTGCACGATCGGGCTCCGTTACCCGGAACTCAGCGTGTGGTGGCTGGCGCTGCCGGTCATCGTCGCGGCCGGCGTGCTCGCCGCCCGCCGGGCCGGGCGGCTCGAGTCGTCGCTGCTCGCGGCCTGCTGCGGCCTCGCCGCGGCGGCTCAGTACCTGTTCCTCATCAACTACGCCGCGCCTCGGTTCCTGCTGCCCGCCTATCTGCTGCTGGCCATCCCGGTCGCGGATGCGCTCGCAGCATTGCTGGCAGCCAGGCCAGGCAGGTCCGCTGGCGCCACGCTCGTCGTGGTGGCGCTCGTCGCGCAGGTGCTGGTGCAGCAGGTCGTGCTTGCCCACCAGGTGCGGGAGAAGATCGTCTTCTTCGGCGCCTTCGCCGAGATCGCTGCCGACCTGCACCGGCTCGGCGTCCGTCCGCCGTGCCTTGTCCGGGGAGAGCAGGAGGTTCCCGTTGCCTTCTACGCCGGCTGCGCGTCGACGCCGTCGGCGGTAGCCGTCCGCCGGGCGCACCCGCGGGTCCGGGTGGCCATCCTCGTGCGGCCCGGCGAGCCGGTTCCCCGCTACGCCCGCGGCTGGCCCCGGCATGACCTGCGCGGCATCCGATCCCCCACGCTGCGCTTCACCGCGTACGTCGCGCCCGTGGCGCGGTAGCGCGGTGCCGCCACCGGGAGGGGGCGCCCCTGGGAGGGGGCGCATTTAGTAAGGCTGACCTTATTAGGCTAGCTTTGAAATTGTGATTCCGGAGTCAGACATCACCGGCGTGGCGGCGGCGCTGCGGGACAGCATCGGGCTGCTACGCCGACGGCTTCGCCAGGTTAAGGCCGAGCGCGGCGACGGCGACCTGACGCTGCCCGAGAGTGCCGCCCTGGTGCGTCTGGATCGCGGCGGCCCGACGACGCCGAGTGCTCTCGCCCGGCAGGAGCAGATCAGCCCGCAGTCCATGGGCGCGACGGTGGCCGCGCTCGAGGCGCGCCGGCTGGTCGAGCGCCAGCCCGATCCGCACGACGGCAGGCGCGCGGTCATCTCCGTGACCGAGGCCGGGCGGCAGGTCCTGCGGGATCGCCGCAATGCCCACACCGGCCTGCTCGCCCAGGCGCTGGCGGACGGGTTCACGCGGGCGGAGCTTGACGTGCTGGCCGCGGCCGCCCCTCTGCTGGAACGGCTGGCCGAGCGGCTGTGAGAGCTGCGAGAGCTGCGAGCCGGGCGCGTGTCCGGTCGACATTAGCGAGCGCATAGGGAGGTAACGGGGTGACGGGCGGCGCGGCGCGGACGACTGACCGGTACCGGTGGGTGGCTCTGTCGAATACGACTGCGGCCGTCTTCATGTCGGCGCTCGACGGCTCGATCGTCATCATCGCGCTGCCCGCCATCTTCCGCGGCATCCACCTGGACCCGCTGTCGCCGGGGAACATCTTCTACCTGCTCTGGATGATCATGGGGTACCGGCTGGTGCAGGCGGTGCTGGTGGTCACCCTGGGCCGGCTCGGCGACATGTACGGCCGGGTCCGGATCTACAACGCCGGCTTTGCCGTGTTCACGGCGTCGTCCGTGCTGCTGTCCTTCGATCCGTTCGTAGCCCGCGGCGCGGCGCTGTGGCTGATCGGGTGGCGGGTGCTTCAGGCCTTCGGCGGCTCCATGCTGACCGCGAACTCGGCCGCCATCCTCACCGACGCGTTCCCGGCGGACCGGCGTGGCTTCGCGCTCGGCGTCAACCAGGTCGCCGCGATCGCCGGGCAGTTCATCGGCCTGGTCGCTGGCGGCGTCCTGGCCGCGCTGGACTGGCGCGCGGTGTTCTGGGTGAACGTCCCCGTCGGCATCTACGGCACGGTGTGGGCCTATCACAAGCTCCGGGAGACCGGCGAGCGGCACCGCGCGCGCATCGACTGGTGGGGCAACGCCACGTTCGCCCTCGGCCTGGGCGCCGTCCTGGTCGCGCTCACCCAGGGCATCCAGCCGTACGGACACGACACCATGGGCTGGGCCAACCCAGCGGTCTACGGGCTGCTGATCGCCGGCGTCCTGCTGCTGGTGGTGTTCGTGGTGATCGAATCCAAGGTCGCTGACCCGATGTTCCAGCTCAGCTTGTTCCGCATCCGAGCGTTCACCGCGGGCAACGTGGCTGGCCTGACGGTCGCCATCGCCCGGGGCGGGCTGCAGTTCATGCTGATCATCTGGCTGCAGGGCATCTGGCTCCCACTGCACGGTTACAGCTATGCCGATACGCCATTCTGGGCGGGCATCTTCCTGCTGCCGCTGACCGCGGGCATCCTTGTCGCCGGCCCGGTGTCGGGAGCGCTGTCGGATAGGTTCGGCGCTCGTGGCTTCGCTACCAGCGGCATGGTCGTCTTCGGCGCCAGCTTCATCGGCATGCTGCTGCTGCCGGTCGACTTCTCGTACTGGGCATTCGCGCTGCTGTCACTCGCGAACGGCATCGGTGGCGGAATGTTCGCCGCACCGAACTCGGCCTCCATCATGAGCAGCGTTCCCGCCAGGCACCGTGGCGCGGCATCTGGCATGCGATCGACCTACCAGAACTCCGGCACCGCGCTCTCGATCGGGGTCTTCTTCACCCTGATGATCGCCGGGCTGGCAGGCACGCTGCCACAGGCGCTGACCCGCGGCCTGACGCTGCATGGCGTGCCAACCGCGGTCGCGCACCAGATCGCCAGCCTGCCGCCGGTCGCGTCGCTGTTCGCTGCCGTGCTTGGGGTCAATCCGGTGCAGCACCTGCTGTCGGCTAACGGCGTGCTGGCCACCCTGCCGGAGGCGGGCCGGCGCGTGCTCACCGGCCGGATCTTCTTCCCCGAGCTGATCTCGGCGCCGTTCCATCACGGACTGATCGTGGTGTTCTCGGTGGCAGCCGGGCTCGCCGCGATCGCCGCGATCGCCTCGCTGCTGCGCGGTGGCCGGTACGTTCACCCGGAAGCGGGGCAGGCCCTGCACGACGAGTCGGTAACCCGGATCCCGTGACCTTGGCGTCGCCGCCGCGATCGTGTCTTGCCGGGGTGCCTTTACTGGGTCTTCGACCCTTCCGCGATTGACTCCAAGCTTGCCCGGAGTCCCGTCCAGTACTCGAGCGCGTCCGCCGTCTGCTGGTGGGGACCGCGGATCTCGGACAGGAACTCCGCTATGTCTTCCAGCCCCCAGCGCAGTCGATAGAGCGCGAGCGCATCCTCGTTGACCGTCCACCCAGTTTGCGACGAGTACCGCGCCGCGTCCCGGTCCCCTGAGATAACCCACCACAGGTCTCGCTCGGGCCGGGCGAGCGCGGTCTGGTCCCAGTCGATCAGGCACAGTCCGGCCCGCGTGCGCAGCAGATTGCCCGGGTGGGGCTCGCCGTGCGTGATGACATGGGGCCCGCCAGCCTCCCGGACCCGGTCGAGCAGGCCGTCGAATCGCGCGAAGGCCTGGCGCAACGGCCGTTGATACCTGGCCAGCAGATCACGACCCGGCTCGGAGTACGGACCGCCAGTCCAGGGCACGCCCAGGCTGGCCAGGGCCTGGTCGATGGCCCGGCGGCGGGCCAGCTCGAGTGGCCGGCTAGGCACATCGATGCCCTGCGGCGTCGCGGTATGCAGCGCAGCCAGCATGTCGATGATCGCGGTCCGGTCGCCGTCGTCGATCGGGCGGCTAGGCACGGCATCGACGTAGTGAAACAACGTCAGGGCGTGCCGGCTGTCCAGTGAGCCGACGACCTGACCGCGCCTCGTCGGCACCGGAGCGACGACGAACTCGAGCCCGGCTTCAGTTGCGAGCCAGGCCGCCGTCTGCATGGCCGCCGGGAGGTCGTGCAGCCACGGCGCGGCCAGGTCGCAGCCGGTCACGAACCACCGCTCGCCCGACTGGTCGACCGCCAGCCAGTGGTACCCGCCGAACCCGACGGGCAAGTAGGACAGGTCCTGCACCGTGAGTGCCCACTGGCGGCCCACCGCGGCGACGACATCGCTGTCACGTATGTCCGCCGGGCGCTCGCGCACAGGCTGAGGCTAGGCCACCGGGTCTGCCGCCAGCAACGAGATACCGCGGCTCACGGTGCAGGCCGGTCCGCCGGGTGAGCGTCACCCGGCGGCGTGCTCGGCTGGCGCTTGCTGTCCTGTGTCAGCAGTGAGCCCGGCTCAGCCCGCGGCGGCCGGAGCGGTCAGGTGCCCGCCGAAGACCCCGATGATGGTGAGGATCGCCAGGAGCGCGCCAACCACACCCACGATGGTCGCGCTGGTCGCGGCCGCCCTGGCCCAGCCCGGGATGCGGCCGCTGCGCAGGACCCTCGGCAACAGCAGCGCACCGGCGCCGCACAACACCGCCGCGGCAGCGAATGCGAGCGCCCACCAGCCCTGGGTGTGCCAGCCATTTGCATACATGTTCAGCTGCTGCTGAGCCGTCAGACCAGAGCTCGGGGCACTTATTTCCTGGCTGTACTCCGCGCGACTGGCCACGACACCGCTGGTCCAGTTCGTCGTGAGGGACACGACCGCCAGGGCTAGGCCGGCGAAGCCGAATCCTCCGCTCACGACGCCAGTGCTCAGAACGCCTTCCTCAGCCGAGTCGTCGTCGTCGACCTCGGTCAGCTCTTCCGGAAAATCCTCGAACTCGGCGAACTCTTCCGGCAGTTCGGCGTGCTCGTCTGGGGAATCTATGGCGATGAGTGCGGACCTGGACTTGGCGTCCGCCCTGCCCTTGTTCGTGGTGTTATCGGTCATAGCCGCTGACCTTAGGGACAAATGCTGAGAGCAAGCTGAACGAACGCTCAAGATCAGCGATCCCCACCGCCTGCAGCGCGGCTAGTCTTGACCGCGCCATGCGGGTCGCGGCGGGCACCTGCGGTGGCGGAAGGTCGAGCTGGTAGTCGATACGCCGCGGCAAGAAGTCGCGTTGCTGCCCGATGAAGAGGGAACGTCATGAAACTCTTGCTGACGTCTGCTGGCATCTCGAACACGAGCATCCACGACGCGCTTCTCGGCCTGCTGGGCAAGCCGATCGAGGAGTCCAGCGCCCTCGTCATTCCGACGGCGATATACCCCTTCCCCGGCGGTGCCGGGCACGCATGGGAGGCGATCTGCGGACGGACCAAGAGTCCCTTCACCGGACTGGGCTGGAAGTCTCTGGGAGTGCTGGAGCTTTCGGTGCTGCCCAGCATCGACGAAGAATGCTGGGTCCCGGCGGTCCGGGAGACGGACGCCCTGCTGGTCTGGGGCGGCGATCCAGTGTTCCTGTCGTACTGGATGCGGCGGTCCGGGCTTGCGGATGTCTTGCCGTCGCTGCCGGGCGATACGGTCTACCTGGGCGTCAGCGCCGGGAGCATCGCGGCAGCCGCTACCTTTGCCGAGACCTACCCTGAACCGCGTCGCGGCAGCGGCGATGCGCTGTCCACGCAAGACATCGTGTTCGACACGCCCGGCGGCGAACTCCGCATGATCCTGGTCACGGCTCGGGGAGTCGGGCTGGTTGATTTTGCGACCATTCCGCACGTGGACAACCCAGATCACCAGGACATGGCTATGGCAGCGCAGTGGGCGGCGAGGATACCGGCGCCGATGTACGCGATCGACGACCAGACTGCCATCAAGGTGACCGACGGCCACGTCGAAATCGTGTCCGAAGGACACTGGAAACTCTTCACCCCCTGATAAGGGGAACTGCTAGCTGGTAACGAGGTTGCGATCCGCCGGTGTCACCGTACGCGCAACGCCGCTAGGCGCCGGCGGCCTGAATGCCGTCGTAGAGGAGCTCGACGATGCGCCGGCTGGCCTTGTCGGGGTCGAGGCCCTCGGTCGCGCCGGAACTCATCCGGGCGAGGATCGGAGCGACAAGCATCTCGTTGACGAAGGCAACGTCGACATCTGGGCGGATCTCGCCGGTGGCGATACCGCGCCGGATGATCCGATACATGACTTCCCGGCGTGGGGTGACGATCTCGGCGAAGTAGCGGCGGTGAAGTTCGGGGAAGGCACGGGCTTCGGCGAGGAGCGCGCGGAGCATGCTGCTGGCGCGCGTGTTGAGGGTCCGTTCGATGAGGATGGCGAGGTGGGCTGCGAGATCCTCGCGGGCGGTCGGGCTGTCGAACGTCGGGGGTGACTGGTTGATGGCGGCGAGGACATCGAGGTAGAGGTCGTCCTTGGTCTTCCACCGCCGGTAGAGGGAGTTGCGCGAAACCCCGGCGCGCTCGGCGATCGTGACCAGTGACAGACCCGAGAGCGTCGCTCCTTCGCTGATCAGGTCGAGTACCGCTTCGACTGCGGCGGCCTGGGTCCGCGGATCCCGTTGCCGGCCGGCCGGCCGCTCGCTCGGCTGCACGTCTCCACAATATCAGAACAGGTCTGTTGCGTTCCGCTTCTCTGGTGGGGTATATTACGGAACATAGCTGTTCTGTTCTGTTCTGTATTGAGGAGGCCGTCATGGCTTATCGATTCGAAGCCGCTCCGAAGGCGCTGGTGGCCGAGCGCCGGGCGCAGTTCGTCGCGCTCGGCGTTCCTGCCGTGATCGTCGACGGCGTTGCCGGACGGCTCGGCGACGAACTGTGGGCAGACGAGGCAGGGAGCTGGGTCTACGAGTGGTCGGCCGAGGCGGCACTCGCCGAGTCCAGGGGTGCCCTCCTGGTCGCCTCACTCTGCTACGGGATCGCCAAATACCCATGCCTGGCCAGCGCAGCGCACGCCCACGCGTACGAGGAGCAACTGCGGACCTATCTGGCTGCCAGCCCAACGTTCCCGCTCGCTTTCGAGCGTCGGGTGCTGGACGTCGGCTACCACGGCGAGACAACACGGGTGCCCATCCACGTCTACCGCCGGACCGGCGGCTCGACTGCGGTGCCAGTGGTCCTGATGCTCGGTGGGGTGGACACCTGGAAGATGGACATCCACCAGTCGATCCTCGAGGCCGCAGACCGTATGGACGCGGTTGTCGTTGGCGTCGACGGGCCTGGCGTGGGCGAGTCGACCGTGGCGAGCAGACCCGACGGCGATGTCGTCCTGGCTAGCGTCGCCGCTCAAGTTCGCGGCCTCGGCGACGGCAGGGTCGGCGTAGCCGCGTGGAGCTTCGGCGCCACCTGGGCGGTCAAGCTCGCCCTCACCGGCGCGGTCGACGCCGCTGTTGCCATCGGCGGCCCGGTGGAGATGGCCTTCGACCTGCCGACGGTGCGCCAGTGGCCGAACGGGATGTCAGGGATCGTGGGCAATTCGCTCCACCGTGACGAGCCGTTCGCCGACGCCGAGGCGACCGCGGTCGGCCTGCACGGCTTCCGTCTCAGCGCCCAGGGTCTGCTCAACGGCTGGGGGACCACTCCGACGCCGCTGTTCGTCGCCAACGGAGCCGACGACCCCTACGTGCCCGCTACCGACACGACGATGTTTGCGGGCCGGCCGAATACGGTCGTGCGCCTGGAATCGGGCGCCACCCACTGCGCGGCCGAGAAGTCCGCGGAGGTCAACCCGGCCGCGTTCGCCTGGCTGCGAAGCCAGCTCGGCTGACCAGGCCGCGCTCGATGCGAAACCGGGAGTACTCGTTGAACGCCAGCAGCCGATGTCTTCCTGCGGCTCCACCCACTCAGTGGGTCTGCGCCAACCGCGGGCTGGGACGGCGGCCCGGTGAGCCATGCTTGAGGGCAAGGCGCGGTCATCAGTCCAAGGTGCCCCTGGGCACGATCCACTTATGCGGCTGACCCGTCGTTGCGGCGATGTGCTCGAAGTCGGCGTCATAGTGCAGGACCACCGCGCCGTGATGTTCCGCCACGGCAGCACTCAGCAGGTCGACCACCCCGGCCGCCCGGTGCTGACCCCGGGCCGCCATCCGGACCTGGACATCGCGGGCGCGATCCGCGATCACCTCACTGACCGGCAGGACAACATAGAGTTCCCTGCGGCGCCTGGCGATTTCCCGAACGTCGGCCAGGTCGCGACCAGAGTAGCCCGCTTCCAGGTCGACGGTGACGCATGTCGCGGCGGCACGATCGGCGATCAGCCCGGCGATGATATTGCGCACAACGGCGTGCTGGCTTCTGGCATGTGCCGAGGTATCGATCAGGTAGAGCTGACGCTGGCCTGCAGGTACGGTCACCGCCGGGCCGCGCGCATGATGCCCGGATTGGTGATGTCGGGGCCCACGTGCTCCCGGTGCGTTCGGAAGCGTCCGGCGACCTGGTGAGCCCAGGTCCACGGCAGCACCATCGCAGGTGCATTGGCGGACCTCGGGCAGGTCTATCGCCGAGCCACCTGAGAACGAACTCGACTCGGTCTGCACGCCGTCGGCGCATTAAGGTCCCCTACCCAGGGCCGCTACCGGCGCATCCACCCGCCCGGCCAGGCTTGCAGCAGGCGCTGCGCGCCGCACGAGCTGGCCGGTTCGACGTGCTGCTGGTCTACCGGGTCGACCGGTTCTCCCGCCGCCTGTCCGACCTGCTGCACCTGCTCGCCGAGCTCGACAACGCCGGGGTCGCGATCGTGTCAGCGACCGAGCCGTTCGACACCTCCACCTCCATCGGCCGGATGCTCGTCCAACAAACCCCTGGTGGGCCGAACGCATCACGATGCGAACCGCGATCTTGTCGTTGCCGGTGATCCGCTCGCGATCGGCGCGCGGTGGTCCCCTGCCCGGACGCCGGACGGCGCAGGGTCAGGCGGTGGCGCTGGTGCGCTCGATCCGCTCGGCGATCCAGACCTTGATGATGGACTGCCGGGTGACGCCGAGGCGCCGTGCTTCCCGGTCCAGGGACTCGATCATCCATGACGGGAAGTCGACGTTGATCCGGCGCTGCTCCAAACCCGGGCGGCGCAGGCCATCGAGGTCCGGGTCGCCGGTCACGTCCTCGCCGGCATCGAACCTGCGGTCGAACTCCTCAGCCTTCATACAGCGCCACTTCCTCCTTGCGGGACCGCCGTTAGGAACCTCGTTCGCTTCAGGCTATCATTCACAAAAGACTGAACAAGTACCTGGAGTGAACGATGAGCCACGCCGCTGTCGAGCTGGGCCATGATGTTCCAGACCAGGTCCGGAGCATCCTGGCAGTGCTCCCCGGGGTGTCCGTCCGCGTGGCGGACGGCCCGAACCGGCTTGTGGTAGATAACCGCACCTACCAGCTTGCCCTCGTCTCTGGCGGACTGCGCCCGTTCGCCACGACAACGGCTCCGATGCTCGCTGCGCTGGCCGGCCGCCGGGCTCAGCTGGGTTTCGTTGTGGCGGACCGCCTTCCTGGACACGTGCGCAAGGAGCTGGAGGACGCGGGCTGCGCGTATGCCGACGCCACCGGCGCGGCGCACATCGCCGTCCCGGGCTTCTTCCTCCACATCCAGGGCGATCGCGCCCGTTACCGGACCCTGGTGCCTGCGCCGGCAGGCATTGGCGTGACCGGCGTGCGGGTGGTCCAGGTACTTCTCGCCGATGCCCGGCGCCCCTGGTCGGTCGCCGATCTGGCGCGGGAAGCGCTGTGTTCGACCGGAGAGGCGCACCGGGTCATGACTCGGCTGGAACGCGAGGGCTTCCTGGAAGCGCACGGCCGCGCCCGCTCACTGCGCCGGGCTGTCGCCGACCCGGGCGCGCTCCTCGACTGGCTGGCCACCGTACCGTCAGCCCGGCGCATCCGCGAGCGCCTGCACGTCTACCTGTATGCAGCTGACCCCGCCGACTTGATCACGGCGATAGCGTTGCGCGGTGCCGAGGCTGACCTGGCCTATGCGCTCACCGGAGCCGCAGCAGCCCATGTGCTCGGGGTCACGGCCACAACCGCGTTGTCGGTGGCCGCGGTTAGGGTTGCACCCGACGTCCCGCTACTGCAAGCCTGCGCGGCGCTGGATGCCGAGCCGGCGGACCGGGGCGCCAACATCGCGCTGATCAGCGACCTCGGCCGACTAGGCGTGCACGCCCGGCAGAACTGTGGTCCGCCTGTTGTCGCCCCGCCCGTCCGTGTGTGGCTCGACATGCTCGGCGAGGCGCGAGGCGAGGACGCCGCAGCCATGTTCCGGGAGGCAGCCATTGGCTGGTGAAGGATTCAATATCACCGAGTACAACCCCGATCTTGCGGCCGCGATCCTCGGCGAGGCCGCCCACCTGCTCCGCCACCTCGGGATCGCCACCTGCCACACCATATTGATCGGTGGCCTGGTTCCCGGGCTCTTGGTGCTGGATCCGGGACCCGAACGCGCAGCCCACGTTGGAACCACCGACCTGGACTTCTGCCTGAGCCTGGCCTTAGTCGAGGGAGACACCGGCGCCTACGAGCGAATCGAGACTTCGCTGCGCAGCGCCGGCTACCAGCCCACCGACAAGACGTTCTGCTGGCAGCGCCAGTCCGGTCTGCGCCTCAAGGCCGAGTTCTTCTGCCCCGCCAGCAGCACTCGACCAGCTGGTAGCCTGTTCCGCCCGAAGGCAGCCAGTGCGCCCCTCGTCAAGCACAACATGGGTCCGAAACTCTCGGCCATGGCTCTGGACGCCGGGGCAGCGATCTCCGACGACATCCGGGTCGTCGAGCGCGAGGTCGACCTGCCCGATGGAGCGGGCCGTATCAACTACCAGTTCCGAGTGACCGGGCTCACCGGATTCCTCGTCGCAAAGACCGGAGCACTAACCGAACGCGACAAGCCCAAGGACGCCTACGACATCATCTGGCTCCTTGAAGCCTGGCCCGGCGGACCGAAGCAGGCTGCCCAGGTAGTTCGGGACAGCTCTGCTTATCAGCGTGGCGACACCCAGCGCGCGCTCGCTCGCCTAGCACATGAGTTCGCTGACCCCACCCGTGTCGGGCCCCGATCGTACGCGCGGTTCATGGCAGCCTCAGCGACCAGTCCCGACGATGTTGCTCGTATGGAACGCCAGGCGGCCGGTGCCGTCCGCACCTTCGCCGCGGCACTCGCCGTGGGAAAACCTTGAGCCCACCACCCGGTCTTTCACCTGTTGTGAACCTGCCGACGCCTGCAGTGTCCCAACGATCGTCAGGGGACACCAGTTCGCAATCCAGTCGGCCAGCCAGTCCAAGCTCCAGTGCTGGTTCCTGCTGAGACCGGAAACCCCGGCAATGCCTACTCGTGCTGGCAGTGGCCGATCTGGAACTTCCGATGGACTCCCAGACTGATAACCCAGCATTGGTATAAACCGATCGATGCTGCGCGGCGGGGGCGGCGCGCGGGGCGGTGGCCGCTGATGAGCGGCCCCGCAGGGGGCGGCGGGGACCGAGTTCTCCAGATTGGCACCGCGAGCCTGGTCTCCTGGGCTTCGATCGAGTAGGGCGGCAGAACACGAGCTAGCCCGCACAGGAGCGGTGCTCGACAGGTACCTGGCCGCGTTTGAGAGCGGCGCCCTAGACCCTGAAGACCTCGCCGGGCGGCTCGCCCAGCTCAAGGCCCGCTCACGCCAGCTACGCGCCCGCCGCGACGAGCTCGCACTCGAGCTCACCTCACTAACCGGGCCACCGACGCCCGCCACGCTCCGCCAGGTCGCTGACCACATCGATGAGATCATCGGCGCTGGCAGCCACAAGCAGCGCAAAGCGCTCATCGAAGGGCTGGTCGCCCAGATCAAGATCACTGGCCCAGGCCGGATCGTGCCCGTCTTCCGCATCCCGCAGCAACAGGCAGACCTGCCGACGGAGCATGAGGTTCGTGCAATGACCAATTTGGTGGGCCTAATGGACCAGCACCCGAACTCGCCTGCCAGTCTGCTGGCCGACGGACCGCAGGTAGCGATCAGGCCGGTCAGGGCCCACCGACCGGACGGCTAGCTGCGGACGTGACTTTTATGTTACGCTACATGCATGACACGACCTACTGGCGCAGAGCGCTACTTCGAAGAGCGCGCAGCCAGGAGCCCGGAGTACCGGCAGGCCTTGGAGGCCGCCCAGGCGCGCATTGCCGCCGTTGACAGCGTGGTGAGGGCGCTGGATGAGCGGCGCCGGAATCTGGGCCTGTCGAAGGCCGAGTTGGCCCGCCAGGCGGGCATGCGGCCCGAGGTGGTCCGCCGGATTCTGGGCGCCGGCCCGGCTAACCCGACGCTGACGACGGTGATCTCCCTGGCCAGCGCCATGTCGATGGACGTCACGATCAGCGCTCCGGCTGACCGTACACAGTCCGGCGCTTGCGGAACTCGTCGGCGTACTGCCTGACCCGGCGGTAATCACGCGGGCTGGCCGCCGACCGCACGGGCTTACTCAGGCCGTCGATGCAGATGATCGAGGAGCCGCCGAGGTCTTCGGCGTTGCGGTCCAGCAGGCAGAACAGCCGGTGGTTGGCGCCGCCGCCCTGGACCCGCACCTCATAGAGCCCGGCCATATCCTCGTGCATGGCTTCCCACTTCCCGCCGCCGGAGAAGGAGGGCGGCGGCGCGGCGGCCACAGCTTCGAGTACGGCCTGGATCTCGGCGGCGACCTTGTCCGCTAGCCCGTCGAGGAAGTTGATGGTGGGCACCGGGCGCGCCGGGTCATCCTCTTCGTGGCGCTGGAAAAAGTGGATCAGCCAGGGGTCAGGCATTAGTGCCGCCGCCTGACAGGCTTGCGACAAGCTTCTCAATCTCTGCCACCACGGACCCGATCGATGCGAAGTCGGTAGCAGACAACGGGCGCGCGATGGTGACAGTGAGGGCGACCTCGCCGTCCGGGATGGGCCAGTGCTGGTCGAGCACACGCTTGAGCTCCGACCCGCCAGCCCGGCCGGGTGTCGCGGAACTGCCGTCCGCCGGGAGGTCCGCCAGCCCGGGATTCTCGTCGTCAGAAGCCCTGGCCTGCGGCTTTGTTACCAGTGTGATCTTGCCCTCGCCGGCAGTCTCGGCCAGCCCGGCAGCAGACGCGCTGCGGGCGAACACCTCACCGAACTGCCCCTGCGAGCCGGGGGCTACTCCCAGCCTGTTCACGGCTCGCCGCCCGATGCTGTCAATCGAGATCGGCGACCCCTTTACTGACTCCTGGTACAGCGGGCCGAACGCCGTGTTCGAGAAAGCCTCCTGCAGCGCTGCCAGTCGCTGTTCCTCTGTCTCGGGGACGGCGATCCTCCGCCCGACCGAAGTGATCTCCAGGGACTCACCCCGGCCCGACACCAGGCCGTAGTCGCGCAGGGCGGCCAGCTTGGCCCTGAACGCCCCGCTGTTCGTGGTGGCGTGGCCCATGTACCCGGCTATCTCGGCCACCGTGTGTTCCCAGCCGTGCTGCGATGCTCGCGCGAGCACCGAGGCGGCCTCGCCGAGGTCGAGGACCGGGAAGCCGGTGGCCGGCTTGCGGCGGCGCCGTCGCGCATCGCCTGCCGGCTCGACGCCGTTCGACTCTTCCAACGGAACCTCCTGCGGGTCGGACTGAATATACTGTAGCACAGTCCGCTCAGTAGAGTTTAGTTTATTTACCAGCTACCGGTCGGTGTACTGGGATTTTCCTGGTTGCTTCCGTACGACGCTAGACTGTGCAACTGTGGATAGCCGAGACTCCGCGCCACTGTCGATGTTGACTTAGGACATTACGCCAGATCGTCCTTGTGCCGACTGCGACAGGCCGGCCAAAGCCGGACTAATCCAATGGCACCGGACTGCGGCCGGTTGCTAGCCTGACCCGCTGGCGGTGCCCCATGTGAGCGGGAGGACTGGATGCCGAGACAGTACTTCGCCGTCCGCGGGGTCCGGCTGTACGTCGATGTGACCGGCGACCCGGCGGCCAGGCCGCTGGTGCTGCTGCACGCCCTCGGCCTGGACAAGTCCTCGTGGGATCCGGTAGCGCCAGCCTTTGCCCGCACGCACCGCGTGTACGCAGCGGACATGCGCGGCTTCGGCGACAGCGACCGGCCCGGCCGGTACTCCTACGCGGAGATGCGCGACGACGTGCTGGCCCTGTTGGACGTGATCGGCGCCGACCGCGCCGACCTGATCGGCCACTCGATGGGCGGCACCGTTGCCTGGCTGGTCGCGCAGGCGGTGCCAGCCCGAATCGCGCACCTGGTGGTGGAGGACACACCTCCGCCACGGCGCGGCGGCAGGCTGGCTCGAACCCCGCCGGCCGAGCCGCCCGAGGACGTGCCGTTCGACTGGCAGGCGCTGCTTGCCCTGACGGCTGAGTTCCTCGACCCGGACCCTTCCTGGTGGGAGCAGATCCCGTTGGTGACGGCACCAGTCCTGCTGCTCGCCGGCGGGCCGGCCAGCAGCACCCCGCAGGAGCAACTCGCCGACGCTGTGGCGCTGCTGCCCGACGGCCGGGTACAGGAGATCCCGGTAGGTCATCACATCCACCAGCAGGCTCCAGAGCGGTTCTTCGCGGCTGTCAGCCCGTTCCTGGCCAGCTGACGGACGGCGCTGTGCGTGCAAGCCGCTGTCCTGGTCATGCGGAACGTATCGCGACCAGCGGCCCGGGCGCTGACCGGGCATGGCCATCCGATAGACCTGCGGTTGCCCTCGGCAGTTACGCTCCGCCGCTCAGCTCGGGATGTTCACGGAACCGAGGACTGTCGAACGTGCTCCGGTGCCTTTCGCTCGGCCACCGTCAGTAGCGCCGCGGACCGGCCCGGGTGCCAATCCGCCGGCCAGTGCGTATTCCGGTTCGCCTTCCTGCTAAGACCGGAAACGCCACAGCGCCTGTTCACGCTGGCAGGAGCCGGTCCGGCCCTACCGATGGACTCCCAGACTGATGCCTCCAGCAGGAGTATCAAACGATCGTTGTGCGGGCGGGCCAGCGCAAGCGGGGCGCTCTGTCCGGGGCGGCTGACGCAACCGCACCGGGGCGCAACGTGACAAGGCACCCGCACGCACTTAGGCCGTCGCGGAGCACAGCGCGAACGTGTCGCCCGCCCGCGGCGTGCGGCGGCGGAAGCGGCATCCCATGTGCTGCGGGGCCGCAGAGGGCTGCGTGCGCCGCACCTCTTTCGTCGACGTGTGAAACCCTCGCCCCGGCTGCTGATTTCTGAAGTTGCAGCGACTGGCGGCGTCAAAGACCTGCTCCAGAACCGGTTTTTTTAGTGGCGATTCGGCGGCATGCGCGGGGCGCACACAGCCGTGCCACAAGCCACCGCCAAACCCAGCAACCGGCGAGTCCACGTCGATCGAATCGGCGCCGAGCCAATGACCAGACACCAGCGCGAGCACGCCGTCATGGCGCTCGCCGCGCTGATCGCCGCCTGGCAGCACGGGGACGATCCGAGGCCGCGCACGCCGGGCGAGGACTCCGCGACGCCGCTTCCCCTTCCGCGCACGCCGAGCCAAGCTGACCACGCCGCATGACAATCCGCCAGGCAACCCCGGTGAGGATGACTAGCTGATGACGCACACACCCACCCGCCCGTCCCGAGCCGGGGCGGCCAGTATGGACGATGACGTCCGGGTGGGTGTCTACGCGCGTCGGTCCACCGATGACGAGCACCAGCCGTACTCGATCGAAGCCCAGGACGCGCGGCTGGCCTCCTACATCAGCTCCCAGCCTGGCTGGCGGCAGACCGCCCGGTTCGCCGACGACGCCTCCGGAGCCACCACCAGCAGGCCCGGCCTGCAGCGGGCGCTCGCCGCCGCCAGGACCGGGGTGATCGACGTGCTGCTGGTCTACCGGGTCGACCGGCTCACCCGCAGCCTGCGCGACCTGGTCACCCTGCTCGACGACCTCGACCACGCCGGGGTGGCGTTCCGGTCGGCCACCGAGCCGTTCGACACCGCCACCGCGATGGGCCGGATGCTCGTGCAGATGCTCGGCATGTTCGCCCAGTTCGAGCGCGACACCATCATCGACCGGGTCATCGCCGGGATGGAACGCAAAGCCGCCGCCGG
>JASHQA010000097.1 GCA_030037785.1 Streptosporangiaceae bacterium
CGCCATGACTCGTTTGCGGTCGCTGTGACTCGTTTGCGGTCGCCGTGACTCGTTTGTGGTCGCCGTGACTCGTTTGCGGTCGCTATCGCGCCCCGATGGCGGAACCTTGGGCCACGCCGCGGTTACCACCGCCGGCCGATGACGGGTTCCTGAGCCGCCCGCTGTCACGCAGCGCTGCCAGGTCACCGTCACGCGCCGCGTTGGGTGCAAGCCGGGATTGAGCGCCACCGCCGTCACCGCGCCTTGCGCGGCGTCGAGCAGGCCCGCTCCGGCCTGCGCACATGCCCGGTTGTAGTAGCCCATGCCGCGAGCCTTGTCCGGCGCGCCCAGATACTCGGCGCCCGACGCACAGTGCGTGGCGAGCGCAACGGCATTGGTCGGCCCGCCCGTGGCTGACGACTGCGAGTCGCTGCTCCGCGGCGGCCGCAAGGCCGATCAAGCCCCCGACGGCCTTGCGGAGGTCGGCAGTGCTCACCGGGCGCCACAGCCCCGCTGCTCGGCGGGCTTGCCCGCGATGAACAGCAGTGAGTCGGTCACCATCACCGTGATCGGGGCGAATCCGAGCGTCTGCAGCCGGGTTAGGAGCGACGCCGGCTCGATGGGGTTGTAGGTGTCGTCGGCGTGGAAGTGGTGCAGGTCGTCGCTGGCCAGGCTGTCTGAGCCGATGAGGAAGCCGCCAGGGCGCAGCACGCGCAAGGCCTCGGCGAGGATGGCGTTCTGCAGCTCCGCGGTCCGGACGTGATGCAGCATCGTGAAGCAGCCCGCCGAGTCGAACGAGTCCGCCGGGTAGTCAAGCTCGGTCGCGCTGCCGGTGACGACCTCGACGTTCGTGCCCGCGTACCGATCCGCCAGCAGCCGCGCCGCGTCCGCGTCGATCTCGACGGCGATGAGCTTGGAGACCTTCCCGGCGAGCCAGCCCGTCGCGGCGCCGGGTCCGGGCCCGATCTCGAGCATCGCCTCGCCGAGCGAGACGTCGCGGGTCAGCATCGGCAGGATGTCGCGCTGGATGTGCTCCGCCCATTCGGGACTGGGGCAGAGCCGGGCGTGGTTGGAGTTCATGGTCAGCACGCTAGGAAAGCCGCGCACGGATGCCAATGGCGTAGGCTGCCAAGCTGTGTCGCAGGACGGACAGTCGGCCTGGCCGGACCAGTATTGCGCGGCGGACGACCCCGCTAGCACCGCCGCTGTCATCGTTGCGACGTTCCCGATGCCCGCGGGGCTGGTCTTCGACTGGCACACGCACCCCGATCACCAGCTCGCGTGGGCGGCCAGCGGCGTACTGACGGTGCGCACGGACTCCTCGACCTGGGTGCTGCCGCCGACGCGCGCGCTATGGATCCCGGCTGGGTTGCGGCACGAGACGCTAGCAGCGGGCGTGGCAACCATGCGCTCGGCCTACGTGCGGCCGGATCGCTGCCCGATCACCTGGAGCGTGGCCACGCCGGTCGCGGCCACGCCGCTGCTTGCTGATCTGATCGGCTACCTGGGTGTCGAAGACCTGGACCCGACCCGCCGGGCAAACGCTGAGGCGGTGCTCGTCGACGTGCTGGAACCCGTCGCGATGACCACCGTGGAGGTGCGCACGCCCGACGACGAGCGCGCTCGGCGGGTCGCTGATGGCCTGGCGGCCGACCCGGCCGACGACCGGACGCTCGCCGAGTGGGGCCACGCCGTGGGCGCCAGCGAGCGCACGCTCGCCCGGGCATTCCTGGCTGGCACCGGCGTTAGCTTCGGCCGCTGGCGCACGCTGCTGCGCGTGCAGACGGCGCTGCACGCGCTCGCCGACGGTGAGCCGGTGGGCAACGTGGCAAGGCGCGTTGGCTACGAGTCCGACAGCGCATTCGTACAGGCGTTCCGACGTGAAACGGGGGTAACGCCAGCCGCCTATTTCCGCAGCCTTGCGCAGGGCTGAGGCCAGGGGGGTCGGCCAGCCGACTGGGGTGACGGCCGGACAGCAGCCGCGGTCAGGCTGCGATCAGCGCGATGCCCACGGCCGCGAGCAGCAGCCCGGCCTGCTGCGTGCGCCGCATCTGCTCGCGCAGCGCGAGCCGGGCGAGAAGCACCGTCACCGCCGGATAAAGCGACGTGAGCACGACCGCGGGGCCGAGCAACCCGGCTCGGGTCGCGAGCACGTAGCTGATGTTGGCCGCGGCGTCGAGCGCTCCAGCGCCGACCACCGCCACGAACAGCGGCCAGCCGGCGCGCCAGCTGGTCGGCCTGGTCCGCACGACCAGGGCAGCCACCGCGTAGATGGCGAGGCCCACACAGCGAGCCGCGAGCGCCGGCCAGAAGGCGCCTGTCTCACCGCCGTTGCGGATGAACAGGAAGAACAAGCCGAACGCGGCCCCGCTCGCCAGTCCGAGTCCCACGCCGCGCAGCCGAAGCGACCAGATCGCGGCGGATCTTTGCGGTTGTTCGGCCTCAGTCCGCGCAACCTCGGACTGGCGGGCACCCGAGCTCACCAGCACGGTGGCGGCGAGACAGAGCACCGCCCCGACATAGACGGCCACTCCAGGACGCTCGCCCTCCGCGACCGCGACGCCTACCGGTAGCAGCGTCGAGGCCAGCGCCGAGACTGGCGAGACGACACTCATCGGCCCGGCCGCGAGGCCGGCGTAGAAGAGCATCAGCCCGATGCCGCCGACCGCGCCGGCCGCGAGGCCCCACTCGATGCCGATGGCGCGCGGCGGGCCACCAGCGAGCAGCGCGGCCGGCGCCTGCACCACGACGCCAGCGACGCCAGCCGTCAGCAGCACCGCAAGCACGGCGGTCCGGCGGGCGGCGGCGCCGCCGAGGAAGTCGGCGCTACCGTAGAGCAGCGCTGCGCCGAGTGCGAGAACTGCAAGCACGGCACACTCCGGTCGGTTGGCTGAACTATATAGTTCATTATATCGACCGGACCTCCGGTAGGCACTGTGATAACCACGGGGACGAGAAGGGCAGCCGAGATGGCTGACGCTGCCGAGCAGGCCGGCATATCCAGCGCACTCGCGCGAACAGTCGCCGCCCTGCGCGCCGAGCGCGGCTGGTCGCTCGACGCCCTGGCCGGCCGGTCGGGGGTCAGCAAGGGCGTGCTCGTCGCGGTGGAGCAAGGCCGGTCCAACCCGAACCTCGCGACCCTCGCGCGAATCGGTGATGCCTTCGGAGTCCCGGTCAACCGGCTGCTCGAGGTGACCGACGAGTCTGGAGTGAAGATCTCCAGCCGAGATGACGCGCGCGTGCTGTGGACTGGCCACGCCGGTGGCACCGGCACGATCATTGCCGCCACGACGCCGCCGTGGGCGGCGGAGCTGTGGCGGTGGCAGCTAGAGCCGGGGGAGAGGTTTGGCGGGGAGTCGCATGCGCCCGGGCTGCGGGAGCTGACATTCGTGGAGTCAGGCGAGTTGACGCTGACGGTGGCTGGCCAGATCTATCGGCTCGGGCCCGGCGAGGGCGCGCGCTTCCCCGGCGATCTGCCGCATGGCTATGCCAACGACGGCAGCGAGCGCGCGGTGCTGACGATGGTCTGCGTCATCCCGCCCGCCGTGAGCTGACCGGGGTGGCCCGCCCGCCGCGGGTCAGGGCGCGTGTCACTGGGAGTCGCGGAGCAGCAGGAGGATCGTGTCGATGCCCTCGCGCACGTGCCCGACGACGCGCTCCAGTTCCCGGCTCCGTTCCTCGAGGCGCTCCGTGCGTTCCTCGAGGCGCTGCTGGCCGGATTCGAGGCGCTGCTGGCCGTCTTCCAGCCGGACCAGGCGAGCGGTGTGATCGCTCTGCGTGACGCTGAGCGCGCGCAGCAGTCGATCCTGTGCGTCAAGCCGGGCGGTGAGCCTCGCCTGGTCCTGGTCCATCATTGGCTCCTGCGGCGCCATCGCGGCCTCCTTGGCGGGCAGCGCAAGCCTATCGCGGGCGGCTGACAGTCGGGCCGGCCTCAGCGACCTGGGCCCGCCAGCATGAGGTCCAGCCCAAGCCAGTGCGCCAGGTCCTTGATCTCCTGATCGACAGCGGCAGTCATCGCCGGGCTGAACGGCGCGTCCTGGTGGATCGCATCGACCCGGAGCACCCCGGCGTCCCGGTCGGCGGTCGCGTCGAGCTTGCCCACGAGGCGGTCGGCGTACAGAATCGGCAGCGCGAAGTAACCCCAGCGCCGCCTGGCGGCAGGCTTGTACATCTCGAGCTGGTAGTCGAACTCGAAGAGCTCGGTCATCCGCTTGCGCTCGAAG
>JASHQA010000098.1 GCA_030037785.1 Streptosporangiaceae bacterium
CGCCGTAGTTGGGCAGGTGGTGCTTGGCCGAGACGACGGCCACCCGCCCGGCGTGCAGCACGGCGGCGGCGTCCAGCGGGGCGCCGGCCGGAACCCCGACCCGCGGCGCCTGGTCGGTCCGGCGGTCGAGGTAACCGAGGACCACGGCGATGCCGTCTAGGCCTTCGGCCGCCAGTTCAGCGGCCACCTCGTGCAGGCGTGCGATGGAGGCCGCCACGAACGAGTGGCGCAGCGCGAGGTCCTCGACCGGGTAACCGGTGAGCATCATCTCGGGAAACACCACGACGCGGGCGCCCTGCTCGGCGGCGCGCATCGTCCATTCGATGACTTTGTCGCCATTGCCAGTCAGGTCGCCCACCGTCGCGTTGACCTGAGCCAGACCGATCCGAAGCCGAGCCACGGTGTCAGCCTAACGGGCCCCGTCGGCTCGGCACGGCTGCGCGGGACCGGTGCCGGATCGGCCGGGGCCGGTAACAAGCCAGAAACATCGAGCGGGCACACTGTGGCAGTGGACAGGCAGGAAGAGTTCGTGCTGCGCACGCTCGAGGAGCGTGATATCCGGTTCGTCCGGCTCTGGTTTACCGACGTCCTCGGCTATCTGAAGTCGGTGTCGGTAGCGCCGGCCGAGCTCGAGGGCGCGTTCGCCGAGGGCATCGGATTCGACGGGTCCGCGGTGGAGGGATTCGCCCGGGTCTACGAGGCGGACATGATCGCCCGGCCCGATCCGTCGACGTTCCAGCTCATGCCCGCGGGCGGCGCCACCGCCGGCACCGGTCGCATGTTCTGTGACATCCTGACGCCCGACGGCACCCCGTCCTACGCCGACCCGCGGTTCGTGCTCAAGCGGGCGCTGGGTCGGGCCGCGCAGCTCGGCTTCACCTTCTACACCCATCCGGAGGTCGAGTTCTTCCTGCTCCGGGAGAAGCCTGAGCCCGGGCAGCGACCACGGCCCATCGACGCGGGCGGCTACTTCGATCACACGCCGCACAGCATCGCCCACGACTTCCGGCGCGAGGCGATCACCATGCTGGAGGGGCTCGGCATCTCGGTGGAGTTCAGCCACCACGAGGGCGCGCCCGGCCAGCAGGAGATCGACCTGCGCTACGCCGACGCGCTGAGCACGGCCGACAACATCATGACCTTCAAGCTGGCCATGAAGGAGGTCGCGCTGCAGCAGGGCGTGTACGCCTCCTTCATGCCGAAGCCGTTCACCGAGCACCCCGGCTCGGGCATGCACACGCACATGTCGCTGTTCGAGGGTGATCGGAACGTGTTCTACGAACCCGGTGGCGAGTATCACCTCTCGAAGGTGGCGAAGGCGTTCATCGCTGGCCTGCTGCGGCACGCTGCGGAGATCACCGCTGTGTGCAACCAGTGGGTGAACTCCTACAAGCGGCTGTGGGGCGGGACCGAGCGGACCGCGGGGGCCGGCGGTGAGGCGCCCGCCTACATCTGCTGGGGGCACAACAACAGGTCGGCGCTCATCCGAGTGCCCATGTACAAGCCGATGAAGGGCAACGCCACCCGCATCGAGTTCCGCTCGATCGACTCGGCGTGCAACCCCTACCTGGCGTACGCGGTGATCCTCGCCGCCGGGCTGAAGGGGATCGAAGCCGACTACGAGCTGCCGCCGGGCGCCGAGGATGACGTCTGGGCGCTGACCTCGACCGAGCGTCACGCGCTCGGGATCGAGCCGCTGCCGCAGAACCTGTCCGAGGCGATCAACGTCATGGAGAGCAGCGAACTGGTCGCCGAGACGCTAGGTGAGCAGGTCTTCGAGTTCTTCCTCCGGAACAAGCGCGAAGAGTGGCAGGAGTACCGGCGGCACGTGTCCGAGTTCGAGCTTGACCGCTACCTCGGGGTGCTGTAATCACCCTCCGGTTACCGTGCTGTTGTGACCTCACCGCGCGGGACGCTGGCTGGCCAGCTCGCCGCCATGGGCTTCGCCGACACGACCCGGGCACAGCAGCTGGTGACCGAGCTTGGGCTCAGTGAGAGCCCGGCCGGCGGAGCCGGCGCGACGCTGCTGCAGACGCTCGCGGGTGCCGCCGACCCGGACCTCGCGCTGGCCGCGCTCGCCAGGATGGCACCAGACGCCGCGCTGCGGCGGGCGCTGGGCTCCGACGCGGTGCTGCGGGACCGGCTGGCGAGCGTGCTCGGCTCGAGCGTCGCCCTCGGTGATCACCTGATCCGGCACGCCGCGGACTGGCGGCTGCTCGCCGACTCGGCGTCGTTCCCCGATATGGATGCATCGCTCGACCGGTCACCGCCGCGCCGGGCGGACCCGGCGGACTCCTCCGATCCGGTCATCCAGCTGCGGATCAGCTACCGACGGCGGCTGCTCCGGCTGGCAGCGGGGGACCTCACCGGTGAGTACGCACTCGACGACGTGATGGCTGGCCTCGCCGACGCGGCGAGCGCGGCGCTCGAGGCGGCGCTGGCCATCGCGCGCGCGGAACTGCCCGCGGACGCCGCCGGGTGTCGGCTGGCTGTCATCGGCATGGGCAAGTGCGGCGCGCGGGAGCTGAACTACGCCAGCGACGTCGACGTGATCTTCGTGGCGGGCCCGGCCGAGTCCGCGGCACTGCGAACCGCCACGACGCTGGCGAGCCGCGTCATCCGGATCTGCTCGCAGAGCACGCCCGAGGGCCACCTGTTCCCGGTCGACCCGAATCTGCGGCCGGAAGGCCGGGCTGGGCCGCTGGTCCGCACCGTGGCCAGCCACGTCGCGTACTACGAGCGGTGGGCGAGCACCTGGGAGTTCCAGGCGCTGCTCAAAGCCCGGTTCGTGGCCGGGGACGCCGAACTGGCCGCGGAATACCTCGCGGCCATCACGCCGCTGGTGTGGGCGGCCGCGGAACGCGACGGCTTCGTCGCCGACGTGCAGGCCATGCGGCGCCGGGTCGTCGCCAGCCTGCCGGCCGAGCAGGCCGGTCGCGAGCTCAAGCTCGGCCCGGGCGGGCTGCGTGACATCGAGTTCGCGGTCCAGCTATTGCAGCTCGTGCACGGCCGGGCGGACGAGTCGCTGCGGCTGTCTGCAACGCTGCCGGCGCTGGCGGCGCTGGCCGCTGGCGGGTATGTCGGCCGGGCCGATGCGACCGCGATGGCGGCGGCGTACCGGTTCCTGCGTGGCGTCGAGCACCTGGTGCAGCTCCGCCAGCTGCGGCGCACCCACCTGCTGCCCGAGGACCCCGCGGTGCTGCGGGAGATCGGCCGGGCGCTGCGACGGATGCGGCTGGACCCCGACGTCCCGGTGCCCGGCGCCGGTCCTGCCAACGCCGCCGTGCTGGCGTCCGGCGACCCGGCGGCCCAGCTCGCCGCGCAGTGGCGGCTGCATGCACAGCAGGCCCGCCAGCTGCACGAGAAGCTGTTCTACCGGCCGCTGCTTGCGGCGGTCGCGCGGCTGCCTGGCGACGCGGTCCGGCTCACCTCGGCGGCGGCGCAGGACCGGCTGGTGGCGCTCGGCTACACCGACCCGGCTGGCGCGCTGCGTCACATCGAGGCGCTGACCTCGGGAATGTCCCGTACCGCCGCGATGCAGCGGACGCTGTTGCCGGTGCTGCTCGGTTGGCTCGCCGACGCGCCCCAGCCTGACGCGGGCCTGCTCGCGTTCCGCCAGGTCAGCGACGCGGTCGGGAACTCGCCCTGGTATCTGCGGCTGCTGCGCGACAACGCCGTCGTTGCGCAGCGGATGGCCAGGCTGCTGGCCTCGAGCCGGTACGTCACCGGGTTGCTGCTACGGGCGCCGGACGCGGTGGCGATGCTCGGCGACGATGCGCAACTGGCCCCACGACCCGAGGCGGACCTGCTGGCCGAGGCCGGTGCCGCCGGCCGACGGCACGCCGCCGCGACCCGCGCCGCGACGACGGTGCTGGCGATCCGCCGCCGGGAGCTGCTGCGCACGGCAGCGGCTGACCTGGTCGGCCTGTCCGGCGTCGAGGAGACGGGTGTCGCGCTCACGGCCGTGACCAGGGTGACCATCGCGGCGACGCTCGCCGCCACCGTGGCCGAGGCGGAGCGGACCGGGGGACCGCTGCCAACCCGGCTGGCCGTCGTCGCGATGGGCCGGTTCGGCGGCCGGGAGATGGGCTACGCCAGCGACGCGGACGTGCTGTTCGTGCACGACCCGCTGCCCGGTGCCGACGACGAGACGGCGACGAGGGCCGCGCACGGCGTTGCCGAGACGCTCCGGGCGCTGCTGAGCAAGCCAGGCCCGGACCCGCCGCTGCTGGTCGACGCTGGCCTACGGCCCGAAGGCCGGCAGGGGCCGCTGGTGCGCACGCTGGCGGCCTACCGGGCCTACTACCGCCGCTGGTCGGTGCCGTGGGAGGCGCAGGCGCTGCTGCGCGCCGAGTTCGCGACGGGCGACGCTGGCGTGGGCGCTGAGTTCACCGCCATGATCGATCAGGTCAGGTATCCCGACGGCGGCGTCGGCCAGGCGGCCATGCGCGAGATCCGGCGGATCAAGGCGCGGATGGAGGCCGAGCGGATGCCGCGCGGCATCGAGCCCGCGCTGCACCTCAAGCTGGGACCTGGCGGGCTGGCCGACGTGGAGTGGGTGGCGCAGCTGCTGCAGCTTCGGCACGCCTGGACGGTGCCGGAACTGCGGACCACCCAGACAACCGCGGCGCTGGCTGCAGCGAGCAAAGCCGGCCTCATCGCGCCCGCCGACGCCGAGACCCTGGTCGCCGCGTGGCTGCTCGCCAGCCGCGTCAGGGACGCCGTGATGCTGGCGCGCGGTCGCGGCTCGGACACACTGCCGACTTCCCCCGCGGAGCTGGCCGTCGTCGCCCGGATCCTCGGCTATCCGCCGGACGGGGCGCAGGATCTAGACCAGGACTGGCGCCGGTCCGCCCGGCAGGCGCGGGCGGTCATGGAACGGCTGTTCTACGGCTAGGGCGGTGGAGGGGAACGAGGCCGCGGACGGCGGGGCTCGCTGTCGACGCCGCACAGAGCGATGTCTTCGTCCGACTGTCAGCAGGGCCTGGCACGATTGGTGCCATGACTGGGACAGGACACCTCGACGTGGTCGCGTTCGACGGCCCCGACATCGAGAAGCTCGCCGACTTCTATGCCGCGCTGACCGGCTGGCAGATCACCGGCACGGAGAGCGACTGGATTCAGCTGCGGACACCAGAGGGCCCGCAGGTCGCCTTCCAGCTCGCGCCTGACCACGTCGCACCACGGTGGCCGGGACAGGAGCATCCGCAGCAGTTCCACCTCGACTTGCTCATCGACGGCTACAGGGAAGCGGCCGAGCGCGCTATCGAGCTCGGGGCTACCCGGCTCGCCGACGGGACGACCTGGGTGACGCTGGCCGACCCGGCTGGGCACCCGTTCGACCTGTGCCAGCGGGACGGCGCCGGGCCCGTCATGGGCATATTCGCGGTCACGATCGACGCGCCGGACGCCCAGGCGCTGGCCGGCTTCTACGCCCGCTTGCTCGGCATGGAGGTGGGCTACTCCGGACCCGAGGGCGCGCTCGTTACCGGCGGCGGTCGCAGCGTCATGTTCCAGCAGATCAGCAACTACAACCAGCCGCACTGGCCAGACCCGACGCGACCGCAGCAGGCCCACCTCGACATCGCCGTCGACGACCTCGACACGGGCGAGACCCAGGCGCTGGCGCTGGGAGCCACGCGACTCGCGGGCGGCGGAGAAACCTTCCGCGTATTCGCCGACCCGGCCGGTCACCCGTTCTGCCTGACCGCGTAGCGCCGGACTCGAAGGCCCGCGGAACTATCTTCGAGGACAGGCGGTGAGGATCCCGTAGCCCTGCTCACGGTCCGGTGGTTGTCCTAGCCGTGCTCCACTCCTGCCTGGATCCACCGGGCTGCCCGCGTTTCGTCCGAGCGAGCAGCGAGCGAGCAAGATGGCGAACGGCCGGCTCCCTCGCTGCTCACCCGGTTTCAGGGCTCACACGTCGTAGTACAGCTCGAACTCGTGGGGGTGCGGGCGCAGCCTGATCGCGTCGATCTCGTTCGTGTGCTTGTAGTCCAGCCAGGTCTCGACGAGGTCCGGAGTGAACACACCACCTTCGAGCAGGAAGTCGTGGTCGGCCTTGAGGTTGGCGAGCACGGCCTCCAGCGAGCCCGGCACCTGCGGGATCGACCTGGCCTCGTCGGGCGGCAGCTCGTACAGGTCCTTGTCGACCGGTTCTGGCGGCTCGATCTTGTTCTTTACGCCGTCCAAGCCGGCCATCATCATGGCGGCGAAGGCCAGGTAGGGGTTGCAGGACGGGTCCGGCACCCGGAATTCCAGTCGCTTGGCCTTCGGGTTCGGACCGGTGATCGGTACCCGGATGCAGGCCGAGCGGTTGCGCTGGCTGTAGACGAGGTTGACGGGCGCCTCGAAGCCCGGCACCAGCCGGTGATAGGAGTTCATCGTCGGGTTGGTGAAGGCCAGCAGCGACGGGGCGTGCCTGAGCAGGCCGCCGACGTAGTGCCGGCCGACGTCGGAGAGGCCCGCGTAGCCCACCTCGTCGTAGAACAGCGGTGTGCCGTCCTTCCACAAGCTCTGGTGGCAGTGCATGCCGGAGCCGTTGTCCCCGAAGAGCGGCTTTGGCATGAAGGTCACCGTCTTGCCCGCGGCTCGCGCGACGCTCTTGACCACGTACTTGTAGAGCATCAGCTTGTCGGCCATGTGCAGGAGGGTGTCGAACCGGATGTCGATCTCGGCCTGCCCGGCGGTGCCGACCTCGTGGTGCTGCATCTCGACAGCGACGCCCACGTCGATGAGCTTGCGGACCATTTCCGAGCGCAGGTCGGTGTAGTGGTCCATCGGCGGCACCGGAAAGTAGCCGCCCTTGTACGCCGGCTTGGCGCCGAGGTTGCCGCCCGGCTCGTCGCGGCCGGTGTTCCAGGCGCCCTCGATCGAGTCGATGTGGTAATAGCCCTGGTTCGGTCCGGTCTCGTACCGGGCCGAGTCGAAGATGTAGAACTCGGCTTCCGGACCGAAATAAGCCGTGTCGGCGACGCCGCTGCCGCGCAGGTAGTCCTCCGCCTTGCGGGCCACGTTGCGCGGGTCGCGCGTGTAAGGCTCGCCGGTCAGCGGGTCATGGACGAAGAACGTCAGGTTCAGGGTCTTATGGGTCCGGAACGGGTCGAGCACGGCAGTGCTCGGGTCCGGCAGCAGCAGCATGTCGGACTCGTGGATCTGCTGGAAGCCGCGGATCGACGAGCCGTCGAACATCAGGCCCTCGGTGAAGACACCCTCGTCGAACGACTCAGCAGGCACGGTGAAGTGCTGCATGGTGCCGGGCAGGTCACAGAACCGCACGTCGATGAACTGGACGCCCTCGGACGCTATGAACCGCAGAACCTCATCACCGCTTGTGAACATCCACTCTCCTTAAGCGTCGCCGCGGCGTCTGCCGCGGGCGCGGTGCGTGCCGCTGGCGGATTGCTCGCCGCCACCCCAGTACAACGGTGCCCTGCTGCGCGGCCGACAGGTCCTGTCGTGACCGCTAACCGGCTGGTCACGGGTCTGCGCGGCAGCCAAGTGGGCACCCCTGACCTTAGTCGGGCACGGTTTCCTCATCGTGTCCCGGATGTTTCGCCGGTGTTACGCGACGACGTGCGGAGACGACGGCACCGGTTGCTGCACCCCAGCATGCCAAACCGGGCCAGCTGCCGGGTGCGGAACCCTGGCGAGCGGATACCGTGGACGCGTGAGCAACCGGCAGGCGGCCAACCAGCAGGTGCCGACTGACGACGACTTCTATCCGGGTCGGCGCTTCGGTCTGCCAGAGTTCGGCAGCGGCTCTGTGGCCGGCTGGAGCCGGCGGTTCGGCGCGCTGCTGATCGACTGGATCGTCTGCAGCCTGATCGCGATCCTGTTCTTCTACCACTCGACCGGTGGGCACGCAGCGAACGTCTTCGTCGAACCTCGGCTGTGGACCCCGCTGGTGTTCGGCGTCGAGGACGTCCTGCTGACCGCGCTGACCGGGTTCACGATCGGCAAGCGGCTGCTCGGTCTGCGGGTGGTGCGGCTCGATGGCCGGCCGGTCGGGATCCGGGCGTTGCCGCGCACGATCCTGCTCATGCTCGTGGTGCCGGCCCTGATGATGGACCGTGACCTGCGCGGGCTGCAGGACAAGGCGGCCGGCACTGTCGTCGTCCAGATCTGAGCTGCCGCACCGGCGCCCAGCTAGCGGATCCGGGGTCGCGGCGGCCTGGGCATCCTGGCCGTCCGCGGCTGCGGGCCCTTCGGCATCTGCAGCTGCTGGGGCAGTGCGTTGAGCCGGAAGTTCAGCTCGGCGACGGACTGCCCCTTGATGTTCTTGGGCAGCTTCATGATCTTCTTGTTGAGCTCCCTGATGGGAAGCTGGCCCTCGCCGTCGCCCACCTGGAAGTCGTAGATCGGGATCTGGCTCGCGATTCGCGAGATGCGCCGCTTCTCCGCTGCCAGCAGGCTGGGCAGCCTGGTCGGTGAACCCTCGCCGACCAAGATCACGCCGGGCTTACCGACGGTCCGGTGCACGACGTCCATGTTGCGGTTGGCCGCGATGGCTGGGGTGGTGGTGAACCCGCCGCGCAGGCTCTGCAGCACCGCCGCAGCGGCTCCCGGCTGGCCCTCGATGGCCGCGTACTGCGCGGACGTCGCGAACCGGCCGAAGAGCAGCATGGCGGCCATCAGCCCGAGAAGGATGCCGAGCGGAATGAAGGCATAGAGCAGCCCTACGACCCAGCCGATGACGATGACCACGGCCGCGACGCCGACGCCCGCCAGCGCGACGAGGGGCAGCGCCCGCGGATTGCGCTCGCGGAGCATGCCCGCCACCATGCGAAGCTGCTTGATCCGGCCCATCGATGCCGGGTCGGCGGGGTTGGACGCCTCGGCGGTCCGCTTTCTCACCATGAAGGCGAGGATACCGGGCCGAGACGCCGGTCCATGGCTTGGCGGTACAGGCGGCCGGCCCGGTAGGACGAGCGGACCAGCGGGCCGGACTGCACGCCGGCGAAACCGAGCCCGGCGGCTTCGGCCGCCAGTTCGTCGAACTCCTTCGGGGGCACCCATCGGCTTACCGGGTGATGACGCGCGGACGGGCGCAGATACTGGGTGATCGTGAGCAGTTCGCAGCCGACCGCGCGCAGATCGGCCATGGCCGCGCTGACCTCGTCGCGGCGCTCGCCCATGCCGAGGATGAGGTTGGACTTGGTGACGAGGCCAGCCTGGCGGGCCGCCTGGAGCACCGCCAGCGAGCGTTCATAGCGGAAGCCCGGACGAATCCTCCGGAAGATCCTCGGCACCGTCTCCAGGTTGTGCGCCAGCACCTCTGGGCGGGCCGAGAAGACCTCCGCCAGCCGGTCCTGTTCCGCATTGAAGTCGGGGATCAGCAGCTCGACGCCGCAGCCCGGCACGGCCCGGTGGATCGCGCGGCCGGTCTCCGCATACAGCCAGGCGCCACCGTCAGCCAGGTCGTCCCTGGCCACGCCGGTCACCGTGGCGTACCGCAGGCCCATCGTCGCCACGGACTCGGCAACCCGGCGGGGCTCATCGGTGTCCAGGGGCTCAGGCTTGCCTGTGGCGATCTGGCAGAAGTCGCAGCGCCGGGTGCACTGGTCGCCGCCGATGAGGAAGGTGGCCTCGCGGTCCTCCCAGCATTCAAAGATGTTGGGGCAGCCAGCCTCCTCGCAGACGGTGTGCAGGCCCTCCCGCCGGACCAGCTCCTTGAGCTGCGTGTACTCCGGACCGGTGCGGAGCCTGGTCTTGATCCACGGCGGCTTGCGCTCGATGGGGACCTCGCTATTGCGCGCCTCGAGGCGCAGCAGGCGCCGACCGTCCGGTGCTAGTACCACGCCTGTCAGCCTAGTACGGCCCACCGCGCCGCCAGGGCGCCGAGCTGTGTCGGCTGCCGGTCTGGCATGCAGCGTTACCAGCGGAAAAGCTCAAGGTCTGCTCAGGAAACGTGGAGCAAAGGGTCAGGCGGCAGGTAGGGGCACCTCAGCGCCCGGCACGACTATCTAAGCGTAGGCAGCGGGCGGCGCCACTATCAGCGGCCGCAGGCAGGCGACGAAGGCTCTCGAGGGGACGGATTTCCGATGAGCACGGCGTATGGCCCCGACTCGAAGGACACCAATCCAGCGGTACCGGCCGGGGAACAGGGGCCCCGGCTACACGACCCGCTTGGCGCGCAGGCGGCAGGTCACGGAACGGCGGCGCCTTCCCCGGCGCAGGGATGGCATGCGGCGACACCGCCACCCCCGCCACCTCCGCCACCGCACGGGTGGTACGGATACGGCGGGCCGGGCTGGCCGGGCTATGCCGGGCCCGGCTGGCCAGACGGCGAGCGGCGCCGTCGCTGCCGCCGTCGCGTGGCGTTCGCGGCGATTGTCGCGGCGGCT
>JASHQA010000099.1 GCA_030037785.1 Streptosporangiaceae bacterium
CATTGACGCAACACCGAGCGCCGCCACTGCGAGCAGCAACTCGACCAGCGGGAGGTGCGTGAGTAGCGCACCCTGCGTGGGCAGCGGACGGCCGATGAGGCCGACGACCACGAGAACCACCGCCTGCAGAGCGCTGATCACGCCTAGCACCAGGACCTTCGAGAGCAGATAGGCGCCGGCTGACAGGCCGGCCGCCCGTTCTCGGCTGTAGATGGAGCGTTCCTTGATGATCTCCCAGATGGCGTTGGCGGCGCCGCTGAAACACGCGCCGACCGCGAGGACCAGGAGCAGGGACTGCGCGCCCGAGTTGTCGGGTCCCTGCAGGCCATGGGCCGACGGCATGACGCGTACGAGCAACCCGAGCGCCAGCGGCAGGCCGGCCAGCACGCCCAGATAGACGCGGTCGGCGGCAATGACGGAGAGGAAGCGCCGCGTCATCGTGATCAGCTGCGCGAGCCTGTTTCGTGTCAGCGGGACCGGTGCCGCCTTCGCGGCCGGTGCGGTCGGCGCTGGCGTGTTGGTCATCTCGGCCGTCACGTACCGGCCGTGATAGGCCGACTGCCGGAACTGGCTGGCCCAGTCCCTGCCCGGCTCGGCGTCGAAGGCCTGGAACACGTCAGCCCAGCCCGGCTTGTCGAAGTGCCGCAATCCGTCGGCAGGCGGACCGAAAAACGCGATCTTGCCGCCCGGCACGAGCACCAGCAGCCGGTCGCACAGGCCGAGGTTGGCAACGCTGTGCGTGACCACGATGACGGTGCGGCCGTCGTGCGCGAGACCGGCCAGCATTTCCATCACCGACTTGTCCAGGCCAGGATCGAGCCCGGAGGTCGGCTCGTCGAGGAACAGCAGCGACGGCTTCGTCAGCAGCTCCAGCGCGACGTTCACCCGTTTCTGCTGGCCGCCCGACATCGCGGATGTCCTGGTGCCGGCGTGCTCCGTCAGCGACAACTCGGCGAGCACTTCGTCGATCCTGCGTTCCCGCTCTCTTTTGCTGGTGTCCTTCGGAAAGCGCAGCTCCGCCGCATAGCGAAGCGCCCGCCGCGCGGTGAGCTGAGTGTGCAGGATGTTGTCCTGCGGTACCAGGCCGATGCGGTGCCGCAGCTCGGCGTAGTGCTTGTACAGGTCGCGGCCGTCGTAGAGCATCGTGCCTTCGTTAGCGGGGCTCATCCCGGTGAGCGCGCCAAGCAGGGTGGACTTACCGGCTCCGCTCGGTCCGATGACGCCGAGCAGGCGTCGCTCGCCCAGCGGGAATGTCACGTGGTCCAGCAGCACCTTGCCGCTGGAGATTCGGACCGTGAGGTTCCTGGCGGCGAGCGTGACGTCGCCGGCGTCCATGAACTCCTGCAGCTGGTCACCAGCGAGCTGGAACGACGCCGGCCCGATTCCGATCTGGTCGAGCTCAGTTACTGGCGCGGAGGTGACCCGCTGCCCGTTCAGGAAGGTGCCGTTGTGGCTGTCGAGGTCGGCGATCTCGAACTCGCCGCGGTTGGTGCGCCGCAGCTCTGCGTGATAGCGCGAGACGCTCAGATCAGAGACGACCACCTCATTGTCGGGCGCCCGGCCGATGCGCAGCTGCCGGGTCGGCAGGCTCATAATCGCGCTCGGCCGGCGAATTGAGCTTGGTCCCGGCGACGCCACTGCGACGCCCAGCCCTTGCGGCGTCACCAGGGGCGGCGCGAACCTGTGCGCGGCCAGCTCGGGCGGGCCCGGCGAAGGCTCCTCGTCGGCCGTGCCCGCACCGGCCGCTGCTTCCGGGCGGCACACTTCGGTGCCAGCAGGGGCAACTGGTTGGACGCCGGACCGGGCCGGCACGGAGCAGGTCAGCAGCGGGCCATCGTCTGGATGCCCGAGGCGAACCTCGCAGCTGTCAGTAATCTCCACGCGGGCAAGGCGCTGCCGGGAAACGAAGGTGCCGTTCGTTGAGCCGGTGTCCAGCAACAGCCATGCGCCGTCTCGTCGTTCGAGGGTGGCGTGCTGCCAGGAGATGCGCGGGTCGGAGATGACAATGTCGGCTTGCGGGTCGCGGCCGATCTGGTAAACGGATCCAGCCTGCAGCAGCCGGTCGATGCCGGGGCCGAGCACGCGCAGGTCTTCAGCGGCCGGGATTGCCACTCGCTCGGTCCGCATGGGCTCAGCGCTCATCGGCTCGGTCGTCATTACGCGAGGTCCTCATCGGTCGGTTCGCGCGGCAGAACGCACTCGCCGCGTCTGGTCATGGGGCAACTGTAGAGCGAGATATCGATGAAGAGCATGGGTCGCTGCAGCATTCCCCAGCGTTTGGCAAAATGGCCTGTTGACGGCTCGCATCCGGCAAACTGGATGGATACCATTGCCCGGACATTTTCGGCATCCGGATTTCTGCCATATGCGGGGCTATGCGCAGCGGGGCGGGAGGAAGGGTGACCGATCAGGGCACGGGGCCGCAGGGTGAATTCGGCGGCCCGGTGGATTTCAGTGTGGGCTCGCACGTTGCCGGATACCGGCTAGAAGAGCGGATCGGCGCCGGGGGAATGGCGGTCGTCTTCCGCGCCTACGACTCGCGACTTGACCGGCAGGTCGCGTTGAAGCTGCTGGCGCCTGGCCTGACTCAGGATGACGCCTTCAGGCAACGGTTTATCCGGGAGTCGCGTGCTGCCGCCGCGGTCGATGACCCGCACATTATTCCGGTATTCGAGGCGGGCGAATCCGGAGATGTGCTGTTTATCGCCATGCGGTATGTGCGGGGTGGCGACGTCCGCTCGCTTATCGACCGGATCGGACCGCTGCCTCCCGGCCGGATCGCTGACCTGGTGTCGCAGGTAGCCTCCGCGCTCGACGCCGCGCATGTCAGAGGGCTCGTGCACCGTGACGTCAAGCCCGCCAACATGCTGCTCGAGGCCCGGTCAGCGCCCGACCTGCCCGATCACGTGTACCTGTCGGACTTTGGCCTGACCAAGCAGACGCTCGGGACTTCGCTGGCGCTGACCGGAACGGGGGAGTTCCTGGGCAGCCTCGACTACGTCGCGCCCGAGCAAATCGAGGGCCGGCCGCTGGATGGCCGCTGCGACCAGTACGGCCTTGCCTGCTCGACGTTCGAGCTGCTCTGCGGCCAGCCGCCGTTCCGGCGCGAGCCCAGCATCTCAGTCATGTACGCCCATCTTTCCGAGCCGCCTCCGGCGGTGCGCGGGTACAGGTCCGGATTGCCCGAGGCGATCGAGACGGTGCTGCAGCGGGCGCTGGCCAAGGCGCCGCGCGACCGGTATCCAAGCTGTGGGGAATACGCGGCGGCACTCCGCCAGGCGCTTGGTCGTCAGCCGGTCGACCTCCGCCCGGCCGGGCCTGCGCACCCGGTCACGGAAGTCGCCTCGATGCCGACCGGTGGCTCGCCCGCACCGGTCATGGAGGGGCCAGGCTGGTGGAGAGACAGCAAGCCTGACGCGGCTGCGGCCGCTATGGCCACGGCTGGCGACACGCTGCCGGGCGGCTCCCGTAAAGCGGCGCAAGCTGGGCTCACTGAGCCGTCCGCCGGCCCCGCGTCGTCCACGAGGTCGTGGGCTCGCAGGCAAAGCGGCCAGCGTTCACCGTCTGGACCACCGGCTGGTCCCGCGGTCCACTCCCGCCCGTGGTGGCGGTCGCCAGTCTGGTTCAGTGGCGTGGGGGTGCTTGCTCTCGCAGCGGCAGTTGGCGGCTTCTTGCTCGCCAGTAATGGGCATTCCGCCACAGGCGCCACCAACCCGTCGTCGCCGAGCAGTCATGCCGCGTTGGTGCTGACTGCGCCCGGTTGCACGGTGGATACCGCCCAGGCCAATCCACTGACCAGTGTCGCGTCGGCAAGCCTGTCGCTGCCCGGTCCGTTCGGCGTCGTAATCAGCGGGCCCTACGCCTTCGTGTCAGGTGGCAACGCCGTGACGGTACTGCGGGAGAACGGCACCGCGCTGCTGCCAACGGTAGTGCGGACGATCGGCATCGACGGCGTCCAGAAGGGCGACGCGATCACCCATAACGGGCAGTACATTCTGGCAGCCGAGAACAATGGCGCCGTCGTCATCAGCGTCAAGGCGGCGCTCGATGGAGCCGCTCCCATCGTGGGCTTCCTGGGCAGCCCTGGCGGATCTGCCGCCGCTGAGGTCGTGCTGTCCCCCGATGACAAGTATGCGTTCGTCACCTTGCAGAACACCGCGCAGCTCGCGGTGTTCAACCTGCAGGCTGCCCTGACTGACGGATTCGGCTCCGCGGCTGCCTTCGTCGGCGACGTGCCGCTCGGATCGTCACCGGTGGGCCTCGCCGCTGCGGACGGCATGCTGTTTGCAGACAGCGAGGCGGGCAAACTGAACGTGCTGAGCATGAGTACGGCGGAGACTGACCCGGCGCGCGCCGTGACCGCCACCGTCAATGCCGGCTGCGCGCCCGCGAGGGCGCTCGTATCGGCCAACCAGCAGATCCTGTGGGTGACCGCGTCGGAAAGCAATGCGTTGCTCGGATTCAGCATCGCGAAGCTCAGTAGCGACCCGAACCATGCGCTGATCGCGGATGTGCCCGTCGGCGAGTCCCCACTCGGCATCGTGTTCGTGGACGGCGGTTCGCGCATTCTCGTCGCAGATTCCAATCAGCACAACGTGGCCGGGCAGACATCAAGCATCGCCGTGATCAACACGGCCAAGGCGCTAGCCGACCAGCCCGCGCTGCTCGGATACGTGTCGACTGGCACGCTGCCGCGGCAGTTCGGTCTTGAGCAGGGTGGCAAGACGCTGCTGATCACAGTCACTAACTCCAATCAGCTGCAGGCCATCAGCGTGGCAGGCCTGCCGTGATGGGGGCAGCACCGATCTTCCTTAGCCGGTCATGAGGGTCCGATTCCCTTCGCCCCGCTGGTAGCGGATCAGCGACGCGCCGGACAGGCTCGTCGCGCAGGTGCAAGATCGTGCGCTGTCGAATCAGGCCCAGATCCAAGGGGTGCCATGGCCATCGAGGTACTTTCTGCCGTCGGGCGCTGGGACCACTTCGCGTCGCTCATGGCACAGACCGGTTGACGACGCGGAGGCGTGGTCGGCGGTCTGCTTCAGAGTGCGACCCGGGTTCCGGCGGCGTGGGCTGATGCACGACCTACTGGACGGCGCAATTGAGCACGCGCGAGCCAGCGGCGCAAGCGTGATTGAAGGTTACCCAGTGGACCCCGAAGGCGACCGCGTTCACCAGAGTGCCGCGTATGTCGGGACGGTTGGCCTGTTCGAGGCGCACGGATTCGAGCGCGTCCTGCAGACGGCGGGCCGCAGTGGCAGCAAGCGGCGCTGGCTCGTCCGCCGAAGACTCACCTGATCTGGCACACAACCTGCCGCGCGCGTGACGCCCGCGCGGCAGTGCACGCTCGGCTCCACCGAGAGGCCATCCGAAGCGGCGGCTACGCAGCGGCCGGGACGACCTTGCGCATCACGCAGTTGTTCTTGCCCTTCGGCCGGTCGTACTCGAAGCCCGCCTTCTCGTACATGCTGCGGGTGCCGTTGTAGAGGAAAGTGGACGACATCTTCTTTCCCGCCGTGTCGTGCGGGTAGGCCTCCACGACCCCGCCGCCTGCCCTCCCGATCAGTTCCAGCGCCCCG
>JASHQA010000100.1 GCA_030037785.1 Streptosporangiaceae bacterium
CGGTACGCGGCAGCCGCGGCCGTCACGCCGGTCCCGCGCTCGCTCAGCCGACCGGGGCAGACCTGCGCGCCGCGGCAGCGGGCCGGGCCCGCCGGGTCCTGTCGGTGCTCCGCGGCAATCCGCTGGCGACGGCCGGCGGCCTGATCCTCGTCGCGGTCACCGTGTTCTGCTTCGCCGGCCCGGCCGTCTACCACACCGACCAGATTCACATCTTCTTGTCCCAGGCGAATCTGTCCCCGCGCGCTGGCCACCCGCTCGGCACGGACAACGACGGCTCAGACGAACTCGGCAGGCTGATGAAGGGCGGGCAGGTCTCGCTGGAGGTCGGTGCGGCCGCCGGGATACTCGCGGCGGTGCTGGGCTCGCTGTGGGGTGCCACGGCCGGCTACGTCGGCGGTGTGGTCGACGCCGTCATGATGCGCATCGTCGACGCCGGCATCGCCGTCCCGGCCATCGTGCTGCTGCTGGTCCTTGTCACGCTGTACCGGCCGTCAACCACCGTGCTCGTCCTGGTGATCGCTGGCACGTCCTGGCTGAGCACGGCCCGGCTGGTGCGCGGCGAGGCTCTGATGCTGCGGTCCAGAGAGTACGTTCAGGCCGCTCGCGTCATGGGTGGCGGCGGGCTGCGGGCCATCGTCCGGCACATCGCCCCGAACGCGATGGGCACGATCGTGGTCAACGTGACCTTCCAGATCGCCAACGCCATCCTCCTGCTGGCCGCGCTGAGCTGGCTTGGACTGGGCGTCCCGTACCCGTCCGTCGACTGGGGCGACATGCTGAACGCCGCGACGCAGTTGATCGACAACGGATACTGGTGGCAGATCCTGTCTCCTGGAGTGGCGATCGTCGTGGTCGTGGTCGCGCTCACCATGCTGGGCGACGGCCTGCGGGACGGACTCGCGGGCGATGAGTAACGGGCTGAGCGTGGCGCCGCCACCGGAGCCGGTGCTCCAGGTCATCGGGCTGCGCACGGAGATCAGGCTGCCGGGCGCGACGGTGCGCGTCGTCGACGGCGTGAGCCTCGAGGTCGCGGCGGGTGAGTGCCTTGGCCTGGTGGGGGAGTCGGGCTGCGGCAAGACGATGACCGCGCGGTCCATCGTGCGGCTGCTGCCGCGCGGGGCCGTGATTACCGGCGGCTCGGTGGTGCTGGCGGGAACCGAGCTCACGCAGCTATCCGACCGGGACATGCAGGCGGTGCGCGGCCGGGACGTCGGCATGGTCTTCCAGGACCCGGCTAGCTGCCTCGACCCTACGATGACGATCGGCCGGCAGGTCAGCGAGTCCGCGGTCGTGCACGCTGGCGCGGACCGGGCGGCGGCGGCCGCCCGCGCGATCGAACTGCTCGGCATGGTCGCGATGCCCGACCCGGAGCGCTCGGCCGCGCTGTATCCGCACCAGCTGTCGGGCGGCATGCGGCAGCGGGCGATGATCGCGGCTGCCCTCGCGTGCGGACCCCGGCTGCTGATCGCCGACGAGCCGACCACGGCGCTCGACGTAACCATCCAGCAGGACATTCTCGAGCTCATCGACGACCTGCGCAGGCAGCTCGGCATGGCGGTCATCCTGGTGACGCACGACCTCGGGGTGATCGCGGGCCGGACGGAACGCGTGGCCGTGATGTACGGCGGACGGATCGTCGAGCAGGCTGGGACCGAAACCGTGCTCGCCGACCCCCGGCATCCATACAGCGAGGCTCTGCTCGACGCGCTACCGGAGCTCGCTGGGCCACAGGCCAGGTCGCTCTATAGCATCCCCGGCCGGCCGCCCGCCGTCACCGAGCAGCACGCCGGCTGCAGCTTCGCGCCGCGGTGCCGGTACGCGGCGGACTGGTGCGGCAGCCACGTGCCGGTCCTCGACGGCGATCATCCCGGTCACCTGTACGCGTGCTTCTTCCCGGTCGGCGGGCTGGCCGGTGCTCAGGACTCCGGTGCGGGCCGCCGCGTCAGTGCGTGGACGGCCGGCCCGCCCAGCGCTGCCGCGCGGCCGACCGCAGCGAGCGGGGAGCCAGCGTCCGAGCCTTCGGCCACTGGCTCCCCGCTGCTGCGGGTCTCCGGCCTGGTCAAGGACTATCCGGTCACCAGCGGTGTGATCGGCCGCCGCACGGGCACGGTGAGCGCGGTGGCCGGGGTGAGCTTCGAGCTGACCACGGGCGAGACATTCGGCCTGGTCGGCGAGTCTGGTTGCGGGAAGACCACCGTGGCCCGGTTGCTGGTCGGCCTGGAGCGGGCCAGCGCGGGCAGCATCGAGTTCCGCGGCACCGATCTGGCCTGGCTCTCCGGCCGCCAGCTGCGCGCGTACCGGCCGGGTATCCAGCTGATGTTCCAGGACGCCTTCGCCTCCCTCGACCCGCGGATGCGGGTCCGCTCCATCCTGAGCGAGCCGCTCGAGATTCAGCGCACCGTCCACCGCCGCGGGCGCCGCAGGCAGGTAGCCCGGATCCTGGACGAGGTCGGTCTGCCGCCCGAGGTGGCTAGCAGGTATCCCCGGGAGTTCTCGGGCGGTCAGCGGCAGCGGCTGGCGCTGGCCAGGGCGCTCCTCCAGCGTCCCGCTCTCATCGTCGCCGACGAGCCAGTCTCCGCGCTGGACGTGTCCGTGCAGGCGCAGATCCTCAACCTGATGCGCAAGCTGCAGCGCCAGTACGGCCTCAGCTACCTGTTCATCTCGCACGACCTGTCGGTGGTCAGGTACATGGCGGACACCATCGGGGTCATGTATCTCGGGAAGCTGGTCGAGGTGGGTCCGGCCGAGGACGTCTGCACCGCCCCGGCGCATCCCTACACCGCTGGCCTCATCGCCGCCGTCCCTGCAGTGACCGGCGAGATCCGGCCGACGTCGGCGACGCGTCCCGCCGTCGGCCTGCCGCTGGCGACCCGGCCGCCATCGGGATGCCGGTTCCGGACCAGGTGCGCGCGCGCCCAGGACATCTGCGCGGAGGCCGAGCCGCCGCTCCAGCCGCGCGCCAGCGGCGGCCAGCTCGTCGCGTGCCACTTCCCGATCGAGCCGGGCACGCCCAGCACGGGCAGCGCGGCCTGGGAGGCCAGTGCGAGCAGTGGCTGAGGCCGACGCGCCCGGCGATTCGCGCGTGGCTAACCGATCACGGCGTCGTTCCCGTTCTGGTCTCGATTCTCGTCGAGCTCGGTTTGCCGGGCCTGCTGGCGCCGTCCACGTCCCGCACGAAGGCTGGCCATCTGGCCCCGGGCGTGCCCAGTTGTCGCTGGCTGCGTCCTTGCACTCGTTGTTGCCGCTAGCCTTCTTGTGTCCGCAGTGAGCGGGAAGGAGCAGCTTCATGGCTCACGGTCGGCCGCGGCAGGGGTGCCAGCGATGAGCGCCGGTACGTCCGTGCCACGCCCGCGGCCGTCCGGCCTGGCGGAGAGCGACGCGGCGCTGCTGTCGTCCCTCCTGCTCGAGGCGCCCGTCGGGTTCGTCTTCCTCGGTCCGGACTCCCGCCTGTTGCGGATGAACAAGGCGATGTCGGCGCTGGCGGCTGGTCCAGTGACCGCGCAGCTCGGTCACACCCCGGCTGAGCTGTGGCCCCCTGACCTGGCCGCCGCGGCAGCGGGCGCAGTGCGGGCCGTTGCCGCGGGCGAGCGGCCGGTAGCGCAGAGCGAGCATGCCGTGGCCGACTCCGGCAGCGCGGATGTCGGCGACGGCGGCGAGCCCGCGGTGCGCTACTGGTCTTTCTCCTGGTTCCCGTCGGCTGACGGGGACGTCGACGGGGTCGCCGCGATCGCCATGGACACCACGGAGCAGCGGGCGGCTGCCGAGGCGCTGCGCCGGACCGAAGAACGGTACCGGTCCCTGGTCCAGGCGGGTGCCCAGGTCGTCTGGGTGACACGGCCCGATGGTGAGATCGCGGAGGACTCACCGGAATGGCGGTCGATCACTGGCCAGACGGCTGAGCAGTACCAGCGGGAGGGCTGGCTGGCGGCGGTCCACAGCGACGACCGGGACCGGGTCGAGGCGGCCTGGCGGGACTGCGTCCAGTCAGGCAAGGTGTTCGACAGCCGCTACCGGGTCCGCAGCCGGACCGGCTCCTACAAGCACTACGACGTGCGCGCCGTGCCGATCGAACGGGACGGCCGGATCATCGAGTGGATCGGCGCCAGTACCGACGTCACAGCCCAGCGCGAAGCGGAGGAAATGCGCGGCCGGCTGACCGAGCAGCTGTCCGCGGCCGCACTGCGCACCGCGCGGCTCCAGCAGGCAACCTCGATGCTGGCCGAGGCGCTGACCGTCGATCAGGTCGTGCAGGTGATCACCGAAGTCGGCCGCTCGGCGATCGGCGCGGAGCGGTCCGCAGTCGCGATCCTCGACACCGAGCGGCTCTGGCTGCACACGGTCAACCCCGCTGGCCTGCCGGAACTCCCTGGCTCCGGATGGAGCGACATCCCGCTGTCGGCGACGAGCGTGATGACCGCGGCGGTTACGGGGCGCAAGCCCGTGCTGCTGGAAAGCCCAGAGGCGCTGCGCAGCCACTTCGAAGCGGAGGGAATCGACGCGAGCCAGTTCCTCGCCTACACCGACGAGAAGGCGTGGGTAGGGCTGCCCCTGCTGTCATCCGGCGCGTCGCTCGGCGCGCTGCGGTTCTCTTTCAGCCGGCCGCGCCAGATCACCGAGGAAGAGCGCGTCTTCCTCGAGGCGCTGGCCGGACAGTGCGCTCTCGCGCTGGAGCGAGCTCTGCTCTACGAGCGCGAGCACACCACGGCCGAGACGCTGCAGCGGAGCCTGCTGCTGGACACGCTGCCCACGGTGCCCGGCATGATCCTGGCGGCCAAGTGCCTGCCGGTGACCAGGAACATGGAGATCGGCGGCGACTGGTACGACGCGTTCCGGCTGCCGGACGGCCGCCTCGCGGTCGCGACCGGCGACGTCATGGGCAAGGGACTGACCGCCGCGGCGGGGATGGGCCGGGTCCGGAATGCGCTGCGGGCACTGGCGCTCACTGATCCACGGCCGGCCGCCGTGCTCGCAGGGCTGGACCGGCTGTTCCTCGCCACCGAGCTCGCCGAACAGGTGACCACGGTGGCGTACCTGGTCGTGAACCCACTGACCGGAGACGGGGTGGCCGGGAACGCTGGCCATCTGCCGCCGCTGCTGCTGTCGCCGGACGGGCCGCCGCGGCTGGATCCGACCGAGGCGGGCACTCCGCTCGGCTGGGCGAGCCCGCGTCGGCAGTACGTGTTCCGGCTGCCGCCCGGCAACACGGCCGTGCTGTATTCCGATGGGCTGGTAGAGAACCGAAAGCGAGGGCTGGATGCGGGGCTGGACGAACTGGTGGCGGTCGCCGCCAGGGCTCCGGCCGCGACTGCCCAGGATCCCGGACTGCTGCTGAACTACCTCGTAGACCGGATGCTGACCGGGTACGAGCAGGACGACGACGTGACAGTGCTCGTCCTGCACGTGCCGGCGGAGGGACGGCGAGGCAGCGGCCGCAGGCGTGCCGGTTCGGCGCGAAAGGGGAGGGTATGAGGAATGCGGGTACCATTCCCGGGGTTGTGCTGTCCGGCTTGGCGAACCCGGTTCGAGCCGGCGCTCGGCGGTGCTTGGCCGCCCAACCGTACGACCTACACCGACAGTGCGCCTACTGTGGTTGGCGGGAGAGGACCCTGGGCATGACAGGCGCTCCCGGCGCGGCGGTCAGTCTTTCGGGCCGGTCGGCGCGTCCGGGCTCGCGCTGCGCAGCCCGATGCTCAGCATGAGGGATCCCGGAGAGGTGGCAGTGTCGCCTGCGAGCGCGAACATCGCTGTGCCGGTCAGAGCGGGGCGGGCCGCCATCCAGCTAGGGAAGGGGTGACCGCGGTGGCAAGCGCTGCAGGCTCAGCGGCGCGGCGGCAGTCTCGGCCGTCGGCACGGAGCGCACGCGTACCACAGCAGACCCGTGGCGGTGCGGCTGACGGCAAGTCACCGGCTGACCAGCCCATAGCCCTCGTCCCGGGTGACGGCGCCGCGGACGCGGTGCCAGCTGCGAGACGGCCGGTCGGCACTCGGGGCCGCAAGCCCGCATCGAGGACATCCGAGACTTCCGGCACCGTGGGCGTGAGCAGCGCTGGTGGCGAGGAAAAGGTGCAAGCAGGCGCCGGGCGCAGGCGGGCCAGGCCCGGCCCGGCCGGTGCCAAGGGCAGGCAGGGAAAGAAGGGCGCCAGTGAGCTTCCTGGCAGGGGAGACCATCGTGATGGCGGGAGCATGGACGTGACGGCGGAGGCCGAACTGGTAGCCGAGACCGAGCTGGACCAGGACCGGGATCCCGGCGAGCAGGCTGCCAGCCTGGAGCCCGAGCCCGATCCCGACCTCACCGACGTGGGGGACATCGACGTCGACGAGGCCGAGCTCGCCGACGTCGCGTTCCTGGACGTCGACGCCGAGCTCGAGGAGCTGGAGTCTCTCGATTCCGACGAAACCGACGAGGCTGAGGCCGAGGCCGACGAGGCTGACGCCGACGAGGCTGAGGCCGACGACCTAGCCGCAGACACCGACGTTCGCGACCAGAGCCTGGCCGATGACCCGAGTGCCGGGCCGGCGGCGCTGGCCGTCGCGAACGGCTCGGTCGAGGCGGCTGCCGGCGCGAGTGCCGTCGAGGAGTCCGAAGACGAGGCCTTTGTCTACGGCGACGACGATGAGGACCTGCCGGCCGCGCAGGTGGCGGTCGCGGGCGCCACGTCTGACCCGGTCAAGGACTATCTGAAGCAGATCGGCAAGGTTCCGCTCCTCAACGCCGAGGAGGAGGTCGAGCTGGCCAAGCGGATCGAAGCCGGCCTGTTCGCCGAGGAGAAGCTCGCCGAGATGAACCACTCGCTCCGGTCGGAGGTCCGACTGGATCTGGAGTGGATCGCCGACGACGGCAAGCGGGCTAAGAACCACCTGCTGGAGGCGAACCTCAGGCTCGTGGTCTCGCTGGCCAAGCGGTATACCGGCCGGGGCATGCTGTTCCTCGACTTGATCCAGGAAGGGAACCTGGGCCTGATCCGCGCGGTGGAGAAGTTCGACTACACCAAGGGCTACAAGTTCTCTACGTACGCCACCTGGTGGATCCGCCAGGCAATCACCAGGGCCATGGCAGACCAGGCGCGGACCATCCGGATTCCGGTCCACATGGTCGAGGTGATCAACAAGCTCGCCCGCGTGCAGCGCCAGATGCTGCAGGACCTGGGCCGAGAGCCGACCCCTGAGGAGCTCGCGGCCGAGCTGGACATGACGCCGGAAAAGGTCATCGAGGTACAGAAGTACGGCCGAGAGCCCATCTCGCTGCATACGCCGCTTGGCGAGGATGGCGACAGCGAGTTTGGCGACCTGATCGAAGACTCCGAGGCGATCCAGCCGGGCGAGGCGGTGAGCTTCACGCTGCTGCAGGAACAGCTGCACTCGGTGCTGGATACGCTGTCCGAGCGCGAAGCCGGCGTGGTCTCGATGCGGTTCGGCCTGACCGACGGTCAGCCCAAGACGCTGGATGAGATCGGCAAGGTCTACGGCGTGACCCGCGAGCGGATCCGGCAGATCGAGTCCAAGACCATGTCGAAGCTGCGGCACCCGTCGCGGTCCCAGGTGCTCCGCGACTACCTCGACTGAGCCAGCGGGGCGCACTTCAGGCAGTAAAACACCCCCTGGCCGGCCCGAGCTGGCCAGGGGGCGATCACGTGCAGAAGTCAGGAAGAGGCGTCGGCGGGCTTGGTCAGCAGCCTGCCGGTCTCGTCCTGGATCTCGACCGCAATCTTCGCGAGTGCCTCGGCATGCTTGCGGTTGTGGTGTGCGCAGAACAGCAGCTCGCCCGAGCCGGGCAGCACAACGCGTACATACGCAGGAGCTCCGCAACGGTCACACAAGTCAAGGGCGCTCAGCGGCCTCGTTGGGGCTATCGCTCCGGTCATAAGGCGCCTCCTCGCCTCTCGGGACGGTGCCGGCCAGCTCCGGTGCCCCGAAGCCCGGCCCTTGCGCTCCGGGTCTCGGGGGGTTGCCCCCGTGGCCCGCACCGCGCCGGCGACTGTCCGTCCAGCTTGTGATCTCTACGCATCACAACACTCAGGCCGGTCGTTTGTCATCCCCTGCGGGGCCGGAGTATGCCGAAGGCGAACATCCGGGATGCCCGGCCAGCGTGCCCGCGTTGTTAGTCATGATTTGAGGTATTTATTTATTATTGAGATATATGTCGCTCGGCGTGGTAGCGCGAAGCGCGGCCGAATCGCAGCTACTCTGCCTTCAGGCCCTTATCCGGTGGTCGCGCCCCGGCTGGCCGGCAGGGGTTTGGCCGCTGCGGCGCGCGGTACCTGGGTGTCGGCGTGGTGTGCGTGCAGGCCCACCACGCGGGCGCCTGCGCCGCCGGCCGGGCTGCCGTGAGATAGGTCCTGCCCAGGGAGCCGTTGTGACCGCCCTCAGCACAGAACCAGACCGCACCGTGTCGGCGAACGGCGGGCGGGCCGGACGCAGGCCGGCTGCCGGCCGGTCGTCGCTAGCCGCGAGCGCGGCCGGACCGGCGCACCGTCCGACGCAGGGTCCGACGCAGGGTCCGGCCGCCGACGGCTACACCGCGCGGCACCTCACTGTCCTCGAAGGCCTCGAGGCGGTCCGCAAGCGGCCGGGCATGTATGTCGGCTCGACGGACGGCCGCGGCCTCGCCCAGTGCCTGGGCGAGATCTTCGACAACGCCGTGGACGAAGCGCTCGCCGGCGCCTGCACGCGGATCGAGATCATCTTGCGCGCCGACGGGTCGGCGGAAGTGCGCGACGACGGCCGTGGCATACCGGTGGACAACGAGCCCAAGACGGGCCTGTCCGGTGTCGAGCTGATCATGACCAGGCTGCACGCGGGCGGAAAGTTCGGCGGCGGCTCGTATACCGCCTCCGGCGGCCTGCACGGGGTGGGTGCGTCGGTGGTCAACGCGCTGTCGGCGCGTCTCGACGTCTGGGTCGACAAGGGCGGCTATGAGTGGTCGACGAGCTTCCGGCGCGGCGTGCCCGGCAGATTCGACGGCGACGGCCCGAGCGCGGCATTCACTCCGGGATCCGGGCTGGCCCGGGGCCGCAAGGTGGCGAAGGCGGCCAGCGGCACCCGGATCCGGTTCTGGCCGGACCGGCAGATCTTCGTGCCAGGGGCCGACTGGAGGTTCTCGTGGCTGACCCAGCTGGCTCGGCAGACCGCCTACCTGGTGCCGGGACTCAGCATCGAGGTGACCGACGAGCGCCCGGCGCGGGCCGACGCGGACGACACGGCGAGCCAGGACGCCGTAACCGTGGTGGACGGCCCGGCTGGCCGGTCCGCGGAGTTCCGGTTCGCCGGCGGGATCAGCGAGTTCTGCGCGCACCTGTCGGCCGGGGAGCCGGTGACCGACGTGCTGCGGATCACCGGCAGTGGCCAGTTCACCGAGACCGTGCCCGTCCTCGACGATGCTGGCCACCTGACGCCTACGGATGTCGAGCGTCAGCTTGACGTCGACGTGGCGCTGCGCTGGGACACCGGCTATGACACCACGGTGCGGTCGTTCGTCAACGTCATCCCGACCGCGAAGGGCGGCAGCCACGTCACCGGCTTCGAGCGCGCCATGGTTCGGACGCTGAACGAGCAGCTCAAGGCGGCCAGGCTGCTGAAAGCCGGCGAGGACCCGGTCGTCAAGGAGGACGTGCTCGAGGGCCTGACCGCGGTCATCTCCGTCCGACTGCCCGAGCCGCAGTTCGAGGGCCAGACCAAGGAGGTGCTGGGCACCCCAGCGGCGTCGAAGGTGGTCAGTCAGATCCTGGCCGCCGAGCTGGGCAACTTCCTGGAGGGCCGGGTTCGCGGCAGCAAGGCGCAGGCGCGGGCGGTGCTGGATAAGGTCATCGCCGCTGCGAAGACCCGGGTTGCGGCCCGCGAGCACCGGGAGAACCAGCGCCGCAAGTCTGCGCTGGCAACCTCGGCGCTGCCGGCCAAGCTCGTCGACTGTCGGTCGGCAGATGACCGGAGTGAGCTGTTCATCGTGGAGGGTGACTCGGCTCTCGGCACGGCAAAGAACGCCAGGGACTCCGAGTTCCAGGCGCTGCTGCCGATCCGCGGCAAGATCCTCAACGTGCAGAAGGCGTCGCTGTCCGACATGCTCAAGAACGTCGAGTGCGCCGCCATCATCCAGGTGATCGGCGCCGGCTCGGGCAGCGCGTTTGACCTGGACGCCGCCCGCTATCAACGGGTGATCTTTATGGCCGACGCCGACGTGGACGGCGCGCACATCCGCACCCTGCTGCTCACGCTCTTCTACCGGTACATGCGACCGATGGTGGACGCGGGGCGGGTCTTCGCGGCGGTGCCGCCGCTGCACCGGATCGAGCTGACCAACCCGCGCAAGGGGCAGGCGAAGTACATCTACACCTACAGCGACCCTGAGCTGAGCCGCACGGTGCTAGAACTCGAGCGCAAGGGTCAGCGCTTCAAGGATCCGCAGCGGTACAAGGGCCTGGGTGAGATGGACGCCCACCAGCTCGCGGAGACCACCATGGACCCGCGGCGGCGAGTGCTGCGTCGAATCAGGGTCGAGGACGCGCAGGCTGCAGATGCCATCTTCGACTTGCTCATGGGCACGGAGGTTGGGCCGCGCCGGGACTTCATCGCGGCCGGTGCCACCGAGCTTGACCCCTCGCGCATCGACGCCTGACCGTCCCAGGAGCGAGCGGCGACCTAGTCGAAGGCCTGGCCTACGCGTCGCACTCCCAGCGGGCGACGGTTCCGGGTCGACCATCGCGGCCCGCTACTGCGCCGGGGTCCGATGCTTACGCGCCGCAAGGGAGCCGTAAGGGAGCACACCCGTGACCCGCGCGGATGGCCGCTGTCGGCGCTCACGACCGGGTCGGTGGTCAGTGGCGACCGGTTGATGGGCCGATGGCGACCGGTCGGCGGGCCTGAGGCGACCGCTCAACACCCATGCCGACCGCTCGTCGCGAAAAACTGTCCGATTCGCGAACTTTGACCTCACCGAGTGGTCGCCATGGCCCGGGAGGGGTCGCTATTGGCCGGCGGCGGTCGCCATGGCGCGGGAGGGGTCGCTATTGGCCGCCCCACATCGGCGAGCAGCGACGCTGGCGGCGGGCTGTCATGCACGCATCGGGTCGTCGCACGACGACGGCAGGGCGGCCAGGCTAGCTTGCGGTACCGCCGACCCCGGCCAGCGGGTGCCGGACGCGCTCGCCCGAGCCGTCCCGCCGCCCCGTCGGCGGCGGCAGGTCGACCGGCGTGCCCGCGTCCGTGGCACCGCGGGCTGGTTCCGGTCCCGCCCACGCCAGCACCAGCGCGTCCTCGCCCTTGAGGAAGCGGTGGCACCGGACTCCGCCGGTCGCCCGGCCCTTGGGCGGGAACTCGGAGAACGGGCTGACCTTGACGGTCATCGCTGACGTCCCCGGCAGCGCGGCCGCGCTGCCGGCCACCGTCACCACGACAGGCGCCGACTCGTCTTCGGTGTGCTCGACTGCGCCGAACCAGATCACGCTGGTCCGCGGCGCGAGCCGAATGCCGGCCATCCCCGCCGCGGCCCGGCCCTGGGGTCGGACAGACGCGGCCGAGAAGCGCAGCAGCTGGGCGTCGCTGGTGATGAACACGAGCTCGGCGTCCTCGCTATCCAGCTGAACCGCGCCGACAACACGGTCGCCGTCACGCAGCGCGATGACATCGAAGTCGGCGGCGCTCTGCGGGTAGTCCGGCGTCACGCGCTTGACGACGCCCTGGGCCGTGCCGAGAGCGAGGCCGGCTCCGGCCACTTCCGCCGCGACGATGCCGACGATCGTCTCGCCGGGTGCCGTGGTGATGAACTCGCTGATCGGCGCGCCGCCCGACAGGGCGGGCGAGTGTGCGCTCGGCGGCAACGCCGGCAGCTCGAGCACGCCAAGCCGGATCAGCCGGCCAGCCGAGGTCATGACTCCGATCGTGCCGCGCGCCGTGGTGGTCACCTGGGACACGATGACGTCATGCGCGCCGCGCTGCCCGGCCGAGTCCTGCGACCGCGGCGCCGGCGCCCGACCCCGTTCCCGTCCCCTGTCCTCGCCCGTCTCGTCCTCCTGGGCGGCGGCAGTCGGCCGCGCAGCGGTGCGGGCCAGCAGGCCAGCCGAGGACAGCAGCACCATGCAGGGCTCGTCCGCCACCTCCAGCGGCACCGCCGCCGTCCTGGGCGCGCCGGTTCCCTCAAGGAGCACCGTGCGGCGCGGGGTGCCGAAC
>JASHQA010000101.1 GCA_030037785.1 Streptosporangiaceae bacterium
TCGACGGCGCGCAGGCCGCCGAACGTCTTGACGAGGCCGGTAGCGGACACGCTGGCTGCAGTCGTCATGGTCGTGCTCCCCCTCGCAGGTCGGGTTGGCGCATGCGGCAACCGTAGGCGGGCCCGGTTTCACGGCGGCTACGTCGCGGTTTCGCGGCCGGGTGGCGTCGGAACCGGCGGCGGGCGGACATCATCCGCCAGGATGAGTGGTGCCCTCCGGATCTCGTTCTCGAGGCGGTCGCGGCGCGGACAGCGCCGGCACTACGGTGGCTGACAGCCCCCGGACACCGGCATGGTGCGCGCCAGGATGCGCGAAGGAGGACACCCATTGGACCTGCGGTTGCCCGCGCCCGTCGATCGTGCCCTGCGGCTGTGCCACGTGGACTTCGCGCCTGCCCACCGGCAGCCGCGCACGATCAGCGTCCTGGTAGCGACGGCCATCGCCATCGGCGGCTCTCTGGCGGCCGACGCGCTCCTGGTGACCATCGGTTCGGCGGTGTTCCCGTCGACCAGGGGCTACGTGCACTTCCAGTTCCATGACTACGCGAGGCTGACGGTGATCGGCGTCGTGATCGCGTGCCTGGCATGGCCGGTTGTCACCAGGATCAGCTCCGCGCCCCGCTGGCTGTTCCTGCGCATGGCCATCGGTGTCACGCTGGTCTTGTGGCTCCCGGATGTCTACATCCTGTCGCGCGGGCAGCCGCCCAGGGCCGTGGCCGTCCTATTCGTCATGCACCTGGCCATCGCCGTCGTCACGTACACCTGCCTCGTGCACATCGCCAAGACCAGGCCGCCCGAGGTCGCGCGCCCCTGGGTGTCCCAGCCTGGCCGGCACGCCAGCCAGCGACGGTAACAACCGGCGAGCCGACGGGCCTGCCGACCGACCGGCGCGGCTATCCGGCGGCGCTGACGGCTAGAGCCGCCGACCGGGACGCCGGGCTGGATGCCACACCTGGACGGTCACGGTCGCGGACCGGCGTGCCTTCGTGCCCGCCGGCAGAGACTGATCGACCACCAGTCCCTCCACCGGGATCGGGTCGCGGGTCAGCTGGACGACCCCGCAGCGCAGGCCGGCCGCGACCAGGAGACGCCGTGCACCGGTGACGAAAAGCCCGCGCACGTCTGGCACCGCGACGCGGCGCGGCGGCGCCGGACGCGGTGCCAGCCAGTCCGCGATCAGGCCGAGACCCTCCACCAGTGCGTCCGAGTTCAGGCCGGCCCGGCCGGCGGACGGAGACGACGTCCAGGTGCCGCGAGACGGCACCGGGACAGGAGCGACCAGCCCGGTTCCTGGGCGCAGGATGCCGACCTCGACGTCATGCCGCTGGCGCGCAGCGGGATCGAGGAGGGTCTGCTGCGCCACCTCGAGGGCCGCGCGTGCTCGGTCAACGACGGCCACCACCTTGGACGGAGCACCGGAGATCATTGCGGGCGCCAGCACGCCGACCTTGGTCTGAAAGGCGAGCCGGATCTCGTCGGCGGACGCACCGGGCTCGACGCCCAGGACGTCGTAGTAGCTGAGCTGGTCGGCCATCGTCGCGTCCTGCCTGTGCGGATGCGCTCATTATGGGGGGCACCCGGAACAGGCGGGCAAGTGGCGATGACGCCGATTCAGCGCTTCGCCAGCATTGCCTGCCGGTAGCGGTCGATGACCAGGCCCGCCAGGGCCGGGTGACCGCCGAGCGGCGCGGTGACCCAGTCGGCTCCGCTGCCGGCGAGCTGGTCCTGGAACTGGCCTGGCGCGAGCAGGTAGCTCGCCACCGCGACCGGCCCGTGAGTCAGCGCCCGCAGGTCTGCGACGGCTTCGGGCACCGTCGGCGGTGCCGCGCTCGCGAACGCGGCGGTGACCGGAACGCGCAGCCGCTCGGCCAGCAGCACGGCCTGCTTGCGCACGTCGGCGGCGGCAGCCCGGTCGGATGAGCCAGCCGCCGCGAGTACGACCGGCGTCCCGTCCGGCACGCCCGCCTCGGCAAGCCGGGCAGCCAGCGCGGTCAGCAGCAGCTCGTCCGGCCCGAGCGGACCAGCCACTCGCGCGCCCGTCGAGCTCGCGGCGCCGGTGATGTCGGCCGACAGGTGATAACCGGAGGACAGCAGCAGCGGCACGATGACGGTGTTGGGCCCGGCCGCGTCCAGCTCGGTCGGCAGCGATGGTTCGGCGTGGCCGAGGAACGCGACGCGCACGTCCAGCACCGGTGCCAGCCGCCGGACTTGTCTGGCCAGGTCGCGGACCACGTCGGTGGCCGCCGGGTCACGGCTGCCGTGGGCCACGGCCAGCAGCGCGGGCGAGCTCATGCCGTCGCCGCCAGTTGGTCGCGCAGCCGCACGACGTCACCGATCACCACGACCGCGGGCGGTCGCACCCCGGCCGCCGCCGCGTCGGCCGCGACGTCGGCGAGGGTCGAGGTCAGCACCTGCTGGTCCGCCGTCGTGCCGTCGCTGATGACCGCGACGGGCGTGACCGCATCCCGGCCGCGCTTGACCAGTTCGGCGGTGACGGTCTCGAGGTGCGCGACGGCCATCAGCAGCACCAGCGTGCCGCCGCTGCGCGCCAGCGCCGCCCAGTCCACCGTCGCGCCGGGCTGCGACGGGTCCAGGTGCGCAGACACCACCGAGAAGTCCTGCGTGACGCCGCGGTGGGTGACCGGGATGCCGGCCCAGGCGGGCACGGCGACCGCGCTGGTCACGCCCGGCACCACCTGGAACGGGACGCCCGCGCGCACGCAGGCCAGCGCCTCCTCGCCGCCCCGGCCGAACACGAACGGGTCGCCGCCCTTCAGCCGGGCCACTCGCTGCCCGGCGCGGGCGCGCGCCACGATCAGCTCGCTGATCTGTGCCTGCGTCAGGTTGTGCGCGTGCGGCTGCTTGCCCGCGTCGATGACCTCGACGTCGGGGTCAAGCTCGGCCAGCAGCGCCTGCGGTGCGAGCTTGTCGGTCACCACGACGTCGGCCTGAGCCAGCAGCCGCCGCCCGAGCACGGTGATGAGGCCAGGGTGACCGGGCCCGCCGCCGATGAGCGCCACGCTGCCGGCGCCGCCACCGGGGCGGGCGGGCCGGACTG
>JASHQA010000102.1 GCA_030037785.1 Streptosporangiaceae bacterium
TGTCAACGCCGCCTGAATTCTGACCCCCTGTCGCCGGTTGAAAATTGACCCCCTGACGGCTTGCTGGTTTCAGTCTTCGGTCGTGGTGGCCGCGGCGACGCGGCCTAGGTCGCGGTCCTTAAGCCGGTAGCTGTCTCCTTTGAGAGCGACGACTTCGGCGTGGTGGACGAGCCGGTCGATCATCGCGGCGGCGACGACATCATCGCCAAACACCTCGCCCCAGCGGCCGAACTGCTTGTTGGATGTGACGATCATGCTGGCCCGCTCGTAGCGGGAGCTGACGAGCTGGAAGAACAGGCTGGCGGCCTCGGGCTCGAACGGGATGTAGCCGACCTCGTCGACCACGATCAGCGGGTAGCGGCCCAGCCGGGTGAGCTCGGCTTGCAGTCGGCTGGCGTGGTGGGCTTCTGCGAGCAGGGCGACCCAGTCGGCGGCGGTGGCGAAGGCGACCCGGTGACCGGCCTGGCAGGCTCGGATCGCGATCCCGGTAGCCAGGTGTGTCTTGCCGGTGCCGGGCGGTCCGAGGAATATCACGTTCTCCCTGGCGGTGATGAAGTCGAGGGTGCCCAGGTGGGCGATCAGCTCCCGCTTGAGGCCGCGGGCGTGGTCGAAGTCGAACTCCTCCAGGCTCTTGCGTGCGGGGAAGCGGGCGGCCCGGATGCGGCCCTCGCCGCCGTGGGACTCGCGGGCGGAGACCTCGCGTTGCAGGCACGCGACCAGGAACTCCAGGTGCGACCACGACTCGGCCGCGGCCCGCTCGGCGAGCCGCGCGACACAGTCGCGCAGCGTGGGCGCCTTCAGCGCGCGGGTCAGGTAGGCAATCTCGGCGTTCAGGTCTCGCGCTGTCTTGCCGGTGGCGGTGGCCATCACGCCACCGGGCCGTCGGCATCGCCGGCGTCCAGGCCCAGCGCAGTGTCGTAATCGGTCAGCGGCCGCTGCTCGACCTCGGGCTCCGGCAGTGGCCGCAGCACCCCGGCGCGTTCCCTGCGCAGCGCCCTGGCGGCGGCGAGGTGGCCGGGGTCGCTGATCGTCTGGTGCCAGGCCCAGGCCCGCTGGTGGTCAGCCACGACCTTGCCGTCGCAGACGGCTGTGACACGTCGCAGGTCGACGATGATCTCGATCTTGCGGCCGATGACGGCCGGGTGGACCGAGTAGTCGTTGGAGTCGATCCGCACGTAGTGGTCGCGGGCTAGCCGGGTGCTGCCCCGCCAGCCGGTGGCCGGCGCGACCGGCGGCAGGGTGAGCATCGCAGCCTTGTCCGCAGCGATCCGCTCAGCCGGGGCGCAGCCCAGCACCCGCCGGACACGGCAGTTGGCCACCGCTAGCCAGTCCCGCAGCTGGGTGTTGAAGTCATCCGGGCCGGTGAAGCTCCGGCCGGGCAGGAACGAGCGCTCCAGGTAGTCGTGAGCGCGTTCGATGATCCCCTTATGCTCCGGCTCGCGAGGCCTCAGCACGATCACCCTGGCACCCAGAGTGCCGCGGAACGCCTGGCACTCGCCGGTCAGCTCGGACTTCCCCGACCGCCACCGGCCGATCGCGCCCTCACCGTCCCAGACCAGCGTCCGCGGCACGGCCCCGAGCCGCTCGATCACCTGCCACCACCCGGCGAACAAGTCCGGCGCCGCGCGCGAGGGGATCAGCTGCCCAGACAGCCACCGGGAGTAGCCGCACGCCATCGTCAGCACCGGCAGCTTCGCCGCCGTCCGCCGCTGGCCGAACCCGACCGGCATTGCGATCGGAGGGAACCACAGATCACACTGCGCGATATCCCCCGCCTCATACGTCGTGCGCGACGCCGGGTCCGGCGGCAGGTAAGCAGGGCGCAGCTCAGCGACTCGCTCCTTCAGCACGGTGATGCCGCGAGTCCAGCCGACCCGCTCGGCGATCACCGTCGCCGGCATCCTGGCATCCAGCTCCAGCTGCTCACGGATCTTCGGCTCGGCCGCGTCCACGATCGACCCGGTCGGCTTACGCACGTACTTCGGCGCAGCATCCGAGGCAATCGCCGCCCGCACCGTATTCCTCGACACCCCGCGCAGCCTGGCGATCACCTTGATCGGCAGCCCCTCCGCCCGATGCAGCCGGCGGATCTCAGCCCAGTCCTCCACAGACAACAACTCCCTTCGCTCCTCTCGGCTCGACTGAGCCGAGACTCGGATCTGAAGGGGTCAAAATTCGGCCGACACTCCGGGGTCAGTTTTCACGCGGCGCCGACAGCTGAGCTGCGGTCAGGGCCTTGGGGCGAGTCACGTTTACGTCCCCGGAATGGCACATGTTGATTTGTCAGAAGGCCGTGTGACACTCGACTTGAAGCGCCCCTAATCCCGAGGCGCGGATGATCAGCTGCCGGGGGCTCCGTCAGGTGACGCGGTGAACGACGAAAGCGAAAGACGATGTGCAGGAGCAAAGCAGAAGGTGGTCGCAGATGCCGTGGTCGCCAAGGTGGCGCGTTGTCACGTGCCGCGGTAGGTGCGCAAGGCGCATCGCCGGGTCGGTCCCACCATGTTGTGCAGGCTCAGCTCGCTGATCTCCTCGACGCTGCCATAGGTACCGTTGCGATCGAGCCCACCGCGATGGTGAGGGCGGCGGTGGCCGCTGATGTGGCCGACCAGGTCGCAGACGCGATCACCGCCACGCTGGACAAAAACGGCTGCCCGCGCGCGACATGGGATAGTCATCTCTTGTGTGGCGCTCTTGCCGCGGTCGCACAGGCGATGAAGACTGCTGAAGATCTGACCAGGACCGCGGTGATAGACGGCGTCACAGTCGCGCTCGTCACGTACGGCGTGCCGAGCCTGGCCGCCGGCCTGGCCGGCCGAGCCGCTGCGGATGCATTGATGAAGGCGCCCCTGGTCCGGCATTACGAGGACGTGCTCCGGGCGGTGCAAGGCCTGGCGCTGGCTACTTGTCCGAACTACCAGAGTCATCCGGAGGTTGAACGGTACTGCTTGCGGCCAGCCGAGTCGGCCGTATTGTCGTCAGCGATGCAGGAGGACCTGGCTTCGTCACTCCGGCACAGCTGAAGCGAAGCGCTGACTGATTGCCAGCTAGATGACCGCGGATCTGTCGCCCTGGGCTATGCCTGTGCGCATGTCACCGCGGCAAGAGTAAGTTCAGCGAGCGCGGCTGGTTGACCGTTTGGCCGCACCGGCTGAACCTGGCCGGGCATTCGTTTCTCACTGGTTACGGTCGCGGACGTAATAGGCCGCGGCAGTGCCGTCGAAGCGGCCCATCCTGCGGCAACAGTGCTGGAAAGCGCCGTCCTGACCCGCACGGACATTGGTCGTTGCGCCGAGCTTCTCGACGAGTTCAGTGTCAGTGCCCACGACGCGATCGTCGCGCTTGACGCTGGGTTCGCTAGAGGGAACCCCCGGCGGCGCTTGCTGGTCGGCTCAAAAGGACGCCTCGGCGTCACGATCGCGGTACACGGCCGTCCTCCTTGTCAGGCAACAGGCGAGGATCGTAGCTGGCAGGTCCGTCGTGTCGCCAGATATTTAGGCCGCCGCCTTGACGTTGCGCGCAAAGCTATTGTTACGGAGGACGCAGCACCTGCCGTGGCCGGGCGACGGCAACGGCCGAGGTCGACGAGCGCGGGCTCGGACTGTCGGCCAGCGTGAAAGATGCGCAGGCGCCTGCCAGTCATAGCAGCCGACCGTCGGTATGGTCATCGGGTAATCCGCACGGCCGTTTCCCGCGTCATTAATGCTGGCCGGCCCGTTCCGCCGACAGGCCGCTTACGGAGATCTGGAGACGCTGCCCTCTGGACCGTGATCAAGGCTGAGCGTCCGAGGGTGCCCCGAGCATGAAGCTGAATATCTTCTCCGTTCCGGATGGCAATGTCGCCGCCCTGAAAGGCAAGTTCGACCAGGTCGGCCTGGAGGTGATCCACGCCGCGCCTGAAGACGGCTGGCAGGCCTCGTTCTACTTCTCGAAGGAGCAGGAACCAGCCGAGATCCCCTGGGTCGGCACTTTCGCCGAGTTCTTCGGGGACCGGAAGCCGCAGAACCTCATCTACTTCGGGGCGTATGTCTTCGAGCGGACCGGCCGCTGCTACGTCCTGACGTACGGCAAGGCGCACTTCTACGTGCGCCCCTTCTGCGACCACGACTTCGGGATCGAAGTTGCCAAGCGGCTGGCTGACGAAGACGACATCAAGCAGAAAGCGTCGAAGAAGTTCGCCGGCAGGCGCAAGAAGGAGATCCGCAGCTACACCAGTAACACCCGGCTCGACATCGAAAGCGGGGAGTCCATCGACTACCTGCAGGCCGCAATTGCAGAGTCTGCGCGATCAGACTTCGGACGCGTCGCCAAATTCGGGTCTTCGGCGCTCCTCAACGCCCCCGTCGGCAAGACAGAGATCGGCGGACTCCTAGACAAACTCGACGCCGCGCTGGTCCAGCCGCCGCTCTTCGCGCTCCCCCGCACCGCCGTCATAACCGACCAGGCGGACGTCGAGCGCTACGACGAGATGCTCGTGGATGGCATCGCCGGCGGTGACAGCACCACCGAGTTCACCCACAGCGGCCATGACCTAGTTGGCGTCGACTTCGTCTTTTCCGGCAACGAGCAATACACGCTAACCGCGCACGGTCACCGCCCCCGGTTCCTCGGCGATGGCGACCTGGACCTCCAAGCTCTCAGGACTTACATCAAAGACGAGGCGATCGGCCGGGGCGAAATCCTCGGGATCCGCATCAAAGTCGACAACGAAGGCCAGCGAACCTACTCCAGGCCGCTCAAGGACTCGCTCGACTACATCGTCGACGGC
>JASHQA010000103.1 GCA_030037785.1 Streptosporangiaceae bacterium
CGATGTCGGTCGCGAGTTCGCAGTCGTACGGTTCAGGCAGGTCGTACCTGAACGTGACCATGACCCGGTGCTGCTCGCCCAGGCCGAGCACGACCAGACTCCGACTGGGATAAAAGCCCAGCATGTGCGGGACCACGGCCAGCACCGCGTCGGGCGACGCGGCGCGCAGCTGGACCTTGCTTGACACCCCGCTCGGCCGATCCTGAGCTGCAGGGGTGTCGCTGCCTAGGGAGCCAGGGCCGCCGCGCTGTGAGCCAGAGCCGCCGCGCCCGGAGCCAGAGCCGCCGCGCCCGGAGCCGGGTGTTCTGGACGAGCCCGAGCCGCCCGGTGCGCGGGCGTCACTTGAGGAATCGGAGCCGCGCGGCGAATCGGAGCCGCGCGGCGAACTGGAGGCGTGCGGGGACCAGTCTCCCGCCGGTGTGAAGTTCGTCATGGCGGCAGCGTTGCGGCTCGCACGGACGGGGCGCCGGATGGCCAGACCACGGGCAGTGGATTGCCTCCGCGCCGTCTACAGGCGGAGATAACCAGTTGACAACGCTCGAGACCCGCGGTCGCGGTCGAGGCCGCCAGCCTCACATTCGCAGCTGCAGATCGGCCTTGCCCCTCCGCTCCGAACGCGACCCGCAGACCGGATCGGCCTGGCTGACTGTCGCGGATGGCGCTCGTAATGGCGAGCGAAAAACCAGCTGAACTGTCGCCATGATTCGATAGAATGAGCGATAGCTGGAAGGGCTAACGAAGGCGGTGATCGGACACATGAGCGACAGCATGTTCGCCTCCGACGACGCCGCGCGCGCGTACCACGGACCCGAGTCCGCATGGCCGAATCCCGCGAGCACAGCACCCGACACCGCAAGCTCAGCACCCGACACCGCAAGCCCAGCGCTGACCAGTGGACCCGAGTGCGCACCGGCGGACACCGCGGTCGCACCGCCGTCGCAGACCGAGCGCGCCCATCCGCAGCCCGACTCCGCTGCCGTCGAGCAGCCTGCGCCCCTACCGGCTGATCCCAATCCTCCCCCTGGCGGCGATGCCAGCACCGCGCTTGGCTGGCCGGAGGATGACGATCCAGAGCAGTGGCCCCTTGCCGATGAGGACCCTGACCCGGAGCAGATGGCGTGGACGCTGTCCGATGACTATCCGGGTGCCGATGAGGCCGATGAGGCAGCGTGGCTTGCCAGCATGTCGCCCGAGGTCCGAGCGGACTACCTGGCCGGGCCGTACACCGGGGCGGGTGAGGTTATCCCGCCGGGGTTCACGCACCGGGATCCAGGCGGGCCGTCAGGGGCGGGATTCGCGGCCGGCGGGGCGCTTGACCGGCTGGCGCCGGGACCGTTCCTGGCCCGGGCGCTAGCTGACGTCACCGCGTCCGGCCACGACGAGCTCGGTGAGTCCGAGCTAATCGGAGTGCTGCTCGGGTGCCAGCGGCAGGTCGCGTGGTCACAGGCCAGGCTGGCGGCCGCCGTGACCGCGCTGGCCGCCCGGCGGCGGACCCAGGCGGACCGGCCAGGCTGGTCACAGCTGGGCGAGCACGTGGCCGACGAGCTGGCGGTTGCACTGAGGCTGACCGGCCAGTCAGCGGGCCGACTCCTGGACGTCGCGTCCGGCCTCCGCCGGCTTCCCGAGGTTGCGGCGGCGCTCGAAGCAGGCGTGATCGACTGGCCGAAGGCGTGCATCCTCGTTGACGAGCTTGCCGTGCTGACCGACGACCAGGCGCGCGCTGCCGTGACCCAGTTGCTGAGCCGAGCCGGTGAGCAGACCACTGGGCAGCTGCGGGCAGCGACGGCGCGGGCAGTGCTGGCCGCAGATCCAACAGCCGCCGAACGGCGTCGGAAGGAAGGCCGCAAGGAGACCAGGGTGGAGGTCTGGCACGAGCCGTCCGGCAACGCGGCGCTCGCTGGGCGCGAGCTCGCGCCCGCCGACGCGATCGCGGCCGATGCGGCGCTCACCGCGGACGCGGACTGGCTCAGGGACAACGGCGTCGCTGGCACGCTGGCCGAGCTGCGCGCCACGGCTTACCTCGCCCGGCTATCCGGCCGCGACCTGGCCGACCTTCTCCCCCGCGACGGCGGCGCCACTGACATCGATCCAGACAGCAGTGGCTGCACCGGCAACAACCGCGGCTCCGGCCCCGCCGACCCAGGCAGTGCCGCGCGCGGCAACAGTGCCGACAACCGCGGCAACGGCAGCCGCGGCGGTGGCCGCAGCCACGGCGGTGGCAGCAGCGGCAGGGCACGGCGAGGTGGGTCGATCCACCTGACGATGCCGCTGGCTACGCTTGCCGGGCTGGCCGACGCGCCTGGCGAGATCGCCGGGTTCGGGGCAGCCGACGCGGCGACCTGTCGCGACCTGGCCGCGCGGATAGGGGGAACGGGCCGCTGGTGCCTGACGGTCACCGGCCCAGACGGCCGTGCCGTGGGCCACGCCTGCGCCGGGCGGCGCAGGCCGGATGCGAACCAGCCCCTGATCTCGTGGGCAGCCGGCCTGCGGGGCAAGCTCCAGCTGCTGGAGTCGCAGTCATGTCGCCACCCCCGCGAGTCAACCAGCTACGCCTGGCCCAGGTCGCTGCGGCACCTGATCGAGGTGAGGCAGCGGACCTGCGCCGCACCCGGCTGCCGCCGTCCGGCCGTTCGCTGCGACATCGACCATACTCTGGCGTTCGAAAATGGCGGCCTGACCTGTGAATGTAATGGTAGCCCGCTCTGTCGCCGGCATCACCGATGTAAGCAGGCACCGGGCTGGCACCTGGCCCAGGATGAGCCCGGCGTCATGACGTGGCGGCTGCCCAGCGGCCGCACCTACACCACCGCAGGTGACTGCTACCCCGGCTGACAGACCCGCTCAGGTCACAGCGCGATGCCCAGCAGGGCGTCGACCGCGGCCCGGATCAGGCCACCGGAGCCAGCGGCACGGCCGGCTGTCGCAGCGACGGCCCAGTCGTCGACGGCCGCGATGGCGCCGGGCGCATCGAGGTCGTCGGCAAGTCGGTCCCGGACCGCCGCCAGCGTGGCAGCCCCCGAAGCAGAGCCGTCCGCACCCGCCGTGGACCGATCAGCGGCGGCCCGCCAGGCCGCCAGCCGCGTTGCCGCAGCCGACAGCGAGGCCGGTGTCCAGTCCCAGTCCGCCCGGTAGGGGTGCGCGATGATCGCCAGCCGCACTGCCATCGGGTCGTGACCTGCGGCAAGTAGCCGGGACACGAACACCAGATTGCCCCGAGACTTGGACATCTTCTCGCCGTCCAACCGGACCATTCCCGAGTGCGCGTATCGACGCGCGAACGGCGGCTCCCCGATTCCGTCCAGCGCCACCCGCGCGTGCGCAGCGCTCATCTCGTGATGCGGGAAGATCAGGTCGCGGCCACCCGCCTGGACGTCGAACGTCACGCCCAGGTAGTGGGTGGCGATCGCCGCGCACTCGACATGCCAGCCGGGCCGTCCGGGGCCGAACTGCGACGGCCAGGATGGCTCGCCCGGCCGCTTGGTGAGCCACACCAGCGGGTCGACGGGGTCCTTCTTGCCTGGCCGGGCCGGATCGCCGCCGTTCTCGGCCGACAGCCGCACCATGGTGTCACTGTCCAGCCCCGATACCGATCCGAACGCTGCATCGGCGGAGCGGCAGAAGTACACGTCGCCGTCGATCTCGTACAACGCGTCACGCTGCGCAAGCCGCAGGTTCATGTCCCGGATGAGCGGCAGTGCCTCGACCGCGCCGATGTAGTGCGACGGCGGCAGCACTCGCAGCGCGGCCATGTCCGATCTGAAGAGCGCGATCTCCCGATCGGCCAGCTCGCGCCAGTCCTCGCCGTCACGATCCGCCCGCTCCAGCAGTGGGTCGTCGACGTCGGTGACGTTCTGCACGTAGGTCACTGTCTTGCCGGCATCCCGCCACGCCCGCACGAGCAGGTCCCAGGCCAGGTAGGTGGCGGCGTGGCCGACGTGGGTCGCGTCGTATGGCGTGATCCCGCAGGCGTACAGCGTGGCCGCGCTGCCAGCGGCCGCCACCGCCAGCGAGCCGCTCGCCGTGTCCCAGATGACCGGCTCTGGGCCTGATCCGGGCAGGTCAGGTACGTCTGGGGCGAGCCAGGAATCCATGGCCGCAAGATTATCGCTGCCGGACGTCCGATTTGGGTCCCGGCCTGGCAGCCAGGGCACGGTTCAGCTACGACCGCGGGAACGGGCCAGCTCGAACGCGTGCGCCAGCGCTATCAGGCGAGGCTCGCTCCAGGCGGGCCCCATGAAGGAGAGGCCGACGGGCAGCCCGCTAACCAGGCCGGCGGGCACGGTGATCGAGGGATAGCCGGACACGGCGGCCGGGCTTGAGGTGGCCCAGCCGTGATAGTCGCCGAGCACGTGGTCGGTCAGCCAGGCAGGGTGACCGGTCAGCGCGATCACAGCGTCGAGCCGGTGCACCCCCAGCGCGGCGTCCAGTCCGGACCGGGCGATCCGGCTCGCCGCCGCCCGCGCCTCCGTGTATGCCGGGTCGCCGAGGTCACCGCTCGTCGCCTCCGCAGCCTCGAACAGCTCCTGGCCGAAGTGACTGAGCACTTCCGCGGCGTGGCGGTTGTTGAACTCGATCAGCCCGTCTAGGTCGGCCGGGTGCTCGCCCCCGAGCCCGGCCAGGTAGGCGTTGATGTCGTGCTTGAACTCGTGCGTCATCGCGGCCACTTCGGGCTCGAACAGCTTCTCGGCGTCGGCGAGCTCGACCGGGTCGACCAGTTCCGCGCCCTGGCTGCGCAGCGTGGCCAGCGCGGCTTCTAGCACGGCCAGCGTGGCGCTGTTAGCCTGCGCCGAGCCTGCCCGCCAGACGCCGAGCCGCGCTCCGGCGCCAGCGCTGGCGTCCAGGAACCCCGTGTAATCGGTCGCGTAGCTGGCCGCGTCCGCGGTGGCTGCGTCGGCTGGGTCAGCGCCCGCGATCGCGGTCAGCAGCGCGGCCGCATCTGCCACCGTCCTGGCCATCGGGCCGGCCGTATCCTGCGCGGCCGAGATCGGCACGATCCCGGTCCGACTCACCAGCCCGAGCGTGGGCTTGATGCCGACGACGCCGCACGCGGCCGACGGCGACACGATGGACCCGTCGGTTTCGGTGCCGACCGCCAGCGCCACCAGGCCTGCCGCCACCGCGACGGCAGATCCGGAACTCGAGCCGGATGGACTGCGGCCCGTGCCGTGCGGGTTCACCGCCTGGCCGCCGAGCGTGCTCAGGCCGCTGCTCGACGGGCGAGACCGGAAGTTCGCCCACTCCGACAGGTTCGCCTTGCCCAGGATCACCGCGCCCGCCGCGCGCAGCCGACCGACCAGGAAAGCGTCGCCGCCAGCAGCGGCCAGCAACGCCGGTGAGCCAGCGGTGGCGGGCATCCCCGCGGCCGACACGTTGTCCTTGACGAGTACCGGAACGCCGTCGAGGGGGCCAAGCGACCCTCCGGCCGCGCGGCGCTTGTCGCTCGCAGCGGCCTCAGCGGCCGCGTCCGGGCTCACCGTGATAACGGCCCGCAACTGCGGGTTGATGGCGTCGATCCGGGCGAGGTGGAAGTCGGCCAGCTCGGCGGCGGTCAGCGAGCCGGCCGAAAGCGCCTGGCTCAGGTTGGCTACGGTCGCGCCACCTGCGCTGATGCCGCTCCGGCCGACAGTCTGGGCAAGGGATTCGGTCAGCGACATGGTGGACAGAATAGGTGCGTTGGGGCTTCGTCATCGGGGGAACAACCATGAGTTCGTCGTCACAATTGCGCACGCAGGCGCATCCGCGTCCGCTTCAGGCCCAGCCGCGACCGCAGGCACACCGCACCGCACGGCGGGTGCGCCGGGCCGCCCTCCCGGTCGTCGTGCTCGCGCTCGCCGCCGGCGTCGCGGCGTGCACGAGCTCATCGGCCCCTGGATCGTCGGGCAGCGGCTCGGCATCCCAGCTGCAGTCCCAGTACGAGCACGTCGTGGACCACGTGCTGCCGTCGGTCGTGCAGATCTCCACGAGCGACTCCACCGGGTCCGGCGTCGTGTACGACTCCAGCGGCGACATCGTCACCAACGCGCACGTCATTGGCACGGCGACGTCGGTGACCGTGCGGGCGCCGGTCGGCAACAAGGAGATGTCTGCCAAGCTGATCGGCACGTTCGCGCCCGACGATCTCGCGGTGATCCGGGTGCAGGGCAGCACGAGCGACCTCAAGCCGGCCACGTTCGCCAACTCCAACGACGTCCAGGTAGGCCAGCTCGTGCTCGCGATGGGGAACCCGCTCGGCCTCACCGACAGCGTCACCCAGGGCATCGTGTCGGCTACCGGCCGGACGGTGGGCGAGGGCAGCGGCAGCAGCGCCCTGATTACCTCGGCGATCCAGACCAGCGCGGCGATCAACCCCGGCAACAGCGGCGGCGCGCTGGTCAACTTGGCCGACCAGGTCATCGGCATCCCGACGCTCGCCGCCCAGCTGCCCGGCCAGGGCGGTGCGGCGCCGGGCATCGGCTTTGCCATCCCCAGCGACACGGTGAAGGACATCGCCGGGCAGCTGATCAAGTACGGCCGCGTCACCAGGTCCGACCGCGCGGCCATCGGCATCACCGGCGAGACGTCGGCGGACTCAGCGGGTCAGGGGGTCGGAGTCGGCGTGATTTCGGTGACCAGCGGCGGAACTGCCGCGCAGGCCGGCGTCCGGCCCGGTGACGTCATCGTCGGCGTCAACAACGACAAGGTCACCAGCCTGGCCGACCTCCAGTACGTGCTGGCGGAGCTCTCGCCGGGAAGCAAGGTCACGATCCACTACACGTCGGGCAGCTCGAGCACCGCGCGCGGTGGCACCGGCACCCTCGGCAGCCTCAGCAGCACCGGCAGCTAGCGTGCTGGCGGCCGGCACGGCCCGCCGCCCCTAGACTGCCGCACGTGACATTTGCCATCGGCAGCCAGCCCGCCGTGCCCGCCCTCGATCGCCCCGACCTCCTCGCGCCGCCGGTCGCCGCGGCCCTCGCCGACCTCGACGTCGCCGGCGGGCTGCGGGTCGACGAGATAGCCGTGGCCGAGATAGACCCGGCGCTCGCGGACACCGCGGCGTTCTGCGAGCGCTACGGCGTGTCACCCGCCGAGTCCGCCAACTGCGTCGTCGTGGCCGGCCGCCGGGACGGCGTGACCAGGCTGGCCGCGTGCATGATTCTCGCCACGACCCGCGCGGACGTGAACGGGCTGGTCCGGCGCGAGCTGGACGTGCGCAAGGCGTCGTTCGCCCCGGTGGCGGAGGCGGTGGCCCGCACCGGCATGGAGTACGGCGGCATCACCCCGATCGGCCTGCCGCCCGACTGGCCCATCTTCGTGGACGAGGCGGTGGCGAACACGCCCCGTGTCGTCATCGGCAGCGGGGTGCGCCGGTCCAAGCTGACCCTGCCGGGCGCCGCGCTCGCGAGCCTGCCGGGCGCGACCGTGCTGGCCGGGCTGGGCCGGTAGAGCTCACCGCCGGCAGCTCACGGCAGCCAGGACACCTTGTGCACGAGGGCGACGTAGCCCACGAACGTCACGGCGTCGATCAGCGAGTGCGCGACGATCAGCGGCGTCACCCGGCCCCACCGGCGGTACAGGAGGGCAAAGATGACGCCCATCACCGCGTTCCCGATGAACGCGCCGAAACCCTGGTACAGGTGGTAGCTGCCGCGCAGCACGGCGGAGGCGAGGATCGCCTGCCACGGCGCCCAGCCGAGCTGGTCCAGTCGCCGCAGCAGGTAGCCGATGACCAGGATCTCTTCCAGCAGGCCGTCATGGATCGCGCTCAGCAGCAGCACGGGTATCCGCCACCACACCGCTGGTAGCGACTCGGGCACGATGTGCAGCGAGATACCGGCGTTGAACGCGGCGATGTAGAGCCCGAGCCCCGCGCCACCGATGACGGCCGCCACCACCGCACCGCGAACCACGTCCCGCACCGGCTCGCGCCCGTCCAGCCCCAGCACCGACGGCGGCTCCCCCGACCTGGCCATCAGGTACAGCAC
>JASHQA010000104.1 GCA_030037785.1 Streptosporangiaceae bacterium
GACAGGTCGCCGTGCCGGTATGGCCGGCGCAGCACCGTGACCGGCAGCGCAGCGAGTTCCGGCCGCACCGCGGGCGCGATGACGACCACGTGCGCGCCGGCCTCCAGCAGGCTGCGGACGCGGCGCAGCGCGACGAGGCCGCCGCCCACCACGAGCGCGCGCCGACCCGCCAGATCGAGCATCAGAGGGTAACGGGCCGACTCGTGGTTACCGTCCGATCCGCGGTGCGGCGATCCGGGGTGCGGCCCGCGGCCGTCGGCGCGGGTCACGACCTGCCCCGCAGCGCCGGGTCGGGCAGCACCGGATGGAGCACCCCGACGAACTTCAGGCTGAAGCCGCGAGCGCAGGCCCGGCACTCCCAGTCGCCGCCGTCGGCTCCGGCCGGGCGCAGGTTCTCCTCGCCGCAGTACGGGCAGTAGAAAGGCACCTGCCGGTCCGCGGTCATGACTCGGCCCCGGCCTGGGTCAGCAGCTCGGGCGCGGCGCGCCGCACCCAGCTTGCGAACTGCTCGCCGACGGCGCGGTCGGCCTGGTAGTTGCGCAGCAGTTGCTCGACGTAGTCGGTGAGCCCCTCGCTGGTGACCTTGAGGCCGCGCAGCTTGCGGCCGAACCCGGGGTCGGCGCCCAGCGAGCCGCCGAGGTGCACCTGGAAGCCTTCCTTGCCGTCGACTATCGATCCCTTCAGGCCGATGTCGGCGAGCTGGAACCGGGCGCACGAGTTCGGGCAGCCGTTGACGTTGATGGTGATGGGCGTGTCGAAGTCCGGCAGCCGCTTGCCAAGCTCGGTGTAGAGCTCGCGAGCCCGGCCCTTGGTCTCGACGATGGCCAGCTTGCAAAACTCGATGCCGGTGCACGCCATCGTGCCGCGCCGGAACACGTTCGGGCAGGTCTGCAGGTCGATCGCGGCGAGCTCGGTGACCAGCTCGGCGACCCGCTGCTCCGGCACGTCGAGGATCAGCAGCTTCTGCTCGACCGTCGTGCGTACCCGGCCTGAACCGTATGCCTCGGCGAGGTCTGCGACCTGCCAGAGCTGGGTGCCGGACGTACGGCCGGTGTGGGGCGCCACCCCGACGTAGTAGCTGCCGTCGCGCTGCCGGTGCGCGCCGATGTGGTCGCGAGAGCCCGGTGCAGGGGCGGGCGGTGGCGGGCCATCAGCGAGCCCGTTCCCCCCTAGGTATTCGCGCTCCAGAACGTCCCGGAAGCGCTCGGTGCCCCAGTCCGCCACCAGGAACTTCAATCGGGCGCGGCTACGCAGCCGGCGGTAGCCGTAGTCGCGGAACAGGCTCGTCACGCCGGCCCAGACCGTCGGCACGCGAGCGGGCGGCACGAACCCGCCGAGGCGGCGGGCGAGCATCGGGTTCGTCGACAGGCCGCCGCCCACCCACAGGTCGAAGCCCGGCTCGCCGTCCGGGCCGATGACGCCGACGAAGGAAACGTCGTTGATTTCGTGCGCGGTGCACTGCAGCGCGCAGCCGGAGATCGCGGTCTTGTACTTGCGCGGCAGGTTGGCGAAGTCCTCGCGGCTGGTAGCGACCGCGTTGGTCGCGTACAGGGCCGCGCTGCCGTCCAGGATCTCGGCCGCGTCCAGCCCCGCGACCGGGCAGCCGAGCATGTTGCGCGGCACGTCGCCGCAGGCTTCCTGGCTGGACAGCCCGACCTCCTCGAGGCGAGCCCAGACGGCCGGGACGTCCTCGATGCGGAGCCAGTGGAACTGCACGTTCTGCCGGTCGGTGAGGTCGGCGAGGTCGCGGCCGTATTCCTTGGCGACGTCGGCGACGGCGCGCACCTGGGCGGCTGATAGCTGACCGCCAGGGATGCGCACCCGCATCATGAAGTAGGGGTCCTCGATCTCGGCGTCTTCGAGTGCGCCGGTCTTGCCGCCGCCGATGCCGGGCTTGCGCTGGGTGTACAGGCCCCACCAGCGGAACCGTCCGCGCAGGTCGGCCGGATCGATGGAGTCGAAGCCGAGCAGGGCGTAGCGGTTCAGGATGCGTTCGCGGACGTGCAGTCCGTCGTCGTCTTTCTTGAATCTCTCGGCCGGGTTGAGCGGCTCATGGTGACCGAGGGCCCACTGGCCCTGGCCACGAAGCGGCTGGGATGGCATGTCGGAAGTCCTTCGGCTGGCGGCTGGGGCACTGGCTCGTGCCGCCCGGCGGGCGCGCGGGCAGGCGGTGGCGGTGCGAGTGAGGTGGCGAACCTCGGTCAGCAGAAGGTGCGACAGATCGCGCTGGAGACGCGGAGCAGATCGATGTGGCGCCGGCAGACGAGCCAGGTACCGCGACTGGTGGTCGGGCCGGTCACCTGTGCCTCCGGAGGCGTAGTCGCTGTGCTAGCCGGTCTGGTGCTAGCCGGCCGAGCCGACAGCACTTCATCGACGGTAAGCCGGGACTTCGCGGATGGCAAATGAAATGTTTCTGTCTGCTAGCTTCCGGCGGCTTCCTTCGCCGCCCGCGGTCGTCGCCGACGTCGGTGGCTGGCCAGGGCGGTACGCGAAAGCCTGATGCGGGCTGCGATTTGCGCGGCGTTTGTGGGCGGGCGACTCGGCGGTTAGCCTGACGCGCGTGCGGCTGACGGAGTTCTGGGCGCGGATGCGCAGGCAGTTCGGCGACGGTTACGCCGAGAGCGTGGCGAAGGACCAGGTCCTGCCCGGCCTCGGGAGCCGGACCGTCGAGCAGGCGCTGGCTGACGGCGAGGACGCCAAGGTGGTCTGGCGGGCCGTCTGCGAGGCGTTCAAGGTGCCCGAGCGGCTGCGGTGAGCCGCCAGTCCAGGCGGGGCCGTCGGCGTGTTGTCCTTCGTGATCGAACAATTGTTCGTTAGAGTGAGTGAACTGGTGGTCGTCCGTGCCTTGGGGCGGCCGGGAGATAGGGCGCGAAACGCCGACAGACGTGAACTGTCAGTGGGTCCGCGTACCGTCTCGGCCAGCAGGTGAGCAACCCGCCCGGCGGTCCTCTCGCCGGGCGGTCAGGTCAGGCCACGCGCACGCGAGCGGCTCGGCGTAGCCCCTCGTTCTTCCCTACAGGAGCTTCAGATGGCACCGAACGACAAGGCGGGTAGCGGCAAGGGCGCAGGCGGCGGCGATCGGGACAAGTCCCTGGAGATCGCGCTCGCGCAGATCGAGCGCCAGTTCGGTCGCGGCGCTATCATGCGGCTCGGCGATGACACCCGCACCGCGGTCGAGGTCATCCCGACGGGGTCCATTGCGCTGGATGTAGCGCTCGGCATCGGCGGCTTCCCCCGAGGCCGAATAGTCGAAATATACGGTCCAGAAAGCAGCGGAAAAACGTCGCTTGCGTTGCATGCCATAGCAAATGCACAAAAAGCGGGCGGGATCGCGGCGTTCATCGACGCCGAGCACGCACTCGACCCCGAGTACGCCAAGAAGCTTGGCGTTGACATCGACGCGCTGCTGGTGTCCCAGCCGGACACCGGCGAGCAGGCGCTCGAGATCGCGGACATGCTGATCCGTTCCGGCGCGATCGATGTCATCGTCATTGACTCGGTTGCCGCCTTGGTGCCGAAGGCCGAGATCGAGGGCGAGATGGGAGACAGCCACGTAGGCTTGCAGGCCCGCCTCATGTCTCAGGCGCTCCGCAAGATCGCCGGCGCGCTCAATCAGACGAAGACCACAGCGATCTTCATTAATCAGCTTAGAGAACGCATCGGCGTCATGTTCGGATGTGCGTCCTGGTATACGTATGTCACATTGGCAGATGGAAGCCGGGAGCGCATAGGAAAGATCGTTAACCAGAAGCTGCCTGTCGAAGTGCTCTCTTACGACCCGGTGCTTGGGAAGATCGTTCCGAGGAAGGTCGTCAACTGGTTCAACAATGGGCGGACTGAGCAGTTCCTGCACTTCCGGGTTGAGCGACCGGGTGGTGGCACAGGTCACGGGCGTGCGGCGTTCGACCTCACGCCAAATCACCTGGTGCGCACGCCCGGTGGTTGGCGTGAGGCGGGAGAACTCTGTGTCGGCGATCGCGTGATGCTCGCTCAGACGCGTCTCCTCAGCACTCAGCAGAAGCAGGTCATCCTCGGATCGCTCATGGGCGACGGAAACCTCTCTAAGCCTGTGAGGCTCGATGACCACAGTGCCAGGTTCCGCATGGGTCACGGCGCGAAGCAGTCCACGTACCTAGATTGGAAAATCTCCCTGCTGGAGAACATCCCGCACTCGAAGACGGTGAATGGCAAGGGAGCTGTCTTCGCTGACTTCACGCCTCTAGGCGAACTCAGTGAGCTGCGGGACGTTGTCTACCAAGGAGATGGAAAGAAGCACCTGACGTGGGACTACCTGAAGGCTTTGACGCCGCTCGCACTGGCGATCTGGTACATGGACGACGGGTGCTTCACGCTCCGCTCAAAGGGTCTTCAGGAAAGAACGCGGGGCGGGTCGGGCCGGATCGAGCTGTGCGTTGAGGCGATGAGCCCTGGCTCTCGGGCGAGGATCCTGCAGTATCTGCGGGACACTCGCGGGCTGGATGTCAGGCTTAGTGTTCGCGGCAAGCGGCAAGTTGCAGTGCTTCAGTTCACGACGTCGGCAACGGAAAAGTTCCAACGGCTGGTGGCTCGATACATCCATCCGTCGATGGCCTACAAGCTGCTTCCTCGGTATCGCGGGAAGTTCCTGGTTGAGCCTGAGTTCACTGCTCCAGTCATCGCTCCTGCTCCGGCAACTGTCCTTGAGATTAAGGACAAGACGGGCTACCCGATCATGAGCAGGTACGACATTGAGGTCGAGGGCTCACACAACTACCTGGCAGACGGCGTCATGGTGCACAACAGCCCGGAAACCACGACTGGTGGAAAGGCGCTAAAGTTTTATGCGTCAATCCGGCTGGATATCCGTCGAATTGAGACCCTGAAAGACGGAACGGATGCGGTCGGAAATAGAACTCGCGTTAAAGTAGTAAAGAATAAACTCAGCCCGCCATTCCGTTCCGCAGAATTTGATATTCTATACGGAATTGGTATTAGCCGCGAGGGCGGGCTTATCGACCTCGGCGTCGAGCAGGGCATCGTGCGCAAGTCCGGCGCCTGGTACACCTACGAGGGCGACCAGCTCGGCCAGGGCAAGGAGAATGCCAGGAACTTCCTGCGCGACAACCCTGACCTCGCCAACGAGATCGAGAAGAAGATCAAGGAGAAGCTCGGCGTGGGCGCCAGGCTCGACGCCGAACCCGAGCAGAGCCTCGGCCTGAGCCTCACCGAGAAGGGCATGGCCACGGTGCGCAGCCTGCGCCCCGAGTAGCCGAGCCTGGCGGCGACGGCGATGCCGAGACGGCGCAGCGAGGCTGCGGCCGATGCTGATCCGGAGACGATCGCCCGGCAGATCTGCCTCCGGCTGCTGTCAGTCGCGCCGCGCACGCAGGCCGAGCTCGCCGCGGCCCTTCGGCGTCGCGGCGTTCCGGAGAACGCGGCGACCACGGTGCTAGCCAGGTTCGCCGAGGTGAAGCTCATCGATGACGAGCTGTTCGCGAAGGCCTGGGTCGAGTCGCGCCACTTTGGTCGCGGCCTGGCTAGCCGGGCCCTCGGCGCCGAGCTTCGCCAGCGGGGCGTGGCGTCTGCTGAGATCGAGACAGCGCTGAGTGAGCTGAGTGCGGAGCAGGAGGTGGCGACAGCGCGCGAACTAGTCGAGCGCCGTCTGGCCGCTACCGCGGGAATGCCGCCGCTGGCGCGGATGCGCCGCCTGACGGGGGTGCTGGCCAGGAAGGGTTACTCGCCGGGGCTGGCGTACCGGATCGTCCGCGAGGCACTCGAGCGGGAGCGCGGCAGCGGCTCCGTTCCCTCTTATGATCTTGAATTTTTTCCCGCGTCCGCGGAGGAGGAAGGGCCTGCTGAGGCGTGGTGAGCGCAGGGTGGCCACATCCAAGATCATCTGCACGTGCTTGCTCAAATCGTTATAAGCGCTTAGCCTCACGGCAGCGAGGGTTTTCTGCTCTGTGCAACGAAGTTCGGCGTGTTAGGACGTTCACAAATACACAAGGTACGACGGCGGCTGGCGACGGCCAGGCTGCCGGGCGGCCAGGGAGTAGCGGACGAGCGAAGGCAGTGGCGCCGCCCGGCGGGCGTATCAGTAGATCGCCTACCTGGGCCGAGTCGATGGCCGCGAGAGGAGATTGCGGTACCGAGCGAGCGCTCGCCGCAGGCGGCATGAGCCGGCCGGCGGGCACGCGGAGCCAGCAGGTCACCGTCGAGGCGGCGGCGAGCAGGCGCGGCTCACGCGGTCGCGATGACGTGCAGGATTCGCAGTTCACAGTCACCAGTGCCTGGTCTGCGCAGCCCCCAGATGCGCAGCCGCGGAACTGGCAGCAGTTGTCCTGGCGGTGACGATGATCGCGCCTCGGCGTGCATCCGCTGCCGCGAGCAGTAACCCCCCTCGCTGCAGGCACGCGTGCCTGCCAGAGGCCGGCGACAAGATCGGCCACCGGTGGGAGAGGGGCGACCTTGAACAGCAGCGGGGCTGTGCTTGCACTAGCGATCGTCGGCTGCGTGGCCGCCATCGCGGTACTCGTCGTCCTGGTGGTCGTGGTTCGCCGCGGCAGTTTGCCGGCGCGACCGCTCTCCGAGACGGTCACTCAGGGTCGTGGTGGCGCGCGGCTGACGGAAGCTGACGCTGTCCAGGCCGGCGCGCAAGCCGACGGCTACGCGGCCGAAGTGCGCGCCCAGGCAGAACGCGACGCGGCGGACATCCTCAGCAAAGCCGAGACCGCGGTGGAGACCCGTCGGGAGGCGGAAGCCGCGGCCGAGGCCGCGAAGCAACAGGCCAGCGCCGCGAAGGACGAGGCCAGATCGGCCAGGGAAGAGGCCACGTCGGCCAAGGAGGAGACCCGTCGGCTGCGCGCGGAGCTGGAGCGGCGCGAGGACCGGCTTGGCGAGCGCGAGCAGCGCATCGACGAGCTCACGCGCAGGGCCGAGCAGCGCGCCGCCGATCTCGACGCCCGCAAGGAAGAACTCGACCGGCTCGGTGCGGAACGCCGGGCCGAACTCGAGCGGATCGCGGGACTGTCCGCCGAACAGGCCAAGGGCGAGCTCGTCGCGACGATCGAGAACCAGGCTAAGCGCGACGCAGCACGCATCGTCAGGGACATCGAGACCGAGGCGCAGCGGGAAGGCACCAAGCGCGCCCGCAAGGTCGTCACGCTCGCCATCCAGCGTGTCGCGAGCGAGCAGACCAGCGAGTCCGTGGTGTCGGTTCTGCACCTGCCGGGCGATGAGATGAAAGGCAGGATCATCGGCCGGGAGGGCCGCAACATCCGTGCCTTCGAGTCGGTGACAGGGGTGAACCTCATCATCGACGACACGCCGGAGGCAGTCCTGCTGTCGTGCTTCGACCCGGTCCGCCGCGAGGTCGGCAGGCTGACACTGGAGCGGCTGGTGCTTGACGGCCGGATCCACCCGCAGCGCATCGAGGAAGCCTACGACCGCAGCAAGGCGGACATCGAAGCCCTGTGCGTGCGCGCCGGCGAAGACGCGCTGATCGACGTCGGCATCACCGACATGCACCCGGAGCTGACGAACCTGCTGGGGCGGCTGCGGTACCGGACCTCCTACGGGCAGAACGTGCTCAAGCACCTCATCGAGTCCGCGCACATAGCCGGGATGATGGCCAGCGAGCTGGGCATGGACGCCGTCCTGCTGAAGCGGTGCACGCTGCTGCACGACATCGGCAAGGCACTCACGCACGAGGTGCAAGGCAGCCATGCCCTGATCGGCGCTGAGATCGCCCGCAAGTACGGCGAGCCGGAGGACGTCGTGCACGCCATCGAGGCCCACCACAACGAAGTCGAGGTGCGCACGGTCGAGGCCGTCCTCACGCAGGCCGCGGACGCGATCAGCGGCAGCCGGCCCGGCGCGCGGCGCGAGTCCCTGGAAGCCTACGTCCGGCG
>JASHQA010000105.1 GCA_030037785.1 Streptosporangiaceae bacterium
AAGTTGATGATCCGGTTCTGCGCGTCCTCCTCCCGCAGCGACCGCCAGTGCGCCGCGGCGAACTTCGAGGTATTGAACGTGCCCTTCAGGTGCACCCGGATCACGTCGTCCCACTCCCGCTCGGACATGTTGAAGATCATCCGATCCCGCAGGATGCCCGCGACGTTGACCAGCACGTCCAGCCGGCCGAACTCGCCGATCGCGGTCTTGATCAGGTCCTCGGCCGCCGCGTGGTCCGACACGTCCGCGCCGCTGGCGACCGCCTTGCCGCCCGTCGCGGTGATCTCCGTGACCACTTGCTGCGCCGGGCCGACGTCGCTGCCGGTCCCGTCCATGGCCCCGCCGAGGTCGTTCACCACCACGCTGGCACCCTCGGCGGCCAGCAGCAGCGCTGTGGACCTGCCGATACCGCGCCCCGCTCCGGTGACGATCGCGACCCGTCCGTCCAGGCTGCCCATGCCGTACACCTGACCCTTCATGATCACCAGATGCGGGAATACTAGAACGTTCTTCTGGAATTGTCACCGAGACCGCGCTCACAGCCGAGCACCGGGCGACTCCGGTCGGGATTACACGATGTCACCCTCTAATCGCAACTTGCAGTTGAAGCGTCACTTTGTCGTCGTGATCTGGGCGGGCGGGACGCGTCGGTGGGCCGGCGCGCCCCCCGGTGACCGGGATGAATCTGCTGCCGAAGCCGAGGCTCGTCGTCGGCGTCGCCGGCCTGCTGCTGATCGTCATCGTGCGGGCCGTGCTCATGAGCCGGCGCCGTCTCCCGGCTCGCCATGCGCGCTAATCGAGGCCGGAACGCGGCGCCAGTGCGGGTCGTGCGGTGGCCGTGGGCCGCTGCGGCGCTGGTGACGGGCATCGCCCGGGGTTTCGCCGCCGTCGCGGGGCTCGACTGGGCGAGGCAGACTGGGCGACCCGCGGCGGCGGCCGTCGGCAAGACGCGGTAGCGGCGTCACCGCGCGGACTGGGCCGCCGCGCCCATCTAACGAGGTAGCATGGATCTACGAAGATTTGGTCTACATAGATTGGAGCTACTAAAGCTGCGCGGCTTCATCGGACGGCAGACCGAGCTCGCGGTGCTGCGGAAGCGTCTCTACGCCGTGGCCCAGTCGGGACGCGGCACGGCTGTGACGATTCGCGGTCGGCGTCAGGTCGGGAAGTCACGCCTCGTGCAGGAGTTCTGCGACCTGGCAGGAACCCCGTACTGCTATTTCACGGCGGTTCGGGGCGCATCCTCGGCCGAGTCGGTGGCCAGCTTCGTGGCAGAGCTGAGGCGGTCAACTCTCGCCGTCAACCCCGAACTGGTGCCGACGTCCGGGACCGGCTGGCCGGATGCGTTCCGCCTGCTGGCATCTGCGCTGCCCTTGGCGGCATCGATCGTGGTGGTCGACGAGCTGCCCTGGCTAGCAGAACAGGACGACACCTTCGACGGCGCGCTGCAAGCTGCCTGGGACCGGCTGCTCGCCGCGAGGCCGCTGCTGCTGCTCTTGCTGGGCAGCGACGTGCACATGATGGAGCGCCTCACCGCCTACGACCGTCCCTTCTTCGGCCGCGCGGACAACCTCGTGCTGGGGCCGCTCAATCCGGCGGAGACCGGCCGCGCTCTGGGTCTTGGCGCGGCCGACGCCGTCGACGCCCACCTCATCACGGGCGGGCTGCCGGGAATCGTGCGGACCTGGCCGCACGGGGAATCGCCGCTCGCCTTCCTCCAGCGCGAGTGTGCCGACCCAGCCGCACCGGTTTTCGGAGTTGCCGAGTCGGCGCTGCTCGCTGAGTTCCCGTCGCCCGACCACGCCCGGCGAGTACTTGAGGCGATCGGCAGCGGCGAGCGTACGCATGCCGCGATCGCCGTAGCCGCGGGCGGGGCCACCAGCCCGCTGGCGTCGGGCTCCCTCTCACCCGTGCTGCACCGCCTGGTCAGCGACAAGCGGGTGGTCGCGGTCGACGAGCCGCTGTCGACCCGGCCGGGTCGGCCGGCGCTCTACCGCGTCGCGGACAGCAATCTGCGGCTGTACCTCCACGCTGGCCGGAGCGCGCACGAACTGGCCCGCAGAGGGCGGCCCGATGCCGCGTTCCGGCTGCTGCAGCGCCGATGGTCGTCGTGGCGGGGCAAGGCGGTGGAACCGCTCGTCCGCGAGTCGCTCGAGCTTGTGTCGTCCACCGGCGACACTCCGTGGCCTGAGGTGGAGATCGTGGGCGGCTGGTGGAACCGGCAGTTCAATCCCGAGGTCGATCTGGTGGGGGCCGACCACGGTCCGGTAGCCAGCCAGATCTGGTTCGCTGGCTCGGTGAAGTGGCTAGGCACTCCGTTCGACCGCCATGATCTGGCTGAGCTTGTCCGTGCGGCGGCGGCGATACCGGGCTTCCTGCCGGGCCAGAGCGGGCTTGCCGCCGTGTCGCTCTCGGGCGTGGCGCCGGAAATTCAGTCCGGCGAACTGCAGCTGACATGGGGCCCAGCGGACGTGGTCGCCGCGTGGGCGACGGCCTGACGATAGTCGCCTCGACTCGCTGCAGCCGATCTGGGCTGCTTAGATGGGGTTTGCAGTCCACCGGGCTGAACGGCGGAATAATGGCTGTCATCAGTAACCAAAGGATCTGTGGAAAATGGCCTCATCCGAGCGCACGCCGGACGCACTCGACACCAGCGTTGCCCATATCGCGCGGGTCTACGACTACCTGCTGGGCGGGAAGGATCACTTCGAGGCCGACCGCGCTGCGGGTGAGGCGATGCTGCGGGCCTATCCCGACATCGCCAACGCCATGCGATCCAACCGGCAGTTCCTGGCCAGGACCGTGCGTTACCTGACCGAGGACGAGGGGATCCGCCAGTTCCTGGATATCGGGACCGGCATACCGACGGCGAATAACACCCATGAGGTCGCCCAGTCGATCGCCCCCGACTGCCGGGTCGTCTACGTGGACCGGGATCCGGCCGTGCTGATGCACGCTCGCGCGCTGCTGACAAGCGCACCGGAAGGCGTCACCGACTACATCGAAGCCGACCTCAGGGACCCGCAGGCCATCCTGGACCACGCCGCGACCGTGCTGGATTTCTCGGCGCCCATCGCGCTCTTGCTGGTGGCGATACTGCACTTCGTCCCGAACGAGGATCAGCCGTACGAAGTCGTGACGACGTTGCTGGATGCCCTGCCGCCGGGCAGCTTCTTCACGCTGTCGCATCCGGGCTCGGATGTCGACGCCGATGCCTCCAAAGCCGCGCGGAGCTTCAACGATCGCGCCGCCGAGCAGGTGACGCTCCGCTCGCGGGACGACGTGATGAGGTTCTTCCACGGCCTGGACCTGGTCGAGCCGGGTCTGGTTCAGGTTCAGGACTGGCGGCCGACAACGCCACCGCTCGCTGCGAGCGGCACGAGCATGTGGGCCGGAGTCGCCCGCAAGCCGTGAGCCAGGGCGGCGGAGACCATCGGTCCGGCGCGCGGCAGCGGGCGCGGGGTCCTGCGGACGTGGTCCCCACCTGACCGGCGGCGGCGGCGGAGCGGCCCGTTCCCCTCTACCGAAGTGGCGCACAGGTGCGACCATGCTGCACAGTGGAGGATCTGACCTGGACGGTGAGCAGCACGATGACGGAGGCGCAGGCCCGCAAGCCGGTAGTCGGTTCCTGGCAGTGGGGGCGCACGGCGCAGACCCAGCGGGCACTGCTGGACGCCGCCCGAGAGGTGTTTACCCGGCAGGGCTTCGCCGAGGCGAGTATCGCCGACGTCGTCGAGCGAGCCCGGTCCAGCGTGGGCAGCCTCTACCACCACTTCGGCGGCAAGAGCGAGCTGTTTCTCGCGCTATGGCAGGAGCATCAGGCCGCATACGAGGAGGCGGCCAGCGCGGCGGTCGCCGCGGCGAAGCGAGCCGGCGTCAGCGACCCGGCCGAGCTGTTCGCGGCCGGCGCGCGCGCCTACCTGGACGGCAGCTGGCAGCGGCGGGACCTGGCGATGCTGTTCACCTCCGGTGACGGCCCGCCAGGCTTTGAGCTGATGAAACGGCACCGCGGCCACGAGTGGATCCGGCAGAACGATGCCCTGCTGCGGCTCGCGGACACCTCGCTGGACCGGCTGTACGCGGCCGTCCTTACCTCCGTCATCGGCGAGGGCGCGCGCGAAGTGGCCGCGGCCAGGACCAGGGCACAGGCGGATGAGGTCATCGACGCGGTCATCCAGTACGCGCGCAGGCTGATGGCAGGCGGCCCCGCCCGGCCGTGAGGACCGGCCCGGAAGGGCGATCGTTGCCGCTGTCGGCGGCACTCGCCCCGGATGCCAGGTGCGGCCCCTGCGCAGGTTTGCGGCGCCTTGCGGTGCGGCAGGTAGCTGCGAGCGGAGGGCGGCGTGTCGGGCACCCGTGGGCACGGCTCGGACGGAGGGAGCGAGATGACGCGTGACGCGGCTGAGGAGGGAGCCGCGACAACTCGGCCCGGGGCGCTGAGCGCGGACCAGCCGTGCTCAGAGTGCCTGGCTGAGCCGGCGGCTCCGAGCCGCCGGACGCTGGTCGGCCCGCCGCGCGTCGTGCCGCCCCGAGCCTGGCCGCCGCGAGCCGGGCGGTCCGTAGCCTTCTGGCTGGTGGCGTACCTGTTCGCCGCCACCATGCTCGGCACCACGCTGCCCACCCCGCTGTACGTCATCTACCAGGGCCAGTGGCGCTTGCGTAGCGACCGGCGCCGTGGTCATCGGCAGCCTGTCGACAGCCAACCGACTGGCACCGTCCCAGATACGCGGCCGGGCGGTGTCTACGTACTTCGTGTTCTGCTACGTCGGGCTGACGATCCCGGTGATCGGGGTCGGCATCGCCTCGGATTATCTCGGGGATTTCCGGCCCGTCCTGGTCTGCGCCATCGTGCTCGCCGTGCTGAGCCTGCTGTCGATGACCATCATCAGCCGGGCTAGCCTTGCCCGCTGACGCGCGGACCGGCCGCTCTTGACAGCGGTGGCGCGGCCGGGATTTCATTCCCTCTAGAACGCGATTCTAAGATTGCCTCGGTCCGGCGGCGGCAGGCGGCGTCCTCGGGCTGTCGCGGTGTGCCGGGAGGCTCGATGGAACTGGACCTTGGGCCGGAGGTCGCGCAGTTTCGCGCGGAGATCCGGGACTGGATCGGCGGGCACGCACCGGCCGGGCTCGCGGACCTCACCGACTGGAACAACGTCGTCACGACCGGCGGCTACGGCAGCGAACAGCGCGCGGCGGCGATGCGGCACCCCAGCTACGCGGAGTGGGAGCACGAGCTGTCGGACGCCAGGCTGATCTGCCCGCAGTGGCCGGCGGAGTTCGGCGGCAACGGACTGGACGCGGTTCGGGTCTCGGTGTTCAACGAGGAGCTGTACCGGGCGGGCGTGCCGCGGGTGGTTCGCGGCATGGGCGAGAGCCTGGTGGGCCCGTCGGTCATCGTGCACGGCACGCCGGAGCAGCAGGCCTACTTCTTGCCGCGGATCATCTCCGGCGAGGACGTCTACTGCCAGGGCTTCTCCGAGCCCGGCACCGGCTCGGACCTGGCCGGCCTGCAGACCAAGGGCGAGGTGGACGGCGACGAGGTCGTCATCACCGGCCAGAAGCTGTGGACGTCCGGCGCCGCTCGGGCCAACAAGATGTTCGTGCTGTGCCGCACCGACCCGGCGGCCGAGAAGCACGCTGGCATCTCCTACGTGCTGATCGACTTCACCGACCCGCGCGTCAGCTACCGGCCGGTGCGGCAACTGACCGGCGCGGCCGAGTTCTGCGAGGACTTCCTCGACGGCGTGCGGGCGCCGCTGTTCAACGTCATCGGCGGCCTGGGCAACGGCTGGCGGGTGGCGATGACCACGCTCGGCTACGAGCGCGGCGGCAGCGCGTCGGTGCAGCACCTCGCCTACGAGCGGGAGTTCTGGGCGCTGACCGAGACGGCCCGTAAGCGCGGCGTCGCCGCTGACGCGCGGATCAGGCAGCAGCTGGCGTGGGCCTACACGCAGGTCGAGATCATGCGGTTCGCCGGGCTGCGCGCGCTGGCCGGGCTCGCGCAGGGCCGCCGGCCCGGCCCCGAGGCGTCGATCAACAAGCTGTTCTGGAGCGAGTACCACAAGCGGCTCGGCGAGATAGCGATGAGCATCGAGGGCAGCGACGCGCTCATCCGGCCGCCAGGCGACGGCTACCCGACCACCGGCTGGCAGAACGCGTTCCTCGCCAGCCGCGCGGGCTCGATTTACTCGGGCACGAACGAGATCCAGCGCAACATCATCGCCGAGCGTGCTCTTGGGCTACCCAAGGAGCCACGGGTGCCCGCGTGACCGCGCCCAGTCCCGCTGCCCCCGTGACCGCACGGGCGGGAACGGGCCCGCCTGGCTCAGCCGTGCCTCCCGGCCGCGCGGCCGCCCGCGCTCTCGTCACCCCGCAGCGGCTGGCCGAGTTCTTCGCACCGCGCAGCGTCGCGCTGGTCGGCGCGTCGGAAACCTCCGGGTGGGCCAGATTCATCGTCGCCGCCAGCGCCGCCGTCGGCTACACCGGGCCGCTGCTGCCTGTGCACCCGCGGCACGCGACGGTCTTCGGCCGGCCGACGGTGCGCAGCCTGCGCGACCTCGCCGAGCCGGCCGACCTGGCGTTCATCCTCGCGCCTACCGAGGCGGTGCCGAGCGTGATCGAGGACGCGGGGGCCGCAGGAGTGCGGAACGCCGTCGTGCTCGCGTCCGGCTACCGAGAGGCGGGACCGTCCGGGCGGGCCCTGGAGGACGAGCTGGTTGTGGCCGCCGCCCGGCACGGCATCCTGCTGCTCGGGCCGAACACGCTCGGCTTCCTCAACACCGCCGCCAGCGTCGCGCCGTTCGCGCTGACCGTGCCGCTGCCGCTCGCGGCCGGTCCGGTCGGCATCGCGCTGCAGAGCGGCGCGCTGTCGAGCGCGCTGCTCGGCTTCGCCCGGTCGCAGGCCATCGGCGTCAGCACGCTGGCCAGCCTGGGGAACGAGGCGATGATCAGCACCACCGACGTCATCGACTACCTGGTCGCCGACGAGCAGACCAGGGTCATCTGCCTGTTCCTGGAGGAAGTCGGCGACCCGGCAGCATTCAGCGCGGCGGCGCAGCGGGCCGACGCGGCAGGCAAGCCGATCGTGGCGCTCAAGGTGGGCGCGAGCCAGGCCGGGCAGCAGGCGGCGCTCGCCCACACCGGCGCGGTGGCGGGTAACGACGCCGTGGTGAGCGCGGCGCTGCGACAGCTCAACGTCATCCGGGTGAGCAGCATCGAGAGCCTGCTCAGCACCGCCGCGCTGCTGGCTTACCAGCGGTGCCCGCGCGGCCGCCGGATGGGCGTGCTCACGTCGTCGGGCGGCGCGTGCGACGTCATCGCGGACCGGGCGAGCGCGGAGGGCATCGAGATCCCGCCGTTCTCCGCCACGACGACCGCGGCGATCGCGGCCGCGTTGCCGTCGTTTGCCGCGGCGCGCAACCCGCTCGACTGCACCGGCTACGTGCTGGCGAACGCCAGGACCTCGGCGCTCACCGCGATCGACCGCGCGCTCGAGGCGGCCGTCGACGATCCCGGCCTGGACTTCGTGCTGTCTGCCGGGTTCTCGATACCTGAGGCCAGGCCGCCAGGCCAGGCGGCCGCGCTGCTCGAAGAGCGCATCGCGTGGGTCGCCGACCGGATGGCCGCCGCGCCGATCCCGGTCATCCCGCTGACCATGACGTGCACCGACGTCACCGGGTACGCGCGCGAGCTGCTCGGCGCGCACGGCATCCACGTGCTGCCGGGAATGGAACTCGGCCTGCAGGCGCTCGGCAACGCGCTGCGCTGGCAGGAGGGCCGCGGCTCGGTGCGGCCGATCGGGCACGTCGTGCCGGGCGGCAGCGCGCCGGCGGTGGCGTGGACCGAGACGCGAGCGCGTGACCTGCTCGCCGCGGCGGGGCTGCCCGTGGTGCCAGGCGGACTGGCGCGCTCGGCGGACGAGGCCGTCGAGGTGGCCCGTGATCTCGGCACGCCGGTGGCGCTGAAGATCAACTCTGCGGAGATCACGCACAAGTCCGATATTGGCGGGGTGCTGCTTGGCCTGTCCGGCGACGCCGCGGTGCGGGCCGGCTACGAGCGGGTAGTGGCCGCCGCCGCTGGGCACGGCGGGTCAGACGCGGTACTGGTCACGGCGATGCGCGCCGGCGGTGTCGAGGTGCTGGCCGGTGTGACCATGGACCCGGGCTTCGGCCCCGTGCTCGCCATCGGGCTCGGCGGCGTCCTGGTCGAGGTGCTGCGCGACACCAGTCTTCGGGTGCTGCCCGCCGGGCCCGATGAGGTCCGCCGCATGCTGGGCGAGCTGCGGGGCTTTCCCCTGCTGCAGGGCGCTCGCGGCGGAGTCGCCGCAGACCTGGACGTCCTCGCCCAGATCATCTCGGACCTGGGCGAGCTGGCCTGCTCGGTCCCCGGCCTGCAGGCCATGGAAGTCAATCCGCTGTGGGTGCTTGGCGGCCAGGTAGAGGCGCTGGACGTGCTGGTCGTGGCCGGCCAGCGCGACCCGGACGACAAGCACGTCGAGTTCGCGAGTCAAGGGAGCCTGGACACATGATCCTCGGTATCACTGCTGAGCAGGAAGAGCTGCGCGCCGCCGTCCGGCGCTTCCTGGCCGACCGGGCACCGATCAGCGCGGTGCGCACGCTGATGGACACGAGCGACGGCCTCGACCCGGCGGTGTGGCGCCAGGCCGGAGCGCAACTCGGCCTGCAAGGCATCGCGATCCCGGAGGAGTACGGCGGTGCCGGGTTCAGCTTCGCCGAGCAGGCGATCGTGCTGGAGGAACTCGGCGCGGCGCTGTACGGCGGACCGTACCTGGCCAGCGCGGTGCTGGCGGCCACCGCGCTGCTCGCGAGCGGCGACGAGGCGGCGAGGATGGCGTACCTGCCCAGTATCGCGTCGGGTGAGCTGATCGGCACGCTGGCGTTCACCGAGGAAGACGGGTCGTGGGACATCGACGCGACCCGGATGACCGCCGTGGCTGACGGGCATGGGTGGCGGCTCGACGGCCGGAAGAGCTTCGTGCTCGACGGCCACACCGCCGGGCTGATCCTGGCGATCGCGCGAACCGGGGACGGGCTCAGCCTGTTCGCCGTCCCCGCCGACGCGACGGGCCTGACCCGCACCGCGCTGCCCACGCTGGACCAGACCCGGAAGCTGGCGCGCCTGGAGTTCGCGTCGGTGCCCGCGACGCTGGTTGGCGCAGTCGGCGCCGGCAGCGCGGTGCTGGCCCGTGTCCTGGACGTGGCTGCGATCGCGCAAGCGGCCGAGCAACTCGGCGGCGCGCAGCGGGCACTCGACATGGCGGTGGAGTACGCCAAGGTGCGGCACCAGTTCGGCCGTCCGATCGGCAGCTTCCAGGCGATCAAGCACCGGTGCGCTGACCTGCTGCTGGAAGTAGAGTCGCTGCGCTCGGCAGTCCAGTACGCGGCCGCGGCGGTCGCGGAGAACTCCGATGAGATCCCGGTTGTGGCCGCGCTGGTCAAGGCGTACGCCTCCGACGTGTACTTCCACGTCGCGGCCGAGAACATCCAGATCCACGGCGGCATCGGCTTCACCTGGGAGCACGACGCGCACCTGTACTTCAAGCGGGCGAAGGCGAGCGAGCTGTTCCTCGGCGACGCCAGCTACCACCGCGAGCACCTGGCCACCCGCATCGGCCTCTAGCCCGCCGTTGGCAGGCTGGGAGCACGGCGCCTGAGCTTGTGCGGGCCCATCAGCCGGCCGGGTGGGCCCCATCCGCTCGTGCCTGCCGGCGGGCTACGGGTCAGGCCGATCTCGAGGCCACGTCGCTCCGGTCGTCACAGGGCCCGGTGAGCCGGTCGCGGAGATCTTCCGCCAGCCGGCGCAAGTCTGGACCGAGGTCAGCCAGCTCAGCGAGAACTTGCGCAGAGGGCAGGTAACGGACGCGACTACGCGAGTCTCCGCGTTGCTCGTGCGTCTGCGGCATGCGGATGTCGGGCAGGGAGGGCTCGGTCACGCGAGCAACAGTAACGGCGGGTTCCGTCCCGCCCCGGCGCGACACGCGCTGCGGCGATCTTGGCTGTGCCGTGGCAGC
>JASHQA010000006.1 GCA_030037785.1 Streptosporangiaceae bacterium
CGCGGCGGCGGGCGCGCTCGGCGGTCGCGGGGGCGGCAAGGACGACGTCGCGCAGGGCGGCGGAGGGCCGCTGGGCGACCGGGCCGATGAGCTAATCTCTGCGGCTATGACGGCTGTCCGCTCGCTTATTCAGGACAAAATGGGCTCAGGTGCCGTAGGGTGAAGCCGTGTCGGTGCCAACCTGTGGCCATACCGAGATTTATCTCCTGCCCGGTGGGGAGCCGTATCCGGTCACGCGGCACCCGGACCCGCGGGCGACCGTCGTGAGGCCGGGCGTACGGCTTGGCATCGACGTCGGCTCAGTGCGCATCGGTGTCGCGCGCAGCGACCCGGCTGGCGTCCTCGCCTCGCCGCTTGGCACCGTCCAGCGCGGCGCGGGTGACCTCGCGGAACTGGCCCGGATCAGCTCGGAGACCGAGTCGGTCGAAGTCATCGTCGGGCTCGCCGTTGGGCTGCGCGGCGCGGAGGGCACGGCCGCGGCCGACGGCAGGGCGTTCGCGGCGGCGTTGGCGGAACGGCTGGCGCCGGTGCCGGTGAGGCTGGTGGACGAGCGGTTCACGACGGTGCTCGCGCACGCCGCGCTGCGCGCTGGCGGGCTGGACACGCGGGCCAGACGCAACGTCGTCGACAAGGCCGCGGCAGCGGTGGTTCTGCAGAGTGCACTGGATACAGAGCGAGCGACTGGTGAGCCCGCGGGCCAGCTAGTAGCCACAGGGGGCCCGGCGATATGAGTCGCGGAGGGTACGAGCGCTGGGACGACGACAGCCAGGCGCGCGGCACGCGGCAGCGGTCGCAGGGCCGGGCTGACGGCCAGCAGGGTGTGCCGCGCGGCAGCGATCCGTACGGGTACAACTCACCCGGCTACGGATCAGCCGACGGCTACGGCGGGTCCGACGACTACGGGCAGGAGTATGGCAGCGATCAGGCCTACGGCGACTACCCGCAGGACGGCCGCCCGGCGGCCGGTTACGGGGGCGGCCAGGCCGCCGGCTATCCCGGCGGGTACGGCGAGAGCCGTCATGGCCAGGACGGTTATGCCGACGACGGCTACGGCGACAATAGTGACGCCGGGAATGGCTATCGTGACGGCTACGCCGACGACGGCTATGGCCGCGACGCGTATGCCTCGCAGGATGCGTACTCTGCGCCGGACTCCTATGGGGCGCAGGATCCGTACGGCGCTCAGGATCCGTACGGCGCTCAGGATCCGTACGGCGCTCAGGATCCGTACGGCGCGCGGGACCCGTATGACGCGCGGGACCCGTACGACGCGCGGGACCCGTATGACGGCGCGAATGAGCGCGGCGGCCGGGACGCGTATGCGAGCACCGACCCGCGTGACAGCGGCCAGCATGGCCGGACCGACCCGCGCGGCATGGCCGACCCGTACGGGCAGGGCCGGGACGCCTATGAGCCCGCCGAAGCTTCGGGCTACGGCGGCCGGGATGGCTATCCGGACGCGGCCGGTTATGGCCAGGACGGTTACGGCGGGCAGGAGCGGTACGCCAGCCAGGACGGGGACGAGACCGGCCGCGACTATGACGGGCAGGAGCGGTGGGCCAGCCAGGACGGGGACGAGGCCGGCGGCGACTATGGCCGGCCGGACGACCGCTATGCCTGGCAGGGCGAGGACCGAGCCGGCGGCCAGGAGGACGTCCGCCCGGCCCGGCGCGGTGCCGCCAGAACCGTCGACCCGGACGACTCACGGCATGAGGGCTTCTTTAGCGGCTTCGGTCAGGACGACGACCTCGGTGGCAGCGGTGGCGGTGGCCGCGGTCGCGGTCGGCGCTCGCGGGCCGACCGCGGGGAGCGCAAGAGCCACGCGGGCCTGATAGCGCTCGCGGTCGTGGTCGTGATCTTCGGATCCATCGCCGGCGTTGGGTATCACTACTACAGCGAGTACAAGCAGCGGCACGCCAGCTTCACCGGCAGCGGGTTCGGCTCCGTCACCGTGATCGTCAAGTCCGGCGCCACACCCGACTCCATCGCGGCGGAGCTGCTGAGGCTTCACGTGATCGAGTCGATAGACCCCTGGGCCGCCTACGTGGCGAACAGAAGCGGCCTGCAGCCGGGCGAGTTCAAGCTGCACGAGCACATGAGTCCGGCGGCCGCCTGGGCGCTGCTGGTTAGCCCCAAGTCCAAGGTCAACTCGACCGTCACGATTCCCGACGGACTGCGTGTCACCGCGATCCTGTCGGATCTCGCCACCGAGAGCGGCATCCCGCTGAGCGAGTTCCAGGCGGCGATCAAGGACACCGCGGCGCTCGGCCTGCCGTCGTGGGCGAATGGCAACCCGGAAGGCTTCCTCTACCCGGACACCTACGACATCGTGCCCGGCGAGACGACCGCGCTGGCCATCTTGAAGGAAGCCGTGGCGCAGTTCAACACCGAGGTGACGTCGCTGAACCTCGCGGCCGCGGCCCAGCAGGCGCAGTTCACAGAGTTGCAGGTGGTCACCGAGGCGAGCTTGCTCGAAGCTGAGGTCGGGCCGCAGTACTTCACCGATGTCGCCAGGGTCATCGACAACCGGCTGAACCAGGGCATGGATCTCGAATTGGACAGCACGGTCGCGTACGCGACCGGCAAGTACATCTACAACCTCAGCGCGGCCGATCTGCAGGTGAACTCCCCGTACAACACGTTCATCCACGCCGACTTGCCGCCGGGGCCGATCGACTCACCGGACGCCGCCGCGATCGAGGCCGTGCTGCACCCGGCGCCGTCGAGCGACGACTGGCTGTACTTCGTCACCGTGAACAAGAGCGGCCTGACGGAGTTCACCGACAGCAACTCGCAGTTCCAGACCTGGAGCGCCGAGGCGAAGCAGAACGGGGTGTGAGCGGTGGCCGCCACCCGCGCGGCCGTGCTCGGCTCCCCGATCGCCCACTCGCTGTCCCCGGTCTTGCACACCGCCGCCTACGGTGCGCTCGGCCTTGCCGACTGGTCATACGAGGCGATCGAGTGTGACGAGGCCGGGCTCTCCGGCCTGCTCGCCACGCTCGGCCCGGACTGGGCCGGACTGTCGCTGACCATGCCGCTCAAGCGCGCCGTGCTGCCACTGCTTGACCACGCCGAGCCGCTCGCTACCACGGTGGGCGCCGCGAACACGGTGATCCTCACGGCGGGCCGACGGCTCGGCTTCAACACCGATGTCGCCGGCCTGGCGGCGGTCATGCGCATGGCTGGCGTTACCCAGGAGGGGAACGTGGTCGTTCTCGGCGCAGGTGCCACCGCCTGCTCGGCCCTGGCGGCAGTGCAGAAAGTCGGCCCGTCCACCGTCACGGTCGCCGTACGCGCGCGGCCGAGGGCCGAGCCGCTGCTGGCCGTCGCCGCCCGGCTCGGCGTCACGGTCCAGCTCACGGACCTCGGCGCTGGACCGCTGACGAGCCGACGCTGGGACGTGCTGATCTCGACGATTCCCGGCGCCGCCGAAGCGGCCGCGGCCGGGCTGGTCGCGTCGGGAGCGCTCAGCGCGCGCGCGGTGGTGGATGTGGGGTACGACCCGTGGCCAACCCCGCTGGCCGCGGCGGCAGCCGCGGCGGGCTCAGCTGTCGTATCCGGTTATGAGCTACTCGTTCAGCAGGCGGCCGGTCAGGTCGAGCTCATGACCGGCCATCGGCCGCCGGTCGAGACGATGCGGGCTGCCGGGCTGGCAGAACTGAACCGCCGACGGAATAGCGGCTAGCTCGTCAGCGCTGAAGTCCTGGCAATTCCGGCGGCTGCCGCGATGGGCTAGTCTTGTTCAGACAAGGCCTGGCAGTCGGTGCTCCGGCGAACGTAGTCGGCGGACCGAGCCGGGCGTGCAAGCGGAGGACCACCTCGGCCGCCTCCCACCTAGCTAGCTGGGTTACGACCGCTAGCGGGTATCAGGCCGGGCTGCCGGGCGGCAGCCCGGCGGACCGGCAAGCCACCGGGTTTGCCGGCAGGCCGGGCGCCTGCCAGCGCAGCGACGGGACGCCGGAGCTCGGCTGGCAACGGCGTCGCGAGGCGCCGCGGCTCAGGGTTGTGCTGAGCCGGGCACGGCCTCGCGCTGGTGGCCCCGCAGGCGCGATATGCGGGGCTTTTGGCTTTTGCGGGCCGCCCGGACCGGGTACGGCATGCCACAGTCTGCGAGTTCCGCCGGTTGGCTCGGGGGACCGTCTCTCGAGCGAAGATGGTGACATCAGGAGGTCACATCAGCACCGAACCACGTATTAACGAGCGCATCCGGGTACCCGAAGTGCGGCTCGTCGGCCCCGCCGGTGAGCAGATCGGGATTGTGTCCGTTGCCGATGCGCTCCGGCTGGCCCAGGAGGCAGATCTCGACCTGGTCGAGGTCGCGCCCATGGCCCGGCCCCCTGTCTGCAAGCTGATGGACTACGGAAAGTTCAAGTACGAGTCAGCGCTGAAGGCCAGGGAGTCACGGAAGAACCAGGCCCAGACCGTGATCAAGGAGATCAAGCTGCGGCCTAAGATCGACCCGCACGACTACGGCACCAAGAAAGGCCACGTCGAGCGGTTCCTCAAGCAAGGTGACAAGGTCAAGGTAACGATCATGTTCAGGGGGCGCGAGCAGTCCAGACCCGAGCTGGGCTTCAAGCTGCTGCAGCGCCTCGCTGGCGACATCTCCGAACTCGGCTTCGTCGAGTCGTCGCCGAAGCAGGATGGCCGGAACATGATCATGGTTATCGGGCCCCACAAGCGCAAGACCGAGGCGATGGCGGCGGCCAGGGCCGAGCGCGCGAGCCGGTCCGCTCACCGTGG
>JASHQA010000106.1 GCA_030037785.1 Streptosporangiaceae bacterium
GGTTACCGCCCGCCCACGGGCCAGCGCCCGCCCCTCGGCCACCGCCCGCCCACCGGCCGCGGGCCGGCGACCGACGAGCTGCATGCGACCCGTGCGGCGGTCCGGACGGCCTCGCGGCGAGCACGCCCAGCGCCGCGAACGCCGCCACCTCTACCACTCCGGCCACGATCCCCGCGGTCGTACGCACCTCGCGGAACCCGAACAGTCCGAACTGCACGCTGAGCAGGTACCCGCCAAGCGTCGACAGCGCGAACACCGCACCGACCGCGGCCACGAGCCTGCTGCCGGTCGCGAGCACGAGCAAGCCGATGGCAAAGCCGACGATGACCTGTAGCAGGAATAGCCAGCCGATTGTCGGAATTGTTCGGTATCCGGTGAGGTACAGGTCCAGGTGCACGGCCGCCGTGGCCATCAGCAGGCCAGCCCCGACGGCCCGCAGCACGAGCCGCACGCTCGCCCGCTGTACCGACCCTGTCTCGGTACTCATGCCCGTAACCACGGCAACGCGCCACCCAGGGTTCACCGAGGCGGGGCACCGTGCTGCGATAGGACGTGCTGGGATAGGACGTGCTCGCTTACACCGGGCCGAAATGGCCGTGTCGCGCACCGAAGGAGACGGAACATGCCGGACGTCCTGCCGCTCCGTGACCGCAAGGCCTGGCAGGCGCTGGAGCGCCACCACGCGGAGATCGGCACGCTGCACCTGCGCGACCTGTTCGCCGCCGACCCCGATCGTGGCGAGCGGCTGACGCAAGAGCACGTCGGCATCTACTTCGACTACTCCAAGAACCGCATCACCGACGAGACGATGCGGCTGCTGGTGGAGCTCGCCGAGGAGTCCGGCGTGCCGCAGCGTCGGGACGCGATGTTCCGCGGGGAGCACATCAACGTCTCCGAGGACCGTGCCGTGCTGCACGTCGCGCTGCGCATGCCCAACACCGCGTCGCTGATCGTCGACGGCAAGGACGTCGTCGGCGAGGTGCACGAGGTTCTCGGCCGGATGCGCAGCTTCGCTGACCGGGTTCGCTCCGGCGACTGGACGGGTCACACCGGCAAGCGCATCCGGAACGTGATCAACGTCGGCATCGGCGGCTCCGACCTCGGTCCGGTCATGGCCTACGAGGCGCTGCGCTACTACTCCGACCGCAATCTGACGTTCCGGTTCGTGTCCAACGTCGACGCGACCGACTTCGTCGAGGCCACCCGTGACCTGCGCGCCGACGAGACGCTGTTCATCATCTCGTCCAAGACCTTCGGCACGCTCGAGACGCTGACGAACGCGACCTCGGCGCGGGCGTGGGTACTCGACCAGCTCGGTGGCGACGAGGCGGCGGTCGCGAAGCACTTCGTCGCGGTGTCCACCAACGCGCCGAAGGTCGCCGCGTTCGGCATCGACACCGCCAACATGTTCGGCTTCTGGGACTGGGTCGGCGGCCGCTACTCGATGGACTCCGCCATCGGGCTGTCCACCATGATCGCAATCGGCCCGGCCAACTTCGACCAGCTGCTGGCCGGCTTCCACCTGATGGACGAGCACTTCCGGACCGCTCCGCTGGCGCACAACCTGCCCGTCCTGCACGGCCTGCTGTGCGTCTGGTACGGCGGCTTCTTCGACGCGCAGACCTGGGGCGTGCTGCCCTACGACCAGTACCTCAAGCGGTTCCCCGCCTACCTGCAGCAGCTCACGATGGAGTCCAACGGCAAGCACGTCACGCTCGCCGGGCAGCCGGTGGACTACCAGACCGGGGCGGTGTTCTGGGGCGAGCCCGGCACCAACGGCCAGCACAGTTTCTATCAGCTCATTCATCAGGGAACGAAGCTGATTCCCGTCGATCTCATTGGTTTCGCGCAGCCGCTCAACCCGCTCGGCGACCACCACGACCTGCTCTCGTCCAACGTGTTCGCCCAGGCTCAGGCGCTGGCCTTCGGCAAGACCGAGGACGAAGTCAGGGCCGAGGGCACGCCCGCCCGGGTCGTCCCGCACCGGGTCATGGCCGGCAACCGGCCGACCAACGTGCTGCTCGCCGCCAGGCTCGACCCGCTGCTGCTCGGGACCTTGATCGCGCTGTACGAGCACAGCGTGTTTACCCAGGGCGCGATCTGGCAGATTGACTCCTTCGACCAGTGGGGAGTCGAGCTGGGCAAGGCGCTGGCCAGCGAGATCGCCCCGGAGCTGATCGCCGGCACCGAGCCGCCGCTGACGCACGATTCCTCGACCAACGCCCTGATCCGGCGTTACCGGGATCTCAAGACCGGCCCCTGACGACGTCGTTCCCAGAAAAGATTCTGACTGGTACTGAGTTGAGAAAGGCACCGTGATGCCAACAGATACGCCAATGCAGCTCGGCATGATCGGGCTTGGTCGCATGGGCGCCAACCTCGTGCGGCGCCTCATGCAGGACGGCCACCACTGCGTCGCGTTCGACCAGAATCCCGACGTGGTCAAGCAGCTTGAATCCGAGGGCGCGATCGGGGCGAACAGCCTCGAGGAGTTCGTCAGCAAGCTCGACCCGCCGCGGGCGATCTGGATCATGGTGCCGGCCGGGATCGTGCAGTCGACGATCGACGGGCTGAAGCCGCTCGTATCGGCCGGCGACATCGTCATCGACGGCGGCAACTCCTACTACCGGGACGACATCGACCGGGCAGCGCAGCTCAAGCCCGCCGGCATCCACTACGTCGACTGCGGCACCAGCGGCGGCGTGTGGGGACTCGAGCGTGGTTACTGCCTGATGATCGGCGGCGAAAGCGAGACGGTGGCGCACCTGGACCCGATCTTCAAGACCATCGCACCGGGTGAGGGCAGCGCCGAGCCGACGCCGGGCCGCAGCCTCGCGGACAGCACGGCGCCGCACGGCTACCTGCACTGCGGGCCGAACGGTGCCGGGCACTTCGTCAAGATGGTGCACAACGGCATCGAGTACGGCATGATGGCCGCGATCGCGGAGGGCCTGTCCATCATCAAGCACGCCGACGCGGGGCTGCACCAGCAGGAGGCGGACGCGGAGACGACCCCGCTGCGCGACCCGGACGCCTACCGGTACACGATCGACGTCAGCGAGGTAGCCGAGGTGTGGCGGCGCGGCTCGGTCGTCAGTTCCTGGCTGGTCGACCTCATCGCAGCGGCCTTCGCCAAGGACCCGGACCTCAGCGAGTTCGCCGGCCGGGTGTCCGATTCCGGCGAGGGCCGGTGGACCGTGCTCGCCGCCGTCGAGGAGGGCGTGCCCGCCGCGGTGATCACGGCCTCGCTGTACGAGCGGTTCGAGTCGCGCGGCCTCGGTGACTTTGCCGACAAGATCCTCTCCGCGATGCGCTCGGAGTTCGGCGGTCACGCCGAGAAGAAGGACTGAGACCGTGCGGCACGAGATCGAGGTGTCCGCCGACGCCGACGCGGTAGCCAGCCAGGGC
>JASHQA010000007.1 GCA_030037785.1 Streptosporangiaceae bacterium
CCGGGCTTGACTCCCGCGACGAGATCCAGGCCACGGCGCCCAGGCGTTCCTCGGCGCGACCGTTCCTCATGCGGGCGGCGGACAAGGGCCCGCCTCCCCCAGCGCGGTGACGCTGACACAATGCCAGCATGTCGCTAGTGCCCGTCCTGGACACCCTGGAGACCGATCGCCTCATCCTTCGGCGTAGCAGGGTGGGCGAGGCCGCCACTTATCGCCAGTTGTGGACTGAGCGGGACCTGCGGGTGCCGCCGCATCGCCGGATAGATTCCCAGGGTCGGCCGACCGTGGAGGACATCGCGGCGCAGATACGCGCAGCGCGTGCGGAGCCTGGGCCAGGGATTCTGGCGGTGGAGCGGAAGGGCACGGCCGACGTCATCGGGTATTGCGGGCTGACCATTCATGGGAACGGCTCGCCTGACGAGCCTGAGCTGGCCTACGAGTTGCTGCGCGCGGCTCACGGCTGCGGTTACGCGACTGAGGCAGGTCGGGCCGTGGTCACCTGGGCGACTGAGGCGGGCTACCGGCGGCTGTGGGCGGGGGTCTGGGACTGGAATGTCGCGTCACGACGGGTCCTGGCGAAGCTCGGCTTCCGCGAAGCGGGCCGGGTTGGGCCCGACTCTGGCTACGGTCACAACCTGCTGACCGTGCGAGAGTCTTGACCGGTGCCCGGCCGCCCATCCCGCCTGCGTGCTGGCTGCAGTTAGACGTTCAACTACTTGATGCCGAGGTAAGGCGCCCTCGCCGGCCAGCTCGTGAGCCGCGAGGCGGCGGCGAGCTGCTGGCGGTCAGCGCGGCAGCCGCGCTGACCTGTCTGCTCACCCTGCGCGGGTGGCATAGAGCCGGGGCGCCGGGCAATGAATGCGCGCCGGGGACACACGCCGGCGGCCTGCTGCAGCCGGGCTGCCCTGGTCTGGACGCCCTGGGAGCACTGCGACCAAAGGAGGGCTTCATGACAACCACCACCGAGCATGCAACCGAGGCCGAGGAGGAACTCCTCGCCTCGCTGATGGGCCACCATGAGGAAGACGAGGGGCCGATCATCGAGCATCCGCTGCTGCTTGCGGCGCTCGCGCGCCGTCACCGGGGACGGGGCGACCGCATGATCGAGCACCCGCTCTTCCTCGCCATGCTCATGCGCCACCGCCACGAGGAGGGTGACGAGACCATCTTCGAGCACCCGCTCTTCCTGGCGGCGCTCGCGCGCCGCCGCCGCGGCCGGGGCGAGCACCTGATGGAGCACCCGATGCTGCTGGCCGCGCTCATGCGTCGCCGGGACGGGGGTGAGGAAGACGAGCCCGTGATCGAGCACCCGCTGCTCCTCGCGGCGCTGATGCGCCGCCGGGGCCGGGAAGACGAGGACGAGCCCATGATGGAGCACCCGATGCTGCTGGCCGCGCTCGCGCGCCGCCGGGGCCGGGGCGAGCACCTGATGGAGCACCCGATGCTGCTCGCGGCGCTCCTGCACCACCGCCACGAGGACGGTGACGAGGCCATCATCCAGCACCCGCTCATGCTCGCCGCGCTGGCTCGCCGCCGCGGCGGACGGGGCAACCGCATGATCGAGCATCCACTCTTCCTGGCTGCGCTCCTGCGCCACCACCACGAAGACGGTGACGGGGTCATGGAGCATCCGCTCATGCTCGCTGCGCTCGCTCGGTAGCCGCGTGGCGCTGCGCCCAGCATCCAGCGCGGGGCCTGGCACCGTGCCTTCCGCCGATCGCGGCGGTCATCGGCCGGCCGGTCAGGCCCTGCGCTGTCCAGCAGCGGTTGACCTGGGCGCAGCTCAGGTCGTATCGGTACGGATGAGACAGGGGACGAATCATGGCGGTTGAGTCATCAAGGCAAACAGGCGAGGACGACGTCGAGTCGATGGTTGACGACCTGATCCGCGACATACTGAATGAGTCCGGCGGTTCCACCGAGTCCGCCATGCGCGGAGCTGCCACGACGGCCGCGCTGTTCGAGACGGCTTTCGGATCCGCTGGGACTGCGTCGCGGCTGTCGATGGTCGAAAAACTCCTGTTCACGCGCGCATTCGCGGGGGAACTGGCTGACGCCCTCGCACCCGCGCTGGCCGAGCAGCTCGCACCTCGCCTCCTCAAGGCTCTCGAGGCGTACATGACCACCGAGCCGGCGAGCAACAAGCCCGCGGCAACGACGAGGTCGAGCAGCCGCGGGCGGAAGCAAGCCAGCAAATGAGCGCGAGCGGCTCAACGAGCTAGCCATCGCCGCTGCCTGACCCGGGACGACTCGCCCTGGCTGCTGCTCGAGAGGCCGGGGCGAGTCGGCTGTGCTGCTGCACGAGCTCAACGCCGAGCTGACACTGCTCGCCGAGACCGACCCGGACAAGAACGTCCGGTCTGGCGGCGCGCACGCTCTGCGGGAGGCGATCGAGCTCAACGTCGCCGAGCAGGCCAGGCTGTCCCGCGAGCGTGACCGCGACGAGCTAGCCAAGTTGCCGAGTTGGCAGTTCAATCAGGTACTCGCGGACCCGCGAGGGATCGATGCATCGCCGCCGTCGCGCTGTGATGGCGGTCAGTCCCGGAGGACATCGTGAGCAGCCTGGACCTTGACATCACTGAGCCTGGCCGACCCGAGGTGCAGGAGGTGTCGCCTGGTGTGTATGCATATGTGCAGCCGGACGGTACCTGGTTTATCAACAACACCGGCTTCCTCGTCGGGCCGCAGGGAGTCATCAGCATCGACTCCTGCTCGACCGAGCGACGCACCAGGGCTTACCAGCGCGCGATCGCCACGGTCACGCCAGCCGCCGTGCGCGCGCTCGTCAACACGCATCACCACGGCGACCACACGTTCGGGAACTGCCTGTTCGCCGGCGCGGCCATCATCGGCCACGACCGCACGCGCGCCGAGGCGATTGCCTTCGGCCCGCCGCGCGACCGGCCGGTCTGGGACGGGCCCGAGTGGGGCGAGCTGAGTCTGGATCCGCCGTTCATAACCTTCACCGACGGCCTGACGCTGCACGTCGGCGACGTGCGCGCGGAGGTGCGCTATGTCGGCACTCCGGCGCACACGACGAACGACTCACTCGTGTGGCTGCCCGAGCGTTCGGTGCTGTTCTGCGGTGACCTGATCTTCAATGGCGGCACGCCGTTCCTGCTCATGGGCTCGGTCGAGGGAGCCATCGAGGTGCTGGAGCGGGTGGTCGCACCGCTCGGCGCGGCAACGATTGTGCCCGGCCACGGTCCGGTCTGCCGCGACACCGGGCCAGTCGAGGTCACGCTGGACTACTTGCGGTTCGTCCTCGACGTCGCGCGCGACTGCCGGGCGGCGGGCGTGCCACCGCTGGAGACCGCCCGCGGCACCGACCTCGGCCGGTTTGCCGCGTGGACCGACGCCGAGCGGATCGTGGGTAACCTGCACCGCGCCTGCGCCGAGCTCGCCGGTACGCCGCGCGGCGGCCCGATAGACACCGCGGCTGCGCTGGCCGACATGGTCGCCTACAACGGCGGCTCGCCGCTGACGTGCCGGGCGTGACGCGCCCGGGCGCAACCGGACGGTAGGCAGGCTGCTCGAGCGTCGGCCGATGCGCAGCCCGTCGGGCTGCGGCACAGTGGAGTAACTGTCCACATGGCCAAGGAGAAGCCGGTGACACGACGCCAGCGCATCGACGATCTGACCACGCTCGCAGTACCCGAACAGCCTGCGCTGAGTCCAGACGGCAGTCAGATCGTCTACGTGCTTCGCAGCAGCGACCTCGATGCTGACCGCAGTGTGCGGTCGCTCTGGCGCGTCGGCGCACGGGCCGGGGAGCCCCAGCAGCTCACCCGCGGGCGAGGCGACACCGCGCCTGCATGGTCTCCGGACGGAACGAGCGTGGCTTTCCTCCGCGCGCAGGACGGGCCGGCCCAACTGTGGCTGCTCCCTGCGGCTGGCGGGGAACCGGAGCAGCTGACGACGCTGCCGCTCGGTGCCGGTGCCCCGGTGTGGAGCCCGGACGGCTCGAAGATCGCATTCTCCGGTGCGGTAGATCTGCACGCCGGCGTCGGCGAGGACGACAAGGCCCGCGCTAGTCGCGGGGCAGCACCGATCGTGACAGACCGGCTCGACTACCAGGCCGACGGCGCTGGCCTGGTGCGCACCGTGCGCCAGCACGTGCACGTGCTCGACCTGGCCAGCAAGCAGTGCCGTCAGGTGACGAGCGGTGACTGGAACGCGGGTCGGCCCGCCTGGTCACCTGACTCGGGCACGCTGGCGTTCTCCGCGGCCACCGCGCCTGACGCTGACCTGACGATGCGGGCACCCGTCTACGTGCTGGACGTCGCAGACGTGGCCGCGACGCCGGAGCTTGCGGGCCTGCGGGACGGAACAGCGGGTCCGGTCACCTGGACCGCCGACGGCTCGGCTCTGCTCGTCGTCGGCACGGAAGGCCCCCCGACGGGCCATAACGGATTGCTCCGGATACCGCTGACCGGTGGCCCGGTCGCGGATCTGGCCGCCCCGCTTGACCGAAACGTGATGCCCGGCGGCCCGGCGTATCCGGGCGCGCTGCCGCAGCTGAGCGAGGACGGGCGCAGCGTGCTGTTCTGTGTCCGCGATCGCGGCTGCACCCACGTGTACGTGGTGTCCGCCGAAGGCAGCGAGCCTCGGCCGCTCGTCACTGGCGCGGGCCGCAGCGTGGCTGGCCTGTCGGCTGGCAGCGGCGTCGCGGCGGTCGTGCTGGCCACGCCCACCTCCTACGGCGAAGTAGCGGTCGTCGACACGGCCAGTGGAAGCGAGGCGGTGCGCACCGAGCACGGCGCGAACCTGGCCGGCATCGAGCTATTCGTGCGCGCGGAGCGGGAGTTCACCATCTCGGACGGCACTGTCGTGCACGGCTGGCTGATTCGCGACCCGGCCGCCGCCGGACCCCAGCCGCTGCTGCTTGACATTCACGGCGGTCCGCACAATGCGTGGAACGGCGCCGCCGACCAGGTGCACCTGTATCACCAGGAACTGGCGTCTTTGGGCTGGACCATCCTGCTGGTCAATCCGCGCGGCAGCGACGGATATGGCCTGCAGTTCTTCACCGGCACCCAGGGGGCCTGGGGGACGGCCGACGCCCAGGATTTCCTCGAGCCCATCGACCAGCTCGTCGCGGCTGGGATCGCCGACGCCCGCCGGCTGGCGGTGACCGGCTATAGCTATGGCGGCTTCATGACCTGCTACCTGACCGGCCGCGACGACCGGTTCGCGGCGGCCGTGGCCGGCGGTGTCGTCAGCGACTTGTCCAGCATGGCGGGCAGTTCCGACGCCGGACACTACCTCAGCGAGTACGAGCTGAGCCTGCCATCCTGGGACGACAACGGCAGCTACACGGTCATGTCCCGGGTGTGCGACAGCTTTGTTGGGGATGATCTTGCTCGGGCGTGCTGGCTTGGTGTCTGAGTCTTGCGGTCTGTCAGATGGCCGCGCGGAGTCTGGCGGCAGTGCGCGTGCTGGCTGGCCAGAGCTCGTCCCAGCGGCCGCTGGCGTGCTGGCAGCGCAGCGCGATGATGCTGGCGGCGCCCTGGACGGTCCAGTGCATGCCGGATTGCTTGGCGCGCTGGACGACGATCTGCTTGCAGGCTGCCTCGATGTGGCCTGATCCGGTGAACATGCCGAGCTTCCTGAAGTGCGCGTAGCGCATCCGGTGGATGTTGTGCTCGAAGTAGCCGATCTTCTTGTCCAGCTCCTCGGCTTTGATGCCGGCAAGCGGGTAGGCGCGGGCCGCGCTGATGATGGCCTCGATGTCGCCGTCATCGAGCTCGCCGAGCCTGCCGGCTAGCCACCCGGGCGGGTCGGGGGTGATGAAGGCCAGGTGGCTTGCCAGGTCGTGCAGGTGCTCGCGGGCGTGGTAGATGTCGACGATGTGGGTGGCGTGCGGGTAGAGGTCCCCGGCCATGGTCCAGATCCAGGCGGCGCCGTCGCCGAGGGCGACGACCTGCCGGAAATGCTCGCCGCCGCGGCGCAGGTACTCGGCCTTGACCAGTCCGGCGAGGGCGTCCTTGCCGTCGAAGGTGAAGGCGTAGCTGGATGAGCCGGGGTCGGTGACCGGCCTGCCGTGCTCGTCCAGGCGCGAGACGGTGAACAGCCGGGCCAGCTTGACCTCGCGGGTTCCGGCCTTGCCGTCGCCGTCCTTGCCCTGACGGCCTTCGGTCTCGCTGGCGCGGACCGGGACGCCTGTGCCGTCGACCTCCACGTAAAGCATGTCGGGGACCGGCTCGCGCGGGGGCAGCGGGCGGATCCGCCGCTGCGTGATCGCGGCGGCCTCCTCGGCTGCGACGGACCTGGCGACCGCTCCGGATGACTCGGCGGACCGCTCGACCCGCCTGGGTGGCAGGGTGATGCCGGCCAGGCCGGCCAGCAGGCCGGCGGCGCGGGCGAATGACACCTCGGCGCCGGCCAGGGCGATCATCTCGGTCAGGCCAGGCGACAGCGACGTCCCGGCCACGCCCAGCTGCTGGTCGCGGGGCGCGAACCCGTGCTCGCACGCCGCGCAGTGATACCAGGCACGGGCGATCCGCACCGGGCCGAGCACAGTGGTGACGGTCTTGCCCCGCACGCCCGCGTAGACCGCCGGGTGACCGGCCGGGCACCCGGCCCGCGGGCCCGCGTAGCCGTCGTCCTGGCCGTCCAGCACAGCTTGCAGCAGCCGCCCGCCAGCCGCGGTCAGCGCGGCGCGCATCACGTCCTCCAGCACGCCCAGCGCCGCGCCCGAGCCGAGCATGCCCGC
>JASHQA010000107.1 GCA_030037785.1 Streptosporangiaceae bacterium
CCGCACCGGCCGGCCAATCACCAGGCGCACGCTGACGTCACGGTGAACCGCGCCAGTGGCCAGGTCGTCGCCACGCTCTCCAATGCCGGTCGGGCCGGGACGTCCATGGCCGTGTTCCCTGACCAGTACCTGGCGTTCACCCCCGCGCAGTTCACGGTCGTGAGCGGCACGAGCCAGATCTACACGTGGGACGCCACCCAGACGAGCGGCAACTATGCCTTCAGCATCTACGGCGCGGACGGGTTCGTGCGCTCCTTCGCCGGCCGCGTGGTCCCGGTCGGCCAGAACGCGGGCCAGGTCCCGGTGGTGACCGCGCAACTCGTGGGCGGGCCGAACCGGGTGCTGCGCCTGACCCTCGCCAGCCAGGGCGCCACGCAGGTGACTTTCACCCTGACGCCCAACGACTTTGCCGGGCGCACGCAGACCGCGTCCGTCGGGCGCGTTCCCATCACGGTGGAGTGGCCCGCGGACGCCGACGGCTACTACGACGTCATCGTCACCGCCAATTCGGGCGATGGATTCACCCGCCGGTATGCGGGCCGAATCGCCTGATCAGCGAGGAGCGAGGACGCGGAGCGAGGGCCCTGCCGGTCGTGTTGCGCCCCGGTCAACGTCGGCGCGGCCCGAGCCCCACGGCACGGACGACGTGGTTAATCTGACGATTGCCCTCGCGGTAGATCATGCGCCGCGCATAGCGCTCCGCTTCACCTTCAACCCCGCCGCTGAGTCCGCCACGCCTGTAGCCGTGCTCGAACGCCTCAACGTTGCCGAGGTCCCGTGCGAAGCGGTAGAGCTGAGACCGGCTCGTGCTCACGATCGCACCTCCTTGGCGCGACGGTCCGCCAAGATCACCTGTTCGACGATCGCCCGGAGCTCATCGGCATCCTCGGTGGCCTCCATCCGGGACACATCCGCTGGCGGGACGATGACGCAACCCAAGCCCCCGTCGTCGTGTGCGCACCGCCACGCCAGCCATGCCTCGCCGTGAGGATCGGCGTCGTTCTCTTCCACGGCGTTGATCAGGCCGACCAGCTCGATGACGCCGTCCGGGCCCACGTCGTACTCAATTGCCAGTGCCACGGCGCCTCCTTTCTCCTGTGGGCAGATTATGGCCGGACTGATGGCGCCGCTCGCCGGTTTCGCCCTACTCGGCGAGCCGCTGGCGCAGCCGCGCGGTCGCTCGGGCTGGCCGGTCCGTTACATTCCCTGTCATGCCAGGCTTCTCCGCTGACACCCGAGCAGCCAGCCTCGCCCGCATGGCGGAGCACACCTTTGACGTGCTCGTGATCGGCGGCGGGATCACCGGAGCGGGCATCGCGCTGGACGCGGCGTCGCGGGGTTTCTCGGTCGCGCTGGTGGAGAAGGCCGACTTCGCGTCCGGAACCTCCGGCCGCTCCTCCCGGCTGATTCACGGCGGCATCCGCTACCTGGAGCACGGCGAAGTCGGCCTCGTGCGCGAGTGCCTGCGCGAGCGCAAGGTCCTGCTCCGACTGGCGCCGCACCTGGTCCGGCCGGTGCCGATGTACCTGCTCGCTCCCTCGGCCAAGGCCAGGGCGCGGTACGGGGTCGGCCTCGCCGGCTACGACCTGCTGGCTGTCGGGCGGAACGTCGGCGTGCATCACCGAGTCACCGCGCAGCAGGTGCGCGACGCCGTTCCCGGCTTCGGCGGAAGCAGCGGCGGCTACCGCTACTTCGAGTGCCAGACCGACGATGCACGGCTGACCGTCGAAGTAGCGCGGACAGCGCACGCGTTCGGCGCGGTGCTCGCCAATCACGCCGAGGTGACCGGGTTGCTGGGCGACGGCCGGGTAGCCGGCGCGGCGGTGACCGACACGCTGAGCGGCGAGGCGCTCGAGGTCCGGGCGAAGGTCACGGTCAACGCGACGGGGGTGTGGGCTGACCGGGTCAGCGCGCTGGCTGGCGGTGCCGCCGCCGACGGGCGGCCGCGGCTTCAGCCCAGCAAGGGCGTCCACCTGGTGTTCGCGCCGGGAGCCATCCAGACGACAGCCGCCGTCGTCGTCCCCGCCGCGGCGGGGGACGGGCGTTCGGTGTTTCTGGTGCCCTGGGACGACCGCGTCTACGCCGGAACGACCGACACTCCCTACGCCGGCGACCTGGACAATCCGACGGTCGAGACAGCAGACCAGCAGTACGTCCTCGCGGCGGTTGCGCGCCACTTCCCGGCCGTCACGGAGCGCGATGTCGTGGCGTCGTGGGCGGGGCTGCGCCCGCTGCTGGCCAGCGCGGAGGCTCGCGAGCCGGCCGCGTCCGAGGACCTGTCCCGGCGGCATGCCGTGTTCGAGGGCCCGGCCGGACTGGTCACGATCAGCGGCGGCAAGCTGACGACCTACCGGGCCATGGCCGAGGACCTCGTCGACCGGGTCGCCGCAGCGATCGGTCCGGCACGGGCCGGCCGGTGCCGGACCCGCAGCATCCCGCTCGGGCTGCACGGCTCGGCGGCCGACGCGCTGGCACTGGCCCGAGCCGAGGCAGCGCGGCTGGCCCTGCCCCCGTCGGCGGCAGCGCGGCTGGTGCAGCGCTACGGCGACGACTGGCGGCAGGCCGTCGCCATGATCGGCGCGGAGCCGGCGCTCGGCGAGCCGGTCATCGACGGGCTGCCGGTGCTGAAGGTCGAGGTGGAACTCGCCCGCAGCCGCGAGATGGCGGTCACGGACGAGGACGTGTTCGTGCGGCGGACGCGGCTGACCACCCGAGATGCTTCGGTGCGGTGGCCCGATACCGGGTGAGCGTCACACCTTGACCCGGATTGCGTTCGGAACGACGTCGAATGTGGCGGGCGTCGTTCCCAGCATTTCGCCGTCCGCCTCGATCGGGAGCGGCGGATTCGCGTCCACGCGTATCGTGCGGGCCCGCGCTTCGGCGATGTCGCGGTGCGGCACGTGCGTGCCCTTGTAGATCTTCGGCAGCATCGTGAAGGCGTCGGTCTTCGGGCCGACCATGGCCAGCACGTCGAGCAGGCCGTCGTCGGGCTGCGACGTCGGCGAGATGCGCATGCCGCCGCCGTAGAACTGGCAGTTCGCCACCACCACGTTGTGCGCTCGCCACTCGAAGGAGGTGCCGTCTGCGTCCAGCCGGACGACGGCTGCGTGAAAGGTCGGCAGCGTCAGCCAGAACCCGCAGAAGTACTTGGCCGCACCGAGCGAACGGGGCAGCGCGCCGGTCCTCGCGACCACGGCGGCGCCGAGGCCAGCTTCGGCGATGTTGGCGAAGTACCTGGTGACTTCCTCGCCGTCCGCCGTGAACGTGACCTTCCCGACGTCCAGCCGACGGACCGTGTCACCGATGAGGTGGCGGCTCGCCTGGCTGGCATCGCCCGGCAGGCCGAGCGACCGGACGAGGTCGCAGCCGGAGCCGGCCGCCACGACGCCGAGCACCGCGTCGTGGGTCACCGCGCCGCCGTCCTCGAGCATCCCGTTCAGCACTTCATGGACCGTGCCGTCGCCGCCCGCCGCGACGAGGTAGCGGTCGCCACGATCGAGCGCGTTCCGGGCGATCTCGGTGGCGTGGCCGGGGTGGGTGGTGCGGACGATCCGGTACTCCAGCCCAGCGCTGGTCAGGGTGCGCTCGATCGCGGGGAGATGGCGCGCTACCTTGCCCTGGCCGGCGCGCGGGTTGGCGATGATGACCAGCGGCCCGAACGGACTGGTCACTGTCGTGGCGACGCGCTGGTCATGGCCGCAGCACTCCCGGGTTCATGATCGCGTCAGGGTCGAGGGCAGCCCTGATCCTGCTCAGCACGCGGGCGCCGGTCGCGCCGAGCTCGGCTTCGAGGAACGGCGATTTCAGCCGGCCGACGCCGTGGTGGTGCGTGCTGGTGCCGCCCGCGTCGGCACAGCTGCGCATGGCCGCGTCCCAGGCGGCAAGGTACCGCGTTTCCGCGTCGTGGTCGTCGCTGCGCCTGATCAGGAACGTGAAGTAGAGCGACGAGCCGGAAGGACAGAGGTGCGACAGGTGGCAGGCCACCGCCTCGGCCTGACTGCTCAGCGCGGTCCGGACGCTCTCGTAGAGCGCGGGCACCACCGACCACAGGCCCGCCACCTCGACCGTGTCGACGATCACGCCCGAGCCGAATGCCCGGTCGGGTCCCATGATCGCGGCGTACGTCTGGACGGCGTCGTTCCGGTGTTCCCACCAGTGCTCGCCGTAGCTGGAGCCGAGGTCGCGTGCTGGCCCTGCCTGCGCTAGCGCGTCGATGGCCGCCAGCTTGCGGTCCGCCAGGCCCGGCAGGTCAGCCGGGAAACCGAGCATCCCGACGCACCCGTTCGCGTGGCCGAGGGCGCCGAAGCTCAGCTGCGCATCGAGTTCGTCGTAGCCTCGGATGATCGCAGCGCCGGTCGCTGCCTGGCTGACGGCCCTCAGGCCGTCCATCAGGGCGGCGAAGGTCGGGAACTCGCAGGCCAGCCAGTCCCAGCCGGGTACCCGGCGCCGACAGGCCAGCGCGGCCTCCGTGACCACCGCCAGCGTCCCCTCCGAACCCACGAGCAGCCGCCGCAGGTCGGGGCCCGCGGCCGAGCGCGGAACGGCTCGGCAGTGCAGGATCTCGCCCTGGGCTGTCACAGCCGTCAGCCCGAGCAGCACGTCTTCGATGGCGCCAAAGCCGGTGGACGCCTGCCCGGCTGAGGATGCCGCGATCCAGCCGCCTACTGTCGAGATCCCGAGCGATTGCGGGTAGTGGCCGACAGTCAGGTCGTGCTCAGCGAGGGCGTCTTCGAGCTGGTCGCCGCGGGCGCCGGCCTCGACGTACACGACGCGCGAGACGGTGTCGACCGACGTGACGCGGTTCATCCGCGAGAGGTCCAGCATGATGGCGCCGGCCTCGGCCAGCGATCCGCCGCACACGCCGGAGCCAGCGCCACGCGGGACTACCTGGGTGCAGGACTCGGTGGCCCAGGTGAGCACGGTGGCAACGTCCTCCGTGCTGCCGGGGAACACCAGCGCGGCCGGAAGCGTGGGCTCCTCGCCGCGGGCCAGGCGCAGGAGCGCCAGCGACCAGCAGTCTGTCGCGCGCTCACGCAGGGTCACCGGATCTGTCACGACCGCGTCGGCACCGAGGCGGCGGACGAGAGTGTCGAGGTTGCTCACTGCGCGGATGTTAGCCGACCGACGCCGGCGGCCACCACGGGTGGCAGGCAGGTTCCAGGGAGCACTCCCGTCGTCAACCGCAGGTTCGCGGTCAGCGGCGGAGCCGTTCGGTCACCCAGTTCCAGGCAATGCGTTCTTGCTCGAGCCGGATGCGCTCGCCGAGGCGGTCTGTCACCAGGTCCTGGTACAGGGCCTGCTCGTCGTTGCTCAGACGGTCGAGGCGGGCGGCAGCAGGTGAGGCCTCGACTACCCATCGGTCCCTGTGGGCCAGGAGCGTTTCGCGGTCCATCAGCAGGGAGCGAGTCTGCGGCAGCCACGCGCGCAGCCGGTTGAGGATGGCAAAGCCGTGTGTGTCGAGGTCGCCCCAGTAGACCACCTCGGCATCGGCGAGCCAGGGCATTGCGCCAGCGCGGTCGACTTCGAAGCCCTTACCCCAGAGGACGACGCCGTCGCGCGGGACGGGCACGCTCAGGAACGTGATCTCGTTCTCAACCACGATCGCGTGCGTGACAGCAAGGTTGAGCTTCGCGAGCTCATCCATCGGAACGGTCAGATCGGACAGACCGGCCGCCAGGCCCGCCGCGGGGCTTGGCCGAAGCCGCAGCATCTCGGGCTTTGTTCGCAGGCCCAGCGCGGTAAGAAACCCCGGCGACGCCGATGGCACGCTGAGCAGCTGGGCTAGCAGCGGGCGGTTCCGTTCCACGAACTTCGTGTCGACGCCTGGCGCGGTGATCTCGCGCAGGTAGCGGCCAGAGTTGCGCGCGGAATGCAGCCACCCGTAGGCCGACAGCAGGGTCGGCCACAAGTCCGCCACCTCCAGTGCGCGCAGGGGATTGGCTGCCACCCATGCCGAGACGACCGGCTCCGGCGCGACTGCGGAGAGCACCCCCTGGTACGACCGCACCTGATCGCCGACGCCTAGCAGCGCGGCTGCCTGCGCGTACGACTCGATGACGGCTCGGCTCGGCAGCTCATTGCGGCCGATTAGGCGGCCTCCGACTAAGACATGCCGCAGGGTGAATTGCGTCCCGTTCCGGCTGCCTGCCTCCAGCGCAGCTATCCACGAGCGCACGGCGTCCAGGTTGTCGCCTATCTCTCCTGGCCGAGGCCCGCGCAGCGGCACCTCGATGACCGGGAAGGGCGAAGCAGCCGCGAACGCGCGCAGGATGGTCCCGTCGTCCCAGCGCCTTCGCGCCCTAGCGCGGATCTCGGAGACGGTCGTCCAGGCGGTCATGCGCCGTGGCCAGCCTGCCGGTTGCGGAACTCCTCGATCGTGAGAGTCTGCAGCCGTGAATAGCTGCCGGAGGGATTGTCGACGAATCCGATGGCCCGCACATAGGGCTCGATCACGTGAACCTTCTGCAGCGGGGTGACTATCAGCAACTGCAGGCCGAGTCGCGCGAAAAGGTCGAGCGCATAGCGGGTCGAGACGTCGGAGCCGCGGCCAAACGCCTCGTCGATGACAGCGAACCGGAAGTCACGTGACTTCTCGGCACCCCACTCGAGCCCGAACTGGTAGGCCAGCGACGCGGCCAGGATCGTATAGGCAAGCTTTTCCTTCTGCCCTCCGGACTTGCCGTCAGAGTCGCGGTAGTGTTCCCACTCCTCGTTGGTCTCGCGGTCCCGCTCGGACGCGGAGAAGGTGAACCAGTTGCGAACGTCGGTCACACGGCGCGTCCAGGCCCGATCGGCATCGGCGTGCCCGTCGCGCTCGCGGAACCGGTCGATGATCCGCTTCACGTCCAGGAACCGCTGCTCAGAGTAGTGATCGTCGTCGGCCGAGAGGGTGTCGTCGGTCGCGGCACGCAGGTCGCTACGGAAGTCCTTCACGTCGGTGTTCACGGTGGGCTCAGTGAGGAGCCTGATGTACCGGCCGTGGCTGTAGTCAATCGCGCCGAGCGCCTCGTTGATGCGATCGACCCGGGAGTGGATCTCCTCAGCCTGGCGCCGGAGCCAGCTGTTGAACTGGGCGAGCTCGCGGATGGTGTTGACGTTGAGTTGGCGCTTGAACTCGTCTTCGAAGTGCGGAAGGTCGTCGGTCGCGACCCGGTCGTGGAACGCGCGGAACTCGCCCCGCGCGTCGATGCTCGCATCCATCTCGGTGGTCGCCTCTGGCCAGCGTCGGCGCACATCGTTCATGTGCTTGAGCATGCTCTGGGAATATCCGCTGAGCTCGCTGCCGACCCGGTCGATGGCGGCCTGCAGCGTCGTGGTGAGCGACTCGGCGGCAGGGGCGCAGGCGTCAGCTGAGGCGGGCAGGGCGCCGCCGAGCCGCGCGGTGAGCTGATCGAAGGACGAGCGAGCGGCGGACCGGTCCGCCTCGTCCATGCTGGAGACGAATCGCTGCTCAGTCTCCCTGGTCCTTGTTGCGCGCCCGATCAGCTCAGCCTGGACCCGCACGTCGCCGTGGAGGGTCTCGAGCCGGCTGCCGAGCTCGGTCGTACGCCCGGCGTTGTCTGTCAGCCGCTGCTCGATCTCGCCGAGGGCGGAGGATCCGCAGATCAGCCGCTGGCGCTCCGCCTCCGCTGCGAGCGCCCTTTCACTCGACTCCGCCCAGTCGAGTTCGTGCCACGAGCGGAAGACTTCGAGGCTGTCCAGTGCGGACTGCCGCGCCGACAGTTCGTCGTGCTGACCACGCAGCGCGGAGTAGCGCGAATCAGCGTCGCTCAACTGCTTGTGCAGCTTGGTCATGTGCTCAGTCAGCGCGGCGATCTTGCGCTCGTTCACCCAGCCGAGCACCCAGAAGCGCGGGTCGTCGACGCGGAACCGGTCGTCCTTTTCGTGCCGGTCACCGGAGCGCAGCTGCCCCTCGCGGGTGACGGCCCGGTGCTCGTCCCGGAACTGCTCGATCGTGTCGACGCAGGTGAAGTCGGCTCGCCGCGCTAGCTCGCCGTGCAGGTACTCGCGAAAGGGGCCGTCTGCTACTTCTATCGTGTCCGCGAGCAGCAGTGCGCCACTGCCGTGACGCGGTTGCAGGGGCACCCGCCGTGCCGGGACCCGCTCGTAGACCAGCCGGCTGCCGGCGGTCTGCCCGTCGCTGCGGCGATAGCTAAGACGGTGCTCGTTGACCCAGCGCGACACGCGGTCGTAGTGCCGCTGCGGGACGAGCAGGGACAGGGCAAAGCCGCGCAGCACACGCTCGGCGGCACCGCGCCAGTCCGAGAAGTTCTGCGCGACGTCGAGCAGCTCGCCCGCGAACGGCAGCTCGGCGTCGGCGATCCTTAGGTCAGCGCAGAGCTGGCTTCGGACGTCCAGCTGCGCAGCGGGCAGGTTGTTCTTCCGGGTCGCCAGGCTGACGACTTCCGCGCGGGCCTCCTCACCCGCCCGGCGAAGGTCGCTTCGCGCCGTGACGGACGCTTCGAGCTGATCATCCAGCGCCCGCAGCTGCGCCTCGAGCTGCCCTCGCCTGGCTGCCACGTTCGCAGCGAGCGAGGCAAACCCCGGCGCATCGGTGATGTCGGCCAGACCTGCGGACCGGACGAGCTTGTCGAAGTCCGTGCGTCGCTGCTGCCGCTCGGCTGCCTGAGCGCGCGCCTCTGCGGCCTGCTGCTCGAGCACGCTCACCCGGTCGCCGCCGGCAGCGGCCCGCGCCGCGATCAACGTCTCGCGCTCGCGAACGATACTGTCGAGTGCGGTCTTGGCCTCGGCGGCCGCCGCGGCCTGCCTCGCGCGCAGCTTCTCGTGCGCGGCGATCTCGTCGGTGAGCAGGCGAATGCGCAGCTCGGCAGTGAACAGGCGCACCGACTCGCGCTGGCGCTCCAGCTCGCCACGCCGGGATAGCGCCTCGTCGTACCGATCGCTGGTGGCGACCAGGGGCCGGAGGGCCTCGAGCTGCTCGCGGGCCCGCTTCACCGCGTCATGTGCCTTGGTGAGGTCCTCGAAATGGGCAATGATCTCGCGGACCTTCTCTTCGGCGTCCGCCGGCTCGAGCATGTGATTGCGGACGAAGTCGTTGAGATTGCCAACCGACTTCATCGAGACCGTCTGGTGGAACAGGTCCATCGCTTGCTCGGACTTGATCCCCAGCAGGCGTCGTACCCGGCGCCCGTAGTCCGGGAAGACGGTGTGAATCTCGGCTCCGCCCGCTCGCAGCCGGCGACGCAGATCGGTCAGATCCGAGCCGAAATCGGTGAAGTCCGCATCGATGGACAGTGGCTTGGACGAGGTGACGAAGAACCGGTCGGGCTGCCCGATCCGGTCCTTCTGGTGGAACACCTGGGCGAGCGTGACCGTCTCTTCGAATCCGTCGTTGGCGAAGACGCCGAGCACGACCGAGTAGTGCCGGTGATCACGCAGCCCGACCGGGCGGGAAGTACCGGTCGCCTCGAGCCGCTCAGACTTGTAGTGCCCCTCGACGTAGCTTCGCAGCGTGCGCTCCCTTGCCTCGGCCCCGGCGGCCTTGTTGTAGGCAATCCGGTGCGCCGGGAGCAGCAGGGTGGTGAGCGCATCCACCAGGGTCGACTTCCCGCTGCCGATGTCGCCGGTGAGCAGCGCCGTCGTGCCCTCCAGCGACAGGCGCCATACGCGCTTGTCGAAGGTGCCCCAGTTGAAGACCTCAAGCCGGTGCAGCCGGTAGCCGGCTCGCGTGCCGCCGGTTCCGAGCTCTACTGCGGAGAACAGCGCGTCAGTCATCGCTGCCCCCTGCTGGACGCGCGCTGGCTCCCGCGTACTCGGCGAGCTTGCCGGCGAAGTCCGAGAGTGTCTGTGCGTCGACGTACGCCTTGAGTATCCGGCGCACCTCCCACTGATCAGTTCGGCCGCGCAGCTGGCGCAGGAATCCCAGTTCTGCTGCCCGGCGGATGGTCGTATCGACCTGATCGATGACGCGAGCCTCGTTGGTCGACTCGGCGAGGAACAGCCGCAGCATCTCGACAACCTGATCGCGGCTGACCACGAGCGCGCCTTCAGCGCCGGAGGTCTCGAACTCGACTAGCCGCTTGCGGAGCAAGACGAGCAGCAGGCTCACGTTGTAGGTCAGCGTTCGCCGTTGTACCAGCCGCGGTAGCGGCTCCTCGCCATCTGCCTCCGGCCGGGTCTTCAGGTAGGCGTAGCCCTCCGTGTCATCGACGACGACGTCGACGCCCACCGCGGCGAAGTGGTCCCGTACGGCGGAAGCGTTGCGGTCCAGGGTGGTCCACGTCGCCTCGTCGTGCTCTCGGTACACAACGCTGCGCATCAGCTGGATGATCGCGGCAGCCGTGGCGTGCTCTTCTGGAGTCCTCATCGCCGCGTAACCGTCACCTTCGGCATTCGCATCCGCCGGTCGACGCCGCCGTGGGTGTAGTCAATGTATGTCTCGTCCCCCTCGTCCACCGCCACGTCGAGGTCGTCCTCGTTCAGCGCGAGGTAGGAGACGACCTCGGCGGCACCCTGCTCGAGCGGGTAGACATCGACGATGTCGCTGAGCAGCGCCGAGCTTCGCTCGGGGACGGCTGACCGGATGTTGTCGGCCAGCCGCGCCTGGTCGACAAAGGGCTGTCCGAATAGGGCGGTGGCGTCGACCTCGGCGTCGGCATCCGGGTCGAGCAGACTCTCGACGGAAGCGGCGGGCCGGGCATCATAGAGCGGTCGCTCGAACGGCAGGACGATCCCGACGCCAGGCTGGTCGACCGCCAGACCGATAGCCGGTGGATCGTCGCGGCAGGCGAGTGCCGCTCCCTCAATGGAGCGGACCAGATCGAGCACGCGACGATTCTCCAGCCACACCTGATCGTCCAGGAACCGCCGCAACTGCTCGGAGATCTGCCGGACGGTCCGCTGCGTGCGCTCGGCGGCCTCGGACCAGTCATGGTGAACCGTTCGCAGCCGCCGGTCGGCCGCGATGTCCTGCATGCACTGCACCCGGGCGAGCAAGTCTGCCAGCTCGTCCTGCCTGGCCTCTGACAGCAGGAAGTCGTGGAATGCCTGGAAGCTGCGTCCTTGATCTGAGCTGTTAATGTCGGCGCGGCTGCCGACCAGGTCGGCGAGCAGGCCGCCTTTGCTGCCCTCCCACGTCGCTATCCGCTCGCGGGCGGCGCGGTCCAGACCGCGGAAGTTTTCCCCGACCTCGCGGAAGTCCGAGAGCAGGTCGCGCGCGGTCGCGGCGAACTGCTGGTACCGGTCGCGCAGCGCGGTCGGACTGAGGACGGTCAGGTTGCCGGACTCGACTTCGGCGATCTCGCGGTCGATGGCGTCGCGGCGCTTGTGCAGCTCGGCCAGCCGCGCCTGGGGGTCGGTCTCTGCGCCGTGGACGATCTGGCGCAGCAACTCGACGGCCGTATGCAGGCGCGACTCCGTACCGACGAACGGGCGGACGGCTAGGCCCGTCACCCACCCGTAGGCTTTCTCGAACGCCGGCGTGGCGTCGTAGTGCACCTCCTCGGACCCGACCGGGTAGAAGCGGCGCAGCCAGCCGGCTTCGGCGTGGGCCCAGTCCTCGAGATACTCGGTGGCGGGCTTCGGATAGCGCGGCACAGCCGGATCGGGCGCGTTGAGCGCATACAGCTCGTCGTCCAGCGCAGCAGCCAGGGCCGACGCAGCGGTAGCTCCGTTGTTGTCCTCGACGAAGAACCTTCCCAGGAAGGCCAGCACGAGCGGCGCGTTGACAGCGCGAAGCAGTCGCCACGCCGGATGCCGATCGCGAAGCCGCTCTACGTCAGCGTGATCCATTGCGCTCCTCGCTCATCCCGCGCGCCCAGCTTAGGGATGTGAGCCGACAATTCCAGCGCACTTGGCCGACGACTCCGGCCTAGATGGGGTACGGATCGGCGCGGGTCACATAGGTGCGGCCATGCGGCAGCTGCCAGGCCAAGATGCCCGGCTCGGGCATGGCCAGTTGCCAGCCTCGGCTGCCTTTACACCGGTGGTGCCGGCGACAGGCTGGGTGAGTGTTGCACTCGCACGTGCGTCCGCCCTGGTGGTACGGCACGACATGATCGATGTCGCAGCGCTGGGCTGGCCGACGGCAGCCGGGCGCGGTGCACGTGGGGTTGCGGGCCTTGACCAGGTGCTCCAGCAGTCGACCAGGGCGGTAAGCGGGCGTCTGGCGCGGGTGCGAGCACGCGCCGGTTTCCAGCCAGTGGACGGTGAGGCCGCCGACCCATGCTGCGGCCGACGCCGGGATCGCGTCGTCCGGACCACCTCGGGGCGGAGCACGTTCTGGTCCCGACTGTGATGGCGGAGGCTGTGCTGCTCCCGGGGGAGGTGTGCGGGTGCAGGCGTGACCGAGCGGGTAGCCGTCAGGAGTCGTTACCGTCAGGCAGTAGCGGGTGCCGGACTGACCGGCCAGCGTGCTGGCCAGGCCGCGGCAGCTCCACGCGTCCAGGGCGCCGTAACCGGCCACCTCACCGGGCCTGTCGCTGATGGACAGCCACGTGCTGAGCGGCATAGTCAGGTGCACCGTGCTCAGTGGGCCGGTCGGCCAGGACCGGCCCGGCGCAGGCTCGGGCGGCGGCTGGGCAGCGGCCGGGTACGCAACATCTCCCTGTTGACCGGTCGATCCCAGCAGCGACCCCGGTGCTTGCCCGGTCAGCAGGGCGAGAAAGACCTCCGCACTGATCTGCTCCAGCGTGCCGGGCATACCCGCCTGCTGAAGTGCCCTGGCCAGCGCTCGGATGTGGCGGTCGGCCAGGATCGCGCGATCGGCTGGCAGCTCCCGGCCAGCGATCGCGCCGTTGCCCGATCCCTCTGGCCAGGTCTCCACGCGTGCATCCTGGCGGGCAGCCCGTTGACGTCTGCGCACCGCCTCCGGGTCTTCAGCAAGCACGGCGCGGCGCAGCAGCTGTCGCAGCTGCGCCGTCGTCCGCCCGCCTGCGCCGAAGACGTGTCGGTCGGCCAGTACCGACGCCAGCAGCGAGTCCAGACCGGCAAGCTCCGCAACGAAGACCGACGCCCTCGCAAGATCGATCTCCCCCCTGCGCAGCGCCGTGCCAACCGCGTCCAGCCGCGACAGGCCGCTGGCCAGCGCCACCTCAGCGTCAGCGGCGCGGCTCGTCAGCGTCAGCGCCGCGGCCACCTCCGCTGATACCCGTTCCGCTGGACGCGGACCTTGACCGGAGGGCTCCGCGACCCGCCGCTCCGCCAGCTCCGCGACGGCCGCCAGCTCCACTGCCTGCTGCCAGGACGCGACCCGGCGGGCGGCTCGCAGCACCCCGACAAGTTCATCGTCGGTCAGCCGTTCGACACCCGCCTCGAGTGCCTGGCCGGTCAGCTCCGCGAGCACAGAACACGGCGCCATCACATCAGCAGGGCCGCCGCCCTCGAATCCGCGGGCGCCGAGCTCCCGGTAGCCGCCGCTGACGTCGTGGGTGAACCCGGCGCCCAGAGCGTCTCGGACCCGCGTATCGCTGGCTGGACGGGCCTGGGGAGAGTCGACCCAGCTTCGGATCCGCGCCCGCTCCGAATCTGTGCTCACGACCCCTCCCTCCAGCCCTCTGTCTGTCTTCAATCATGTTATCGATTGGCACCGACAGTTCTCGCCAGTGATAGAAACTACAATCGACTGACTGCGGCAGACTTCCTGCGCCGATACGCGGATTGCCGGAGGCGTCGCGCGGCGACCTGCAGAGACGATGTCAGGAAGTGGCGAGAAGCACCGCAGGCGCGATGGCTCAGAAGGGCGGCGGGTCGTCGCGGGCGCCGGGGATGGTGGCGAACGGGTCGGCTGGCGCCGCGGGTCCGTCGTCCACGCCCGCCCAGGCGCCCTTCTCGGCGGGCCGGGTTGCCCAGGCGGGGAACGGGAAGTCAATGGCCAGCGGCACGGGGATGTCGGGCTGGGCGATGAACATGGTGCCGGGCTTG
>JASHQA010000108.1 GCA_030037785.1 Streptosporangiaceae bacterium
GCGCTGGCCCGGGCCGCCCGGCCGGTGTTCATCGCCGGCCGGGGCGCCCGCAGCGCGGCGGCCAGGGCCGCGCTGGAGCGGCTGGCTGACGCGTGCGGCGCGCTGCTGGCTACCTCCGCAGCGGCCAAGGGCCTGTTCCGCGGCAACCCCTGGGATCTGGACGTCAGCGGTGGCTTCGCGTCGCCGCTCGCGGCCGAGCTGATCGGCGCCGCGGACGTGCTCGTCGGCTGGGGCTGCTCGCTGAACATGTGGACGACCCGGCACGGCAGCCTGATCGGCGCGAGCACCACGGTCGCTCAGGTGGACGTGGACGAGCGGGCGATCGGAGCGCACCGCCCGGTCCGGGTCGGCGTCGTCGGCGACGTCGCGCTGACCGCCAGCGCCGTCGCGGAGCTGCTCGACAGGGAACCAGCGCGAAGCGCCGGGTCACCCGGCGCCGGGTACCGGTCGGCCGCGCTCCGCGACCGGCTGACCGGCGCGATCCGGTGGCGCGACGTCCCGTTCGACGACACGAGCGACGGAGATCGAATCGATCCCCGTTCCCTCACTATCGGGCTGGACGACATGCTGCCCGACGAACGAATCGTGGCGGTGGACTCCGGCAACTTCATGGGCTATCCGGCCATGTTCCTGTCCGTCCCCGATGCGGACGGTTTCTGCTTCACCCAGGCCTACCAGTCCATCGGCCTTGGCCTGGCGTCGGCCATCGGCTCGGCGATCGCGCGGCCGGACCGGCTCGTCGTCGCGGCGCTCGGCGATGGCGGGGCACTGATGGGCATCAGCGAGCTGGAGACCGCCGTCCGGCTGGCGCTGCCGATGGTCATCGTTGTCTACGACGACCAGGCCTACGGGGCGGAGGTGCACCATTTCGGGCCGGACGGGCACCCGCTCGACACCGTTCGCTTCCCGGCCGCTGACCTGGCTGCCATCGCACGCGGATTCGGCTGCGACGCCGTGACCGTCCGCTCGGTGGCCGACCTCGAACCGGTCAGGGACTGGCTCGAAGCCCGGCCGCCGCGGCCGATCCTCGTCGACGCCAAGGTCACGTCCGAGCGCGGCTCCTGGTGGCTGGAAGAGGCGTTCCGCGGTCACTGACTGCCGTCAGCCACGACTGGGCCGGCGACGGTGCCACGCCGCCGGCCCAGTCGACCGCCCTCGGGCGGATCAGACCTTTTCTCGCTCCGTCGGTCCCGCTCCGTCGCTCAGCGCCGCGTGATGCTGCGCGGGATCGGGCTCACCCGGGATCGCCGCGAACTCGGTCGGGGCGTCCGGCTCCTCCATCGGGTAGGCGACCTCGCCGTGCGCGAGCACGTCGCCGGCCACCAGGATCGCGTCCGGGTACCGCAGCGGCGTGAAGAACTTGATCACGCGCAGGATGACGTAGGTGACGACGCCGTCCCAGACGATGACCGTCAGTGCTGCACCCGCCTGGATCAGCAGCTGCCTGGGGTGGCCGTAGAACAAGCCCACGCCGGATACCGACGGCGTCTTGCCGAGGCCGATGTACACGATCATCTGCGGGTCGGCGAGGAAGCCGACCAGCAGGCCCCCGATCAGGCCGGCGAAGCCGTGCGTGTACACGACGCCCAGTGCGTCGTCGACCTTGTTGAACGGCCAGACCTTGCGCGGCAGGTAGCCGAACAGCATCCAGACGAGCGCGGCGTCGAGCACGCCGATCACGATGGCGCCGACGCCGTTGACATAACCGGCGGCAGGCGTGATGCCGACGAGGCCGCAGATCATGCCGTTCACGCCGCCGAGGAAGGTCGGCTTCTTCTCCTTGCCGAGGAACATGTCCATGAAGATCCAGGTCATCATCGCGCACGCGGTGGCCAGGTTCGTGTTGACCACGGCAGCGGTGGCGTCCGCGCCGGCGAAGTACGGGTCACCGCCGTTGAAGCCGTTCCAGCCGAGCCACAAGATTCCGGCGCCGACGGCGATGAACAGCAGGTTGTTCGGAACGCCCTTCTCGCGGTCCTTGGCCAGCCGCGGTCCGACCATCGCCGCCGCGACGAAGCCGGAAACGCCGGCGGCCAGGTGAATGACGTAACCACCGGAGAAGTCCAGCGCGCCCTTCTGGGCCCAGAAGCCGCCGCCCCACAGCAGGAACGCGTTCACGGCGTAGGCGAACGTGATCCACAGCGGGACGAAGATCACCCAGACCTTGAACTTGATCCGGCCGACCACGCTGCCGATGAACAGGATCGGAGTGATCGCGGCGAACACGAACTGGAAGTAGGCGAGCGAGCCCTCAGGGAACCGGAAGTTCGGCATCAGCCCCTTGAGCGACGGGATGACTGCCTGCGCCTGCTCCCCGGCCACGCCCAGGATCGACGACGGCTTGCCGACGTACGTCGAGATCCACGAGTCGCCGAAGCCCATCTTGAAGGCCCACAAGACCCACACGATCAGCGTCATGCAGAACGCGCTGAACACCATCATCATGGTGTTGACGGCCCATTTCCGTTGCACGATGCCGCCGTACAGCACTGCGAGCGCGGGGATGCTCATCAGACCGACGAGCGTTGCTGCTGTCATCTGCCAGGCGTTATCACCTGAGACAAGCCAGCTCGCGTAGGGATCCACTCTCTCCGCCTCCAGAGGCTGAAGCGAAGGGCTGCCGGGGAGCCAGGCGTCTGCGACCAGCACGGTCCCAGCCGACCGCTTCGGTTGTCAGGTACCGTTCATGTGTCCCATGCGCTCGTTTCGGGCAGGTTTCCTGACCGTTACGCCGGCCGCACAAAGGCCCAGATTGCCCGCCTGGCTTGTTAAACCTTTGTTTCGCCGGGTCAGCGGTCGTCGGCTACTGGGCGGCCGCCGGCACCGGTGTCAGCACCGCAGAACGCGTGAAGTCGGCACTGAGAATCACCGAAGCCGCCGCCTGGTTCTTGCTCAAAGTCAGCTCCGTCGCGATCGCGGTGCCGTTGATGCTCATTTTCGCCGCCGCCAGCGTCGTCGCGATGTTCGCTCACGGAGGCGGCTGGTAAGGACGCGCATCGGCCCCCATTCCGACCGCTGGGCTGGGCTGATCACCCTCAGCGTCGCCCCGCTGCGCGACTGCGAGGCGGCACCAGGTCACCCTGCCGTCGGTGGTCGTGATCGCGCCCCAGGTCTCAGCCAGCGCGTCGACGAGCAGCAGCCCGTAACCGTGCTCGGCGCCCGCCGCAGTGCTGGCCTGCATGGTGGTGAGCAATTGCGGTCCGGACCGGCCGCCGTCGTCGCGCACCTGGATGAGCACGCTCGTCGGCCCGGCGCACAGCGCGACGGTCACCGTGCCTCCTGGTCGCCGCGACTCGCTATGCAGCACGGAGTTGGTCACCAGCTCGCTGACGAGCAGCATGGCGGTGTCGGCGGCGGGATGCCCGTCGCCGAGCAGGTCCTGCGCGAGCCGCCGGGCGATGTTAGCTGACTCCGGCGCGCCCGGCAGCACCCGGATTACCGGCGGTGGCAGTGGCGTCGCGGGTCGCCGCGGCAGATCCGCGGCGCGCTCCAGCGGACCCGCCGCCGACCTCGGCAGACCC